>JANNBJ010000013.1:0-126003 GCA_031385325.1 Gammaproteobacteria bacterium | reverse complement strand
GTAATCTCAACACCGCGGCCACCGGTGCAGCAGCGCCATCCAGTGCCCATGACAGACCGCCAAACGCAATCATGCTGGTACTCACCGCGGCGCTTGCGTACGTCACCATCTGTCCGAGCACGATCTCGCCAGCCAGAGCGGCCTCCGCCAGGAACGCAAACACCACGAGGTTGGCCACGGTGATGATGAGCAGACTCCAGACCACCGATTTCTCACGCAAACGTGTGGCTTCCCAACGCAGATCATGCAACTGCCTTCGACGCGCGGCGAATCGCTCGACGATCCACTCGCTCAGTCCGAACAGGCGCAGTTCCTTGGCTGCGGGTGGATCCACCGCAATGCGATAGCTGTAGTCGGCATGGCGCTGCGCCTCCCGTACGGTATCGGTGTTGCGATCCTTCCACACCGCACTCTCACGCAGCAGCCAGTGGGTTGCAAGCCACGACCCAGCGAGCAACAGCGCCGCGAACGGAGAAAAGAAGGCGACGACAATGGTTGCCGATACGCCGCCGACGAACTCGACCAAACCGGCAGCAATGAAATCCATGGACACGGATAGCGGCGGCCCGGTGATCCCCAGATCAAAATCCCTTGCCATACTCAGATCGGTGGTCAGCTCAGGGTCTTCAAGATGACCGATGCCTGGCGGCGCGACACACAATCGCGTCAGCTCGTCATACAGCCAGGCGGCGGTTCGACTACCGAGATTTTTGCTGACAACCTGATGCAGGGGGGACAGTGTTTGCAAGCCGACGAACACGGCGCCAACCAGCGTGAGCGGCCCCAGCAGCGAACCGCCCGCCTGCACCGCTGTAATCAGCAACCCCATGGCCACAGCAAACCCGGCAGGTAACAGACCGCGTAGAACCAGAAGTACCCACCACACTGCAGCGAGAAAAGGCGCAGCCCTGGGCAACACAGACGCAAACTGCCACTCAGGACGACCCGTCAGCCGATGGATCAAGGACCCTTGCATTGACTGCCCTCCCTCGAAGACACCTTCGCCCGCTTTTTGTCAGATCTTGATCGTTACTGAGCAACCCGATACTGCGCCATCTGAGTGTCATCGGCGCCCAGATCGGCATAATTGTCATCCACCCGCGCCTGAATGAACTCTCGCCATCCCACCGATCGATAGCGAGCACCTTCCACACTGAGTTCAGGCAGTGGCGTTATCACCGCATGCCGCTCAGGATTGGAAAAATAGGGAATGCTGAAGCGGCGCTGCTGATGCATGGGTAACACCCGGTGCACGGCGGCCCGATAACGATCGTTGGTCCACGACTGCATGCAGTCACCAAGATTGACGACGACTGTGCCTGGTGTCGGTGGCACATCGATCCAGCCGTGTGTCGCTGATTCAGTCTGTAGCCCACCGGTGTCGTCTTGTAACAACAACGTCAACACACCGGGATCCGTGTGATGACCCAGCGCGGTTTCTCCCAACTCGGGAAGCGTGTGCCTTTCGGCGGCCGGCACCGGGTCGCCAACCGGATAATGATTCAGCCGCACGGTACTGCTGTGTCGACTGCTGACCATCGATGCCCTGCCTTCAGCCGAGAGCTGCAAGGCCTCATGCAGTAACCACAACGTTCGGTCGGCCAAAATGCTGAACGCATCGAAGAATCGAACCAGGCCATCTCGAAATCCGGGCAAACCATCGGGCCAGCGGTTCTTGCCATCGAGACCGGCCAGACTCGGGTCGACAAAGTCGAACACTTCCTTGGTATCACGACGGCGTTTGGTCAATTCGCGATCGTAGTAACCCAGCGGATTCTCCTGACTGCGCTGGATCGCCAGGCGAATCGCTCGGTCCGCATCAAAAAATCGACGCGTCTCGTGCCACGTCTGGTCAATGAGCCCGTCAAGGCCGTGTCCAGCAAGCAGAAAAAAACCGTGTTCCCGACAGGCCTGATCGAGCGCATCAAGACTGCTGCGATCCGGATTGGAGATGTCGATGGTTGGTACCGCAATTGATGATCGCACTGCTGATCCTCCTGTGTGGCCAGAATGACCTACATCGTTTTGAATCGGTCCAGTACCCGCTCGGTAGAAGTCAGGATGCCAAACGAAGCGTACTTGTTGGTGACGGCCGCCCAGCTCGCCTGATCATAGGTCGTGGTCGCGTCCCCGACCACGCGCGTGAGATATCCCAGATCTAGGGCGGCGCGCGTCGAGGCTTCGATGCACTCATCGGTCATGAATCCGCAGATCCACAGATGGCGAATGCCCATGTTGCGCAGTACAGGATCCAGTACCGTTGATGTGAAGGCGCCGCTACAGGTTTTCGAGATCACGATTTCCCCAGGCTCCGGCGCAACCGCCGGCAGAAACCTGGATTCGCTGCTGCCCGGCGGATATTTCCAGCCCATGCGCGCATGGACCGCTCCGGTATCACGGGCATCTCCGGAAAGCGCCTCAATCCGGGCGTGCACGGGTGTGATACCAGCTGCTCGAGCGGCGCCCAACAACTGTGCACAGTGGCCGACCGCGATGTCGAAACGCTGCCGGTAGTCTTCGAGCGCAGCACGGACTTCCGGCTCGGGTAACCCCGCCGCCACAGCGCTCGTCTGCAGGTGATCGGCACTGGCCAGCTGCTGAATGTCGATCAGCAGGAGCGCCGAGTCCGTGCGTTGCGCCACCGGTTCCGTGGTACGCACTCGATACTGCACGGCCAGCACGTCACGCATGGTCAAGGACATCGGCGCCTCCTGTCGAAACAACCTTTACCGGATCGGGACCACGATCAGCTGCCTCGATGCAGGGCGCAGAGCTTGTTGCCATCCGGATCACGCAGGTAAGCCAGCCAGGTCTTGTCACGGAACCCCGGTGGGTCTTCACACGTAGTGCCGCCGTTGGCGATACCCGCGGCATGAAATGCATTGCCCTGTTCCGCCGACGCGACCGCAAAGCCGATCGTGCTGCCATTGCCGTGGGTGGCAGGCTGACCGTTGATTGGAGTGGTGATCGCAAACGTGCCGGTCGGGCTGCGATAGAAATAGCGGTTCTTGTTGGCGAACCCTGGACCGATGCCTAGCGTGCCGAGCACCGCGTCGTAGAATTTCCTGGATTTTTCCAGGTCGTTAACGCCAAGCATCACATGGCTGAACATCATCTTCTCCCATCAGTTATTTGAGTAAGAACCGATCTCATTGCTTCATTCAAATCAGTTTCGACCACTCGATCGTAATACTGCCCACACCATCAGATTACCGCCTCGATCAGCGACGGACCAGACTCGGTCAATGACGCGGCAAATGCCTTGTTGAAGCTCTCCGCCGAATCCGCTCGAAATCCACGAACGCCCATGCTTTCGGCGAGCTTGACCCAATCGATGGACGGATTGGTCAGGTCCAGCATGCTCATCGCCTTGGGACCCGGGTTGTGCGCGCCTACGCGACCAAACTCAATCTGCAGAATGCCGTACTTTCGATTCGAATAAACGATCGTCGTGACATTCAGTTTTTCCCGCGCCTGGGTCCACAACGCCTGGATCGTGTACATGCCAGCACCATCGCCCTGCAGACAGATGACGGGACGATCCGGGCACGCAACTGCAGCGCCAGTCGCCGCTGGTGGTCCATAACCAATGGACCCACCGGTCAGGATCAGGTGATCAAAGGGTGGTGCGCCACGAATGGAAGCACCGGTCATTCCACCCGCGGTACCGCCTTCATCAACAACAATCGCGTTCTCGGGAAACTGTGCAGCCACCGACTGCCCGATGGCCTTCGGGTCGAGCACACCCTTGGGCAGAGAAGGCCGCGACAACTCGACGAGGTCCGGGGTTACCTGCTGTGCGCCAACAGCCTGCACCAGCGCTTCGAGTGAACCATCAACATCACCGTCCCGCTCGACCAGCGTATAGGTGGCACATCCAGGCGGCGTAAGCCAGCTGGGCTTTTCGGGATAGGCAAAAAAAGTCACCGGCGATTGGGTCGATATCAGAATCAGATGTCGCGTTCCCGCCAGCACCTCGGCAGCTTGCTCGCCAAAATACGGCAGTCGGGCCACTTCGGCTCGACCAGCACCACGCGCCATTCGAGGCACAAAGGTATCGGTCAACACACGCGCGCCCGTTGCCTTGGCAATGCGCTGGGCCATTGCAGCCCGCGACGGTGTGATAACCCCGTTCATCAGCAGCACGGCAGGCTCACCGGTCCGCAGCGCTTTCGCCGCTGCATCAACCTGTTGGGAATCTACCGGACGCGGTGCTCGACGGGGTAGCGGCTTGGCAACGGCCGTCGTGCGATTCCAGGCGGTGTCTGCAGGCAGGATCAGCGTCGCCACCTGACCCGGCGGTGACAAGGCAGCCTGTACAGCACGTGCGCCATCTGCCCCGACATCATCGGCGGAATGCGAAACGTTGACCCAGCCGGACACCGGACGGGCGATGCCTTCCACATCCGAACTAAGGGGCGCGTCGTACTTGCGATGGTAGGTGGCGTGATCACCGACCACGTTGACTATCGGTGTACGCGCTTTTTTGGCGTTATGCAGATTGGCGAGGCCGTTGCCGAGGCCAGGCCCAAGGTGCAGCAGTGTTGCCGCAGGCGTTCCCGTCATCCGGCCATAGCCATCAGCCGCACCGGTGACGACACCTTCGAACAGCCCGAGCACACACCGCATCTCGGGATTGGTATCCAGCGCCGCGACGAAGTGCATCTCCGAGGTGCCCGGATTGGTGAAACAAACCTTCACGCCGGCATCGACGAAGGTCTGGACAAGGCTTTCTGCTCCGCTGCGGTCTCGCCCGGGAGGATTGGAATTGGTGCTCATGAAATCTCTGTGGTTGTGGCTGGCTTCCCCGGAGTTCGCTCGGCGCGACTCCACGCTTGAAGTATGCCCAGATCGACAAGGACAGGGAAACGGCGATGTTAGCGTCTCCACTTAGACATCGGGCGGTTTGCTCGACCCGCCTGCGTCTGACCCCAAACCCTTCAGGGGTGTCCTGCGAGTTTCGCAGGTTACCTTCTTGTGAGTTCGCCGGACTGGGGGCGGGCAATGCACTCCACGAGATTGAAAACGGCGAACATGACGTATCTGTCCGACTCGAGCGCTGTAGGGAGACGAGCCAGATAGTCACGGGTCTCCGACAGGACGTGTGCGAACAGGTATTTCTCTGGGTGCTTTAGACTCCGTTGGGCTTCGACTCGAAGTTCGCGCGCTGTCTTGGGCTTTTCCGAATCGATCATCCAGTCGGTCAGTTCCTTGAAACATTCAGCCTGGTGATCCTCCGTGATGATCGGCCATGTGTGACCACTTCGTTTCATCGCAAGGAAGATGAGGAGCAGCGATCGCAGAGCGAATTCGATACGCGAAACGTGCACATCGAAGCTGCTCAGAGCTAGAACGCTGGCCAGCAGGTTCGGCTGCGCACGATAAATTTCATCAGCCAGCAACTGCTGATCGCCGACGGACATGCGGCTGAGTTCATGGATGGCATTTGCCAGGGTTTTGGGGGTGATTCGGCACATTGCCGAGTTCCGGGTCCTGTTTAACCGAATCGAGAATACCCGCTGTGCTTTAAGGCCGGCAAATTCCGTGAATCGAATCAGCGGCATGCCGTTTGCCCGGTAGCTGAGACAGCCGCTGACACAGCGGCTGACACGGCTTGTTGTCCACGACATTGCCCTGTACTTTCGCGCAGGAGGGGCTAACCAACATCAGATATCCCCTATAGTTTCTCTATCAACCAAACGAGATCAGCATGAGCAAAGCAGGACATCTGCATGTAGACAGCACGCCGCTGGCGGAAATCGATGTCAGCCGGCCGGTTCTGTTTGGCACGGATACCTGGCAGCCCTGGTTCGCGCGGCTACGCCGTGAGGCGCCCGTTCACTACCTGGCAGACAGCACGGTCGGTCCCTTCTGGTCTGTAAGCAGCCACGCGCTCATCAAAGAGGTGGACACCACCCACTCGGTTTTTTCTTCATCGTCAGCATTCGGCGGAATCGCGATCGTCGATCCGCCAGTTGCCGCGGAAGGCCAGATTCAGGGGCGCAGCTTCATCACCATGGACGAGCCTGAGCACTTGCCGCAGCGGAAGGCCGTCGCGCCCAGTGTGGCGCCGACCAATCTGGTTGAGCTGGAACCGCTCATCCGGGAACGTGCGATCGACATTCTTGAAAAGCTGCCTGTCGGCGAAACCTTCAACTGGGTGCAGGAAGTTTCTGTCGAACTGACGGCAAGGATGCTCGCAACGCTGTTCGACTTTCCCTACGAGGAGCGGCGGAAGCTGATCCACTGGTCGGATCTGACGACAGCGATACCGGAAGTGACCGGGGACTACAGCATCGACCTGACCAATCGATACGAGGAGCTCATGCAGGCTGCCGGCGCTTTCTACCAGCTTTGGGCGGCAAAGGCCGGGCAGCCGCCAAAATTCGATCTGATTTCGATGCTGCAGCACAACCAGGCCACGGCACGCATGAACGAGGATCCGGAACAGTTTCTCGGCACCATCCTGCTCCTGATCGTGGGTGGCAACGATACAACCCGCAACAGCATCAGCGGCGGCGTCATGGCACTCAACCGGTATCCGGACGAATATCAGAAGCTGCGCAACAACCCTGGCCTCATCCCCAACATGGTCTCCGAGATGATTCGCTGGCAGACACCGGTGATTCACATGCGCCGTACAGCACTCCAGGACTATGAGCTTGGCGGCAAGCAGATCAAAAAAGGCGACAAGGTTGTCATGTGGTACCTCTCCGGCAATCACGACGACACCGTGTTCCAGAATCCCGAGAAGCTGATCATCGATCGACCCAACGCTCGTGCCCATGTCGCATTCGGGTTTGGGGTTCACCGTTGTATGGGTAACCGCCTCGCTGAAATGCAGTTGAGGGTTCTGTGGGAGGAGATCGTGAAGCGCTTTCACACCGTAGAAGTGGTTGGTGAAGTCGAACGCCTGCCCAACAACTTCATCCGGGGGATCAAGAACGTTCCTGTGCGTCTGCATCCGATCTAAGACCCGAACGTCAGTTCATTCGGAAGATCGGCTCACGGAGAAAGTGGTGCGCCAGACAGAGATTGTCCGCAACAATCTAGCCCGGACTATTCATGAACATTCTGCTGCGGCTGCCGATATACACAAAAACACAGGGCGTGCTCCTTCCAGGTGCTCGACGTACTGGGAAGTTTGCCTGCGCGCCTTACAGTCCGCGCCACCTAAGTCTTTTTGTGCATCTCGTCACCCTCGCGACGAATCTTCATGAATAGTCCGGGCTTGCTGCGTATTTCAATCTCCGCGATCTTCCACTCGGCTTCGTAGTTTCCATACCAACTCCAGGACGGCGACCAACTGCCATCATCGTCCTGCTTGGTTGCGAGATACCTGAAATTCTCTTCTATCGCTGATCGAAGGGCTGGAGCCAAGGGATGGTTTGGCGTCCTGACAACTGTCAAAGGGGTTAGACCCTAGCCCGCATTATTCATGAATGACCTGCTGCGGTCGCCGATAGCAGCGAAAACACTCGGCGTGCTCCCTCCGCGTGCTCGACGTGCTGTCAAGCACGCCTGCGCGCGCTCCGGTCCGCGCCAACCAGTCTTTTCGTTACTCTCGACGCCCTCGCTACGTTCCTTGATGAATAGTGCGGGCTAGTGCGCTTGCCGTTCGCCCAACAAGCGAACGGCATTCGAGATCAGACAGGCTCTTGGCGGGACGTCACCGTCGGTGCGTCGAAGAAGATAACAACGATCCAGGTGCACCCGGCTGGTGGCGGGCAGTTGTTTGTTCCTGGGTTGCTGCTCGCTTGTCATAGGCGGCTTTGGATCGACCTGCAAATCAGCAACGGCATGACCAGGCACGGTGGGTTCCACAGCTGCGGTTGATCCTGATGTGGACTTGGCGGTATTGGTGGCCTTGGCGGTATTGGCGTCGTGTGATGGCTTCGGAGTTGCGGTCGAAGACACCGGTGCAACTGTCGGCGGTTGGCTCGATGGTAATACCGCAGCCGACTTGAGGTCCGTTGACCTGGCCATCAGGACAAACAACCCGATAATCACCGACAGCACCACGAGCGCGGCGATGTTCTGCGAACGCTGTGGGCTGGCAGATGCAGCTGATTTTGCGCTCATCCCGGGAAAGGACGACTTGCCGTCGCTCTTCAACCATTCGGCCAGCGCAAGCACTGTTCGGTCGGCTGATCGACCGGGCCAGGCGCGAAGGTCGACACGGCGGGCATTTTTGACACCAGGATCGACATCAGCGAGCAACACAGCGACGACTGAGTTGCTGAAGCGGAGTGCTTTTTTCAACCAGGGCTGAGTGTCATAACCGCGACCACACATGACCAGACCGGAAGTTGCGTACCTGGCAGGCTCGCTGTCGACACAAACGAGGGCAACCTCCGTCAGCTCGATGAAGCGGGCAAGTGGGCCCACCAGATGAGCGTCCTCGGGCGCGTGGTAAATGGTGTAGATCATCCTGAAAGACTAGCAGCCGGTCGGACTTGAGCCCGATTGGCTGCACCGGTGGGATGGTTGGTCCAAATACCCCGCAGTACCGATTGCATAGTTCCACGATGCACCTCGAATTCATCAAAAGCTGTCCTCGCTCTCCCGCTCGGGCAGGCATAATCCCAATCAACTAAACCTCGGCCGGATGGTGCCGCGGTCAATTCGCAGGGGAGTGGAAGCGTGCATTTAGGGCTGACGCCATGGGATTTTTCGGATCCGGGGGCGGGAAATCTCCAGGAACAGGCGGCCCATGCGGAGCGCCTTGGCTACGAATCGTTCTGGCTGCCAGAAAACCACTTCAATCCAGGCGCGATCCCGGACCCACTGATGCTGCTCGCTGGTGTTGCAGGTGCAACCTCGCGTATTCGCCTGGGTACGACGAGTTATCTGTTGACACTTCGCAATCCACTGCTGGCGGCGGAACAGGTGGCGGTGCTTGACCAGTTATCCCGTGGACGCGTCATTCTCGGCGTGGGGCGAGGATTCGCGCCGGACATGCTCAAGGCATTCAACGTCACGCCTGGAGAAAAACGTGAAGTGTTTGAAGCCACTCTCGACATGATGCGTCGTGCCTGGACCGGAGAACCGGTGTGTGTTGAAGGAACCGCCGGAATTACGCTCGCACCCTTACCGTGCCAGAAACCACATCCACCCATCTGGGTGGCAGCGTTTGGTCCAAAGGCTCTCGCCCAGGCAGGTCGCCTCGGTTTGCCGTATCTGGCTTCACCCATGGAAACGCTCGAAACACTTGAGCGGAACTATTTGAGCCATCGGCAGGCTGGGGCTGCACATGTCGATTGTGTGCCGGTGATGCGGACGGTCTATGTCACCAACGATGCGGCCGAGACTACTGCAGTGAAAGAGCGACTGGCCTCGTTGCCCAGGCCTCGCGACAAGTCGCCGAACGAGGTGGACGCATGGGCCATTGTCGGCGAATCTGGTCATGTGCAGGAGCAAGTGGCGCGATACCGAGAAACCATCGCCATGACCCACCTGATTGCAACACGCCTGCGATTGCCAGGACTCGATCCGGATCGTGTGCGTCGTTCTGTCAGTGTGTTACCCGAGTTGCTTGCCTGAACCGAGACACGAAGAACACAAAAAAACAACGTTATCAAGGAGCGGAACATGACCTTCAAGATTCTCTGGCCAGATATGCGCTGGCCAGGTGACAAGAGTATTGAGCTTTCCAGCGTCGCCAATGGCGGCGAGGCCGTGTTTCACCAGTACGCCCGGGATGTGGCGGCATCCGACTGGGCGGCCTGTGATGCCATCGTCAACGGCGTCGACCTCGATCCCGGTTACCGGGCTCAACTTTCGCGCTGCCGCGTTTTTGTCAAACCTGCCGTGGGCTTCGACAACATTGATCTGGCAGCGTGGGGTGCACTCGGCATTCCGGTCTGCAACGTACCGGACTACGGCACTCAGGAAGTTGCCGACCACGCCCTGGCGCTCATGCTGTCACTCATGAAGGGCATCACCTTTCACACGCGAGAGCTGAAGCAGGACCCGCGCAAGAAGTGGCGGCCGGCGCTGAACCCCTTCGGCAAGCGGCTGTCGGTCTGCACCATGGGTATCGTCGGTCTGGGTCGCATCGGCACGGCGGCGGCGCTGCGGGCAAAGGCGTTTGGCATGAACGTCGTGATCTATGATCCGTACGTGTCCAACGGTTCGGATCTGGCGATTGGAGTCAAGCGGGTTCACTCATTGACGGAATTGTTCAGTATCAGCGACGTCATCAGCGTGCATGTGCCACTGAGTGCAGGGACCACGAAGCTGATCAATGCCGAAGTACTCAGCGCCAGCAAACCCGGCCTGATCCTGATCAATACGGCGCGTGGTCCGATCGTTGATCTCGACGCATTGCACGATGCGTTGAAGTCGGGCAAGGTGCAGGCTGCAGGCCTCGATGTGTTGCCAGAGGAGCCGGCCAATCCCGACCATCCCCTGATCAAGGCCTGGGCCGCCGATGAAGAGTGGATAGACCATCGTCTGGTCATTACCCCGCACTCGGCATTCTTCACGCCGGAAAGTGTGCATGACATGCGTTACAAGGCGGGCGAAGTGGCGCTGACGTACCTGAGTACTGGACGCCTGCAGAACTGCGTTAACGAGACTTACCTCAAACACCGGCGATAAGGGATCTGGTGAGGCAAAGCGCTCAGTCCTTTGGTAAATGCAGGATCCGCTCCGCGATGATGTTGCGCTGGATATTCGGCGTACCACCACCGATCACGACGTTCGGCCAGGACAGACTTGATTTTGCCCAGCTGCCTTTGTCGACGGCGTTGTCAGACCCGCGCAGGTGCAATCCCGCCTGACCGGTGAGTGCCACGGCAAAATCGTCCATTTCGATTTCCAGGCTCGCCCGGTGCAACTTGTTGACGGAGGTTTCGCTGGTCAGCGGTTCACCACGGATCTGCTTCGTCAGATAACGCAGGCCGTTGTACTTCATGGCAGCGATTTTCATTTCGAAAGTCGCCAGACGTCGCCTGACTGCCGGGTCCCTTCTCGCGGGTTTGCCGTTTTTACTGGTGTGCTGCACCAGTTCTTTCAGCGTATCGAGTTTGTCGAACATCTGCGTGACTTCGCCGATGCTCGATCGTTCGTTGGCCAGCGCAGACACGGTGACTTTCCAGCCGTCACCTTCCTGGCCCAGACGGTTGGTGACAGGCACTCGAACGTCCTTGAAAAACACTTCCGCGAAATGACGGTCACCTGCCATGTTTTCGATGGGTTTCACTTCCAGTCCCGGACTGTTCATCGGCACCAGCAGGCAGGTAATGCCCTGGTGTTTGCTGTTGGTATGGAAGTCGGTGCGTACCAGCAGGATGATCCACTGCGACCACGGCGCGCCGGAGGTCCAGATCTTCTGACCGTTGATGACATAGTCATCTCCTTCACGTACGGCTTTGCACTGAATGGAGGCAAGGTCCGAGCCATAGTTCGGCTCGGAGTAACCGGTGCACCAGATGACCTTGCTGTCGAGAATATCTGGAATGAAACGCTGTTTCTGCGCTTCGGTGCCGTACTGGATGATGCCAGGTCCTACCCACGCAAGACCCATGAACGATGTCCCGAGTGGTGGTGCCTTGGCGAGTGACATTTCTTCGCGCAGCACAGCCTGTTCGACCAGTCCGCCACCACCACCGCCAAATTCCTTGGGCCAGGAAAAACCGGCCCAACCCTTCGCGCGCACCTTGCGCAGCCACTCGCTGAGAAAGTCAGGGCCGCGTTCACTACGCGGTGGCAGATTGTCCTTGATGAATGCCCGGACCTCCTGACGAAATGCTTCTTCTGATGGCGAATAATCAAAGTCCATTACACACCTCCCAGGGTCGCGACACGCTGCAGATGAAATTCCGAGTCACCGTACATCGGCCGTACCCATTTGGAACGCTTCAGATACAACTGAGCGTCGTACTCCGCGGTAAATCCGATGGCGCCGTGCAGGCCGATGCAGTCGATGCCAATCTGCGCAAAGGCATCGGAGGCATAACCTTTTGCCAGTGAAATGGCGCGCGGCAGTTCCTGTTTGCTGTTGTTCACCGTCCATGCCGCGTAATAGAGCAGCGACTTGAAGGATTCGATATCGACAAACATGTCGGCCAGCCGGTGTTTGACACCCTGGTACTTGCCGATCACATTTTCGAATTGCACCCGTTCGTTGGCGTACTTGACGGTCATGGCATGCACGGCTTCTGCGGCACCTACTGCCTCGGCCGTTACGGCGGTTGCGCCCAGATCGGTGAGGTAAGCGAGTTGCCTGCGACTCAGCGGGAACATCATGTCGTCATCAATGACCACATCATTGAAGGTGACGCTACCCACTGGCTTGGTGAGATCCATCTGCGGCTGTGCCTGGATGGTGACCTGATCCTTGCTGACGGCGGACAGACAAAGTTGATCATCCACTCGCACGGCGATCATGAGATAGTCGGCTGACAAGGCGTCTGCAACAAATGGCTTGGTGCCGTTGATCCGTACACCTTTCTTGACCGGCTTGCCCTTCAGTGTGATGGCATCGGGATGCAGCCAGTGTGGATCGTCGTACAACGCAAGCGTACAGATCGCGCCACCGGCGGCCATCACCGGCAGCCACGTTTCGCACTGCTTTTTCTGGCACACCGTCAATATGGCTTCAACGGTGAGCGCCTGGGAGACGATCGGCAGTGGACACAGGCCACGCCCTGTTTCTTCGAGCAGAACCGTGAGATCCACCCAGGATAGACCAAGGCCGCCAAACTTCTCTGGTGTGGTCAGTCCGAGCCAGCCAAGGTCGGCCATTTTTTCCACAGGTCGCGGTCAACCACGCCGCTTTTCGCAACCGTGCGGACCTTTGTCAGTGGCAGATCCTCGCGAATGAAACGTCTGACCTGATCGCGCAGCATCTGCTGTTCTTCAGTGAATCCGAAGTTCATGAAATCACACCTCTCTTCAGCCAGTCATCATGGTATTGGGCGAGACCGAACTCGCCGAGTATCTCCCGAGTGTGTTGCCCGACCGTCGGCGCATCACGCGTCATCGACAACGGGGTGCCACCAAACAGCGGCGCGGGTCGTGCCTCGATCAATGGCCCTGCAGCTGCGTGTGTACGCGTGCGCAAATTGCCGTTGTGCTGGATCTGTGGATCGGCAGCCAGTTCGCCAAGTGTGCGAAAACGTGTGAACGGAACATCTTCACGCTGCATCGCTTCAGCCGCGCCTTCCACCGTCATCACAAGCGCGGCTGGCGCGGCTCGTTCGGCCAGCAGTTCCTGCAGTGCGAGTCGATTCTTGGTCCGCTCGACCAGACTGGAAAACCGCGGATCTTCGGCAACATCGGCCATATCGAAGGCGCGGCACATACCGGCGAATTCGTCCTGGCTCAGGGTCATGGTGACACCCCAGCCGTCGGCATGCCTGTGCACGGTGCCTGATGCACCGACTGGCGGGCGCTGATCGACGCCGTCCCCCTGCAGAATGATATCGGCGGTGGTGTCGGCCCAGATGAACGCCAGGGCCGTGTCGAGCATCGACAGTTCAATGTGCTGGCCCTGGCCCGACTTCGATCGTGCGAGCAGCGCCGCGGTGATGGCCTGACAACCGGTCCACGCGGTGAGTTTGTCGAGCAGCAACATGTTGACCTGTTCAGGTTTTTCCGGGTGCTCGCGATGAATACGGCCCTGAATGGCGCCGATGCCGGAGTAGGCCTGAATGATCGGGTCATAGGCGCGATCACCGGCGCGTGGTCCCGTTTGCCCAAAACCGCTGATGCTCAGGTACACCAGGCCTTTGTTCGCAGCCGAGAGATCGTCATAACCAATGCCCAGGCGATCGACCACGCCAGGACGAAAATTCTGGATGACCACATCGGCGTTGACGGTGAGGGCATGGACGATCTGCCGACCTTCCGGCGTGCCGATGTCTGCAGCGATGCTGCGTTTGCCACGATTGATGACATGAAAAAAGCCGGAGTAGCCGTTGCGCTGGCTGCCGACGTGTCGCTGGATATCACCAGCACCGACACGTTCGATCTTGATGACATCGGCGCCCTGGTCAGCGAGCAGCGCCCCGGTCAGCGGTCCTGACACCACTGCGGAAAGATCGACGACGCGAAACCCGGACAGTGGTCCCGACATGTGTGGCTCCTTGTTACTCGCTGGTGATTTTCTGATTGGCAGCCGATAGCGAATTGCCTGCGGTCATCTGTCCGGGTCAAGCGCATTGAGCCGGCTGGAAAACATCGATCGTGCCCCATTCCCCGTCATTTTCATGACGATAGCAGTCTACGTGCGGGGCTCAGGAAGGCAAGCTGGTGATGTTGCAGGCCGGATAAAGCCGGGAATGCGAGGTAGAGCACAAAGCGATTCCGTGTGATGCAGCTGTGGGTCTATAGTTGGGACAGGAGCTTCTGGCGCCGCACAACTTGAGTACTGAAACCCGCGACATGACGACCACCGCCGAACTGGAATCAGCGCTGCCTGATGATCTCGAGCTGACACTCGACGATGTCATCGTGCTGCTGGCGCGCGAAATTGAACGCCTGAAAGAAGCGCTGACCACCTGGCGGCAGCTGGATCATCCGCGCAAGGACGAGATCATTCGCTGGCACGTTCGTACACTGGATGAACGACAGGACAAGCTGGATGATTTGAAGACGATGCTGGTGGCGAGGCATGAGGCTGATCGCAACCTGCATTGAACTTTCTGCAAAACCACCTTTTCACCAGAGCACCCTGGATGCTCTGATCCATCAGGTTGTCGCAAGCCAGCCGAGGATGCTGGTCACCACCTGCGCGCCAAAATCTCGCGCATAGACTTCGTTCAAGGTTCCGAGCCCGCCCGGATTGGCAACATTCACTTCGACCAGGTAACTGCCGCTGGTGTCGATCGCTGCGAATCCAACCCCGCGGGCCAGCAGTCGACGTTTCACTTCTGTAACGACGGCGACTTCCCGACCTTCAGGAACGCCGGGTAGTGCATGGCCGCCGGTCGCAAGATTGGCGCGCAGTCCATCTCGCGGTACCCGTCGATAGCTGCCGATGATCTCGGTCCCGATCAGTAGTGATCGGTGTTCGCCGGCCGATATGGCAGGCACATGCTGCTGCAGGATGAACCATTCGCCTGGATTGGCCAGCATGGTCCTGCGCAGCAGATCGCCATCGTCAGGCAACAGTCGATGCACCTCTCTGCCGAAACTGCCTGCGGCTGGTTTGAGTATCCACTCGCAGGCAGACCCGGCGAGGACGTCGGCGAGATCGTCAATGCGGTTGGATGCGTGTGTCGGTGGCAACAGATCCGCCCACATGAGCTTGCCATGCAGAACCAGATAAGCCTCCGGCGAGTTGATCAGTCGAGCACCGCAATGGGCCAGCAGCTGCATGCGGTCGATGAAATCACCGTGGTCACCCAGACCGAGCGGCCAGACCAGATCCACGTCGTTCAGACAGGTCAGGCCTGCATATACCTTGCCGTGGTGCCAGCACAGTGCGTGGGTTTCGATACTGACCTGCCAACCGGCCTGTGCAAAGACGCGCGGCAGTGTATGCACGTTGTCACGTGTTGTTACCTCGGGTCGGTCTGAGAGAAACAGGACTTTATGCATCAGGTTGAAGCTTCTCGCGCCGGGAAATTCCCGGAGTAGAATGCGCTACCCCGGTGATTGCCCGGATTTTGCGAGCACAGCACTTTGCAGTTGAAAGACCACACCCTACCGGTTGAGCAGATTCCCGACCACTGTCCGATGCCGTTGTCACCGACCGAGCGTGATGCGCTCAAGGATGAGATCACGGCGCGCCTGCGGGAGCGCGATGCAGTACTCATCGCTCACTATTATGTGGATGGTGACATCCAGGACCTGGCCGAAGCGACGGGAGGCTTTGTTTCCGATTCACTGGAAATGGCGCGCTTTGGCAAACGGCACTCTGCCAGTACGTTGATCGTCTCCGGTGTGCGCTTCATGGGCGAGACCGCCAAGATCCTTTCACCTGAGAAGCGGGTATTCATGCCGACACTCAAGGCGGAATGCTCGCTGGATCTGGGTTGCCCACCGGATGAGTTCGAAGCGTTTTGCAAGGCCAATCCGGATCGCACGGTGGTGGTTTATGCCAATACTTCGGCGCGGGTCAAGGCACTGTCGGATTGGGTGGTCACCTCCAGTGTGGCGCTGCCGATCGTCGAGTCGCTGCATGCCAGGGGTGAAAAAATCCTGTGGGCGCCGGATCGACACCTGGGCCGATACATCCAGCTCAAGACCGGCGCTGACATGCTGTTGTGGCAGGGTGCCTGTGTTGTGCACGACGAATTCAAGACCAAGGGGCTCAAGGCCCTGATGAAGGTGTATCCCGATGCCGGTGTGCTGGTTCATCCCGAGTCGCCGATCGAGGTGATCGCGCTGGCTGACGCCGTAGGTTCGACCAGTGGCATTCTCAAGGCGGCGTCCGAGTTACCGCACCAGACATTCATCGTTGCGACAGACAAAGGCATGTTCCACAAGCTCAGGCAGAAAAATCCTGGCAAGCGTTTCATTGAAGCGCCAACTGCGGGTGACGGGGCAACCTGCAAGAGCTGCGCGCACTGTCCGTGGATGGCGATGAATCATCTGCAGGTACTGGCGGATGTCCTGCGTTCAGAAGCACTGATGCTGGCCAACGAAGTCCATGTCGATCCCGAGATCGGCAGACAGGCCATGGTGCCGTTGACGCGAATGCTTGAATTCAAGGTCTGAACGCGCAGAAGCGCCAGGGCGCTTCATCCCGATAAGTTCAGGGCTGGTAGCCTCAGCTCTGCTGCGCCTCGCGCAGGGATTCGCGCAGATCCATGATGCGCTGATTGATCTGCGCCAGCAGGCGCTGCTCGGTGCGGCTGATCAATCGCTGGGCATACTCAAGATGCTGGATGGCCCGGCTGTAACCACCGTGCAGCGCGAAATACTCGGCACGAGCGCGGTGTACGCCAATCACGTCACCGGAGAGCCCAGCCGTTTCGGCCAGTTCATACCACACGTCGATATCACGCGGATTGGCAAGGCTCTGCCGTTCCAGCACGGCTTGTGCCTGCGAGAATTTTTTCTCCGCAGACAAGGCACGCGCGTACAGCATGGAGAGTGGTGCGTTATCGGGATTCAGCACCAGGTGATGGCTGAGCAGGTGCGCCGCTTCAGCGGGCTTTTTGCCGTCAATCAATGCTTCAGCATGCGCACCGATATAGAGGATCTTCTGGGGATCGCTGTTCAGCAGTGATTCGGTGATGGCCATGGCAGCACCGTGCTGGTCGGTTTTTCCAAGCGCAAGCGCCAGACCATATTCCGACGCGACATCGTCCGGGTTATCAGCCAGAGCCTTCTCGAACAGGGCAACGGCAGCCTTCGGGCTGGTTGCATAGTGGACCTGGGTGCGAGCGCGCATCAGTCCATAGTCGAGTTCACTCAGCCGGCTGTTGGGCGCAGGGCCAGTGGGTTTTGGCAGTGACTGCACCTGCTGGCGGGTGTCGGAGACGCGGGTATCCGAAAGCGGGTGGGTGAGCAGGAATTCGGGCGGTCGTTCGCTGTATCGATAGGTCTGCCCCATGCGTTCGAACATGCGTGGCATGCCATTCGGGTCGAGACCTGCGCGCACCAGTGTATTGATACCGATCCGATCGGCCTCGGTTTCCCGAGTTCTGCTGTAACGCAGACTGCGGGCCTGAGCCGCTGCCTGCACGCCTGAAATCGCCGCCATGCCCGCATCACCGCCACCCATGGCGGCGATGGCAATCGCCGCGATTAAACTGGCGATGGTAGGGATCGTCTGGGCGCGAGATTCCTCGACCCCGCGAGCAAAGTGCCGCTGGGACAGGTGGGCCAGTTCATGAGCGAGGACGGACGAATATTCATGGACGTCATGCGCGCTCAGGAACAGGCCGGCGTTCACGCCGACCACCCCTCCCGGGGCTGCGAATGCGTTGATCTCCTTGTTGTCGATCACCACCACCCGCAGGATCGAATCGGCAAGATCGGAATAACCGGCCAGTTGACTGAGGTGCACACTGACGTAGTACTTGAGCAGCGTATCGTCGGAGGTTGGCAGGCCGGCGTAGATCTGCTTGAGGAAGTCTTCGCCGATCTGGCGTTCCAGCTGTGGCGAAATGGTGCTTGAGGACGCATCTCCAAGACTCGGTAATTGCAGTTCTGCGCGAGGTTCGAGGCTGACGGCTTTGTTCTGTGACTGCTCAGCGGGTTGCGCATTCACTGCAACGAGGCAGCCAGCCAGTAGCGCGCCACACATCCGCATCGAGAGATGAGTAACCGTGAGTGCGCGCAAAGGTCTGGCAGTGAATTCGAACATGTTCGGATCATAGTGAATCACCGAACTGAATGCAGTCTGAATCCGGCTATAATCCCGCCGCTATGGAAGAAACCGTACTCGACACCAAAGGGTTGACCTGCCCCATGCCACTGCTCAAGGCCAAGCAGGCGCTCAATGCGCTTGCGCCTGCTGCCTTGCTGCGTGTGTATGCCACCGATCCCGGTTCGGTGCGTGACTTCGCAGTGTTTTCACGACAGAGCGGCCATGAACTGCTGGAATCGAATGAGCAGGATGGCATTTTCAGCTATCTGTTGAAGAAAAAATCGTAAGGCAGACCAGATAGATCAGCTCGCCCTTGAGTCCTCGATGACGGACCGGCTCGGGCTGATCTTTTCCACACCCCGAAAAACATGGGCGTCGAAGGGTATCTCACCGGTGGAGCTTGGCACGGTCCCGCTGTTACCATGCGCGCACTTTTGCAACTGGACTGATGGCATGTTGAGGGGAAGCATTGTCGCCCTGGTGACACCCATGCACGCCTCCGGTGATGTGGACTGGCAGGCGCTCGAGCGTCTCATTCACTGGCACCTCGAACAGGGTACCCATGGCATCGTGCCGATGGGGACGACCGGCGAGAGTGCGACACTGGATACGGATGAACATCTCAAGGTCATTCGCAGGACGGTGGAAATTGTCGCCGGCGCCGTGCCGGTGGTAGCGGGCACGGGCAGCAACTCGACCAGCGAAGCCATTCATCAGACACAGCAGGCAGCTCGCGATGGCGCAGATGCGTGCCTGCTGGTTACGCCTTATTACAACAAGCCTACCCAGGAAGGGTTGTACCAGCACTACAAGGCGATTGCTGCGGCATGTGAAGTACCCATCGTCCTCTACAACGTGCCACCGCGAACGGCCTGTGACATGAAGGCCGAAACCGTCGGCAGGCTGGCGCAGATTCCGGGCATCATCGGCATCAAGGAAGCCTGTGGTAATCCCGACCGGATTGCCGAAATCCGCAAGCTGGTGCCGAACGAATTCATCATGTTATCCGGTGAAGACGCTCAGACCCTGCGCATGCTGGAACTGGGTGCGGTGGGAACCATCTCGGTAACCGCGAACGTGTTGCCCAGGAAAATGGCTGAGTTCTGTGACGCGTGGGCCGCCGGTGACCGCCAGCAGGCAGCGAGCATCGACCGTGCACTGCAACCCATCCACGAGATATTGTTCGTTGAAACTTCGCCCATGCCAACCAAGTGGGCGCTTTACGAAATGGGCATGATGGATCGTGGCATCCGCCTGCCGCTGGTCGAGCTTTCGGACCAGCACAAACCAGAACTCAGGGCTCGCCTTCGCGCAGCCGGTGCGCTGAAGTAGCGTTACGGATGAAACACTCATGAATCCAGCCAGGCAGGTAGTACAGACGATGTTGCGGAAGATCCTCCTTGGAACGGTAGTCGTGGTCAGTGGCTGTGGCTGGATGAACGATGACAAAGGGCTCTTTGTCGACCGTCGCGATGACTACGTGAAGGCCAGGCAGTTGCCGCCTCTCGAAGTTCCGAAAGACATGCACGCAGCCCAGCTGGAAGACCCGTTGCCGATTCCCGCCGTTCCCGCACAACCCAATGCCGTTTATTTCGTGGAGCGTGCGCCGTTACCGGAAGCGATCTACACCAGCGACAACCGCGGTGAAGTTCGAATTCAGAGACTGGCGCAGCGTCGCTGGCTGGCAATCCCCGAATCACCCACGACAGTGTGGCCAAAGCTGAAACAGTTCCTTGCCGAAAATCGTATGGCCGTGACTTTTGAGGAGGCGACCGAGGGGCGCATTGATACTGACTGGTTTGTGGTGGCGCCTGTTGAGGAGCAGAAATACCGTGATGTCGTGCGGTTGGTGCTGCAGGAAAAACGACAGGCAGAAGGATTGAAGACCGGCAAGGAGCGCTTGCGGCTGCGCCTGGAAGGGGGGCTGCAGGATCAGAGCAGCGAGATCCACCTGCGACATGAAAATGACAGCCAGGGTGTGCCATCCGAAAATGGCCTCGCCTCTCTGGCCAAGGTGACGTCGGCGTTGCCGACAGCGGAAGACGAATTGCTGAAGGAACTCGGTGCCTACATAGCAGCACGGGTGTCTGAACAGACCGTTTCGCGGGTAGCCTCCAACATCCTGGGTGTGAACAAGGCGCAAATGGATCGGGATCCCGATGGCAGTCCGGTGCTGCGGCTGCGGCTTGATTTTGAACGTGCCTGGGCAGCGGTGAACAAGGCGCTCGAAAATGGCGGTGTGGAGGTAACCAGTGATGACAGTGCTACCGGTACGTACACCATCCGTGTCAGCGATGCGGTGTTTGCGGGTGAAAAACCAGGTTTTTTCAAGCGCATGATCTCGTTTGGTGGCAACAAGCCCAAGGACTTGAAGCTGCAGCTGGAGGGCAAGGGTGAAGAGTTCACGGTACTGGTGCAGGACCAGAATGGTCAACCCGCGGATAAGGATCTGGCTCAACAGGTGCTGTCACTGATACGGGAATTCGCGGTTTGATTGGTCTGGCGTCGCTCGGTAGTGGCAGCCGGGGTAACGGCACGCTGATTCGATTCGGTCGCACGTTGCTCCTGATCGATTGTGGTTTTACCGTCAAACAGGCCGAGGCGAGACTTGCGAGACTCGGTGTCAGACCTGGTGAGATTTCAGCCGTTCTGGTAACGCATGAACATGCAGATCATGCTTCTGGCGTCGCCGCATTTGCCCACAAATATGCCATTCCCGTGCACGCCTCCTATGGCACGTTGTCCAGTCGCCAGTATTCGCTGACCGGCCAGCCCTTTGACGGTGATGTGCCGTTCCTGATCAATGACGTTACCGTCAACCCGGTACGGGTGCCACACGATGCTCGCGAGCCGACCCAGTTCGTGCTGTCGCAGGGCGCCATCAAGATTGGTGTGTTGTCAGACCTTGGGTGCGTCACGCCTCATGTAGTGGAGCAGTATTCCGGTACTGATCTGCTCATGCTTGAAGCCAATCATGATGTCGGCCAACTGGACGGTGGTCGTTACCCACCAACCCTCAAACGAAGAATCCGCTCAGATCTTGGACATCTCTCCAATCATCAGTCCGCTGAATTGCTCGACGCACTCGCCCACGCGCGGCTCGATGTGGTGATCGGGCATGTCAGTGAAGAAAACAATGGTCGGTCTCAGCTTGATCAGGTGTTCGCGCCGTTTCAGGAGCGGGTCCGGACCATGCAGGTGGCCACCCAGTCCACCGGTATGCCGTGGATCATGTTGAGCGGCGAAGCCCCGGTGAGCGTCGAAGGCCGACCAGCTGTCACCGAATTCGCATTCTGAGATTTGGCATTTACTGAAGCGAAACATCGCGGATTTTCTTACTATTTCCACTTTACACAGGCACGGCTTAAGTCATGGAACTTGGTAGCAGCAACGTTTTTGAAGTTACTCCGCAGAACATCCAGAAGGATGTTGCCGAGCGTTCTCGCACGATGCCGGTAGTCCTGCTGTTCTGGGCCGCGCAGGTGCTGCCATCGGTGACTGCTAAGAAATCACTGGAAAGCCTGATGCCTGCCTACAACGGCAAGGCTGCACTGGCGCTGGTGGACGTCGCGCGAGATCAATCGCTGGCTCAGCAATTGCGAGTGCAGAGCCTGCCCGCGATTCGAGTGCTGCAGAATGGTCAGGTGGCCGAACAGCTTGATGGGCCACAGAGTGATCAAGTGTATAGACAACTGCTGGATCAACTGACCATGTCCAGCGGTGACATGCTGCGTGCTTCGCTGGCCGATGTACTGGCAGCCCGGGATTTCGCCACCGCACTGGCCATACTTCAGGAGTCGATCCAGGCGGAGCCGAATAATCCGGTGTTTCGTGTTGAGCTTGCTGATGTGCTGGTCCGCAGTGGACAGCTGGATGACGCCCGCAAGGCGCTGGCAACAGTGTCTGACGATGCACCCGATCGGAAGCGTCCATTGGTGCGGCTCGAATTCTGGGAAGAGGTCGCGGGGTTGGATACGCTGGACCAGCTCTTGGCCGCGGTCACCGGCAACCCGGCTGATCTCGACGCGAAGTACGCGTTGTGTGTACGTCAGGCAGTGCTTGAGGATTACGAGGCCGCCCTCGAACTGGCGCTCGATGTACTACGCAAGGATCGAACCTTTCGTGACGATATCGGCCGGTTGACGATGATTAGAATATTCGACCTGATGGGCAAAGGCGCACCGCTGGCCGCGACCTACCGGCGGCGCATGTTCAACTTCCTGCACTGATCCGCGGAAGGCCCTCAGGTTCAAGCGCCGCTTTGTTCCCGGCCCCGCGCCTGGATGGCGGCGCGGCGGGCTGCCACCTTTTCCGCTCTCACTTCCTTGCGTCCGTGCGCTTTGCTGGCTTCGTCTTCCAGCCGCAGGCCTTCCGCGAGAGTCGAGTTCCAGCCAGCGTCGATCAGCCGTTTGATTTCACCGCGGGTGACGGGTTCTGTGGTGAGAATGTCGCGTGCCAGCGCGATGCATGTTGGCAACAGCTCGGTGGCCGGGACGACACGGTTGACGAGGCCCCATGCATACGCCGTCTGTGCGTCGAGGTAGTTACCGGTCAGGCTCAGCTCTTTGGCCCGATTCGCGCCAATCAGGCGGGGTAGCCGCTGGGACAATCCCCAGCCTGGCACGACGCCAACACGTCCATGGGTATCTGCAAAGCGGGCGTCCGGAGAGGCGATCAGGAAGTCGCACATGAGCGCCAGTTCGAAGCCGCCGGTGATCGCGAAGCCGTTGACGGCACCGATGATGGGTTTGGGCATATCCCGGAGCGCAGCGGCGATATCGATGCTCGCACGGGTTGCGTCGGCCGGCTTCTCGCCGCCCAGTTCCTTGAGATCCAGGCCAACCGTAAAGGCGCGACCGGCACCGGTGAGAATGATGACTTCGGTTTGTTCATCGTGACGCAGTTGAATAAACGTTTCGCTGATCGCCGCGCGCAGGCCGCTCGACAACGCGTTGAGCGCGGTCGGGCGATTCAGCGTGACGATGGTGATGCCGTTCAGGTGTTCGGTAAGGATCAGCGGTTCAGGGTTTGACATGGTTACTCTTGCTTTGCACTAAGGGGTTTGCGACAGAGGTTTGCGACAGGGTAGCGAGCATGCCCTGAGTGTGCCAGTCTGCTGGCGCGAGTGAACCCAGACGGATGATTTGATCGATGACCTGGCACATGGTGGAGCAGTACGGGCAACCGTCACCTGTGGAATGCATGCGCGAACTGCTGGGCGAAGCAGCGGTAGGTCTCAGTGCGCTGACCGTCGATCTTGCACAGTCGGATGTACAGAAGACGGATCGCGCGATGAGCTGTCTCACCCGCGTAATCGCTCTGACTTATCTGCTGCGCAGCGGCTGGCCAAGAGACACGTATCGTGCCTTCCGTAATCCTCTGCTTGAACGGGTGAACGATTTTGACCGAGTGCGTGCGGGCCGGGTGATTGAAGCAACACTGGGAGAGCAAGCGCCTGAGGATTGGGAGATAGACCGGGCGTTACCACAAGCTGCGGCATGGCTGGATGAGGTTTTGCCCGATGTGCTGGCCGGATTGAGAGCACCGACCGACGAGGAGATAACCGCAGCGCTGTCCACTCTGGTCCGTCATTGCCTTGAATCAGGGTCATGGCTCAGTGCAAACGGAACGAGCCCGTCTGGTGCGCGCTTGGCAAAGTTGTTGCGTCAAGGGCGTCGACTGCTGACAGTTCTTGAACTTTTTTCGCGCGGACTGTCAGAGGAATGGCACCTGCTGCGGCCGGTGTTGGTCGCGTGGGTTGATTGCCTGGAGCGCTGGACACAAGTCAGGCGAGTTGCCAGAACAGTTCAGCAAAGTGGTTCGAAGAAGCTCCGGGCGAGGTTACGACGCTCGGAACGCCGCCTGGCCGCGCAGACGTTTGCGGCAACAGCTGCGTTACAATCGCAGCCACGACCGCCCCTGGTGATTGACTGGTTCCAGGCTCTTCAAGGAAAGCACGAGGCGGCATGAGTGAATCGAAAAGCGAATACAAGACATCTGAAAACTTGGTGGAGAAGGTCATGTTGAGACTAATGGTCCTTGCCGTGCTGTTTTGTTTCAGCAGCATTGTCACGGCCGATGCCGCAGTTGCAGATCATAAGTGGGGGCCAGCGATTGGCACCTCGGTGGACATCCGCGCCCAGGATGACGCAGGTCATGAACGCACCGTGGCCGATCTGGCAGGTAAAAACGGGTTATTGCTGTTCCTCAATCGTTCTGCTGATTGGTGACCCTTCTGCAAGCGCCAGTTGGTTCAACTGGAAAGTGAAAGAAGTAAATTCGAAGCGCTGGGTGTCAATGTTGCCGCCATGACCTATGACAGTCTGGAGATCCTGAAGGCCTTCAAAGCAGCGGAACATCTTGGTTACCCGCTCCTGCATGATGAAAAGGCGAAGCATGTGAATGCGCTGGGTGTGCGGAATACGGAATATGCGGAAGGGCACATGGCGTATGGCATCCCGCTTCCAGGCATTGTGTTCCTGCGCCCGAATGGTGAAGTGG
The DNA here is from genome assembly GCA_031385325.1 of Gammaproteobacteria bacterium. Taxonomy (GTDB): domain Bacteria; phylum Pseudomonadota; class Gammaproteobacteria; order Pseudomonadales; family Azotimanducaceae; genus SYFY01. The sequence continues at coordinate 101,231 of JANNBJ010000013.1, read as the reverse complement.
TGCTGACCTTTGCGGTGCCCGGCTATCGACAGCGTCCTCCCATAGAGGACGTGCTGGCTGCGGTTGCTGCCGGGGTGAGTGAATAGTTCGAAACGAGGCACAACCCGGTGGCTATGGCACAATGTCTGGCCGTTGGGGGTGCCGCAGTCGAATGTGCGGCGACCATGACTGATTTAAACAAGAGGTTTGGTGAAGTGTTGTCGGACCACGTGTTTCTGAACGAAGCCTTCTTTAACAACGCCTTGTTTAACAACGCCTTTCCTAACGAAGCGTTTCTGGAACGTATGCATCAGATCCGTTCACCACTGCGCAAGGGATACCTTGGCGCTGTCGCAGGCCGGTTCTGTTTGATCAGCGTCGATCCTGTCTGCTGAATCATGTTTTGTCCTCTGCTCCAGGTCTGGTACAGGGCTGCGTTTCTGCTGGTCACGGCGCTCATGCTTCCTGCGTGTTCCACCATCATCACTGGCGCCTCACAAGGTTTCACCAACAACCTGGCCAGCGCCATTCTCGACAGCGATGATCTGGAACTGGTGCGCGATGGCGCGCCTGCCTATCTCCTGTTGATTGATGGACTACTGGCCGGCAGTCCGGAGGACGCAGGTCTGCTCAGTACGGCAGCCCGATTGAACTCGGCGTACGCAGGTGCCTTTGTGGAAGAAGGTGAGCGGGCTCGCCACATGCATGACAAGGCGCTGAACATGGCACGTCGCGCGGTGTGTGAAGAAATCAAGGACGGTTGCGATCTGGAACGTGTCGACTTCAAGATCTTCGAGGCCTGGTTGGCGGCTCGCAAGGCCAAGGATGTGCCACTTCTGTATGGCCTTGGTTCCACCTGGGCGGGCTGGATGCAGATTCACAGCGATGACTTCAATGCGATTGCACAACTGGCGCGTGTCAAAGTGCTGATGCAGCGTATTGCAGAACTGGATGAGACCATCGATCACGGCGGTGTGCATCTGTACCTTGGTGTGTTTGAAACGTTGTTCCCGCCCGCCATGGGTGGCCGTCCCGAGGTGGGTCGACAGCACTTTGAGCGTGCCATCGAATTGAGTCAGAACACACACCTGCTTACCAAGGTGATGTTTGCAGAGAATTATGCGCGGCTCGTGTTTGATCGCGAGTTGCATGATCGGCTGCTCGCCGAAGTGATAGCAGCAGATCCCAAGGTGCCGGGATTGACCTTGATCAACACAGTCGCCCAGGTGCGGGCGCGAAAACTCATGGAATCCGCAGATGAATATTTTTAGCGGCAGGTTGAAGAAATCTTTTCGGGTTCTCTTCAACCTTGGTCGAAACCTGCACACCCCTGACTCGTCAGTGCGCTGCTCGAGGCTCTTGCAACGCACCCTGACAAGACGTCGCACAGGGCTGTGGTTCGTCATGACGACACTCTTGTTCGTGCAGCCTGCGTTCGGGGCGACGACATTGAAGATTGCGACGGTGTCACCTGATGGGTCGGTGTGGATGAAACGTCTGCGCGTGGCCGGCAAGGTCATCAGCGAAAAGTCTGCAGGACGGGTGACACTGAAGTTCTATCCCGGTGGTGTCATGGGTGACGACAAGGCGGTGCTGCGCAAGATCCGCGCGAATCAACTGCACGGCGCGGTGTTTACCTCAGGTGGCCTGGTTGGTGTTGATCCGGATTTCCAGCTGTACAGCCTGCCACTGGCCTTTGCCTCGGCCGAAGAAGCGGCCGAAGTTCGAGTCGCGTTCGATGATCGATTGATCGCTGGCCTGCGAACCAAGGGATATGAAGGGTTTGGTGTTGCCGAGATTGGATTCGCCTATGTCATGGCACAGGAACCTGTACACAGTGCGGCGGACGTTCGTTCGCGCAAGGTGTGGACGCCCGACAACGATCCCGGCGCAACGCGCCTGCTCGACAGTTTTGGCATCAACGGCATTCCGCTGTCGATTGCCGACGTGTTGACCGGTCTGCAAACGGGTCTGATCAATACCATTGCTGCACCGCCAGTAGGTGCGATTGCGCTGCAGTGGTACACGCAGGTCAAGTACGCGATGGACATGCCGCTCATGTACATCTACGGCACGCTTGCGGTCAGCGGACGCACCTTCGGCAAGCTGTCGGCAGAAGATCAGCAGATCGTAGGGGATGAACTGCGTCAGGCGGTCACCGATGTCGATGGTCTGGCTCGCAAGGACCACGCAGGCGCGATTGCCGCGATGACTACGCAAGGTGTGCAATGGTCAAAGCCATCGCCGGAGCAACTCGTTGAATGGCGATCGTTGGCCAAGACTGCAAACGACCGGTTCGCGGCGGAAGGATTCATCAACGCCGATCTGTACCGTGAATTCATGGCCGCCTTAGACAGCCAACGCGTCGAATAGAAAAGATTCATGCGCCTGTTGCGGGGAATTGAATCCGGTCTGCTGGTCATACTGCTTGCAGCGATGATAACTCTGGCCGCCTGGCAGGTGCTGGCTCGTCTCTTCTTCGATAGCGGACTCAATTGGGGTGACGCGTTTGTCCGGGTTCTGGTCCTGTGGATTGCCATGCTGGGTGCGATGATCGCGGCACGCACTGATGACCATATCCGTATCGATCTGCTGGCCAAGTTTCTCTCGCCGGGCGCACAACACTTCGCACGTCGGATTTCGGCCCTGACCACTGCCATTGTGCTGGCACTCTTCACTTGGGCAAGCTTCGGTTTTGTGCGCACGGAATATGTAGATGGCGCCATGGCCTTTGCCTCGGTACCGGCCTGGTTGTGCGAATCGATCATGCCGCTCGCGGCTGCGGTGATGTGCCTGCGTTATCTGCTGCACGTGGTGAAATTGCCTGAGCGCAAGCAGGCATGATCTGGCTGGCCGTCGCTGGACTGCTTCTGATGGCGCTCTCCGGTGCACCTTTGTTCGCGGTGCTGCTGGCTGCTGCCATGACCGGGTTCTGGGCTTCGGATATCGATCTCACCGTAGTTGCCATCGAATTGTATCGGCTGGTCGATACGCCGCTGCTGGTGGCACTGCCTCTGTTCACCTTTGCCGGCTACATTCTGTCTGCCGCGCAGACTTCGCAACGGCTGGTTGACCTGGTTCAGTCGTTGTTTGGTGCCTTGCCCGGTGGTCTGGCCATCGTCGGTTTTGTCGCATGTGCGGTGTTCACGGCATTGACCGGAGCATCCGGTGTCACCATCGTTGCGTTGGGGGCCTTGTTGCTGCCGGCCATGCTCAGCCAGGGCTACAGTGAACGATTCAGCCTTGGTCTGGTCACTTCATCGGGCAGTCTGGGGCTCTTGATCGTGCCTTCGGTGCCGCTGATTCTGTATGGCGTGATTGCCCAGCAGATGGATGTGGGTGTGCAGTTCTCCATCGTCGATCTGTTCAAGGCAGGGGTGCTGCCGGTACTGCTCATGCTGGTCATGTTGATTGGCTGGACGCTGTGGAAACATCGCGCTAGCGGCCCTGAAGGCGCCATAGCACGGCAGCCATTCACACGGGCAGAATTTGGCCGGGCGTTGTGGGCTGCCCGCTACGAATTGCCGCTGCCGGTCGTGGTGCTGGGTGGTGTCTTCAGCGGTATTTTTGCGGTTTCCGATGCTGCGGCCGTGACAGCACTGTACGTGATTGTTGTTGAGGTGGTCCTGTATCGGGATGTCAAATGGCAACAACTACCCGGATTGGTCGTCGAATCCATGGTGATGGTAGGCGGCATCCTGCTGATTCTGGGTGTGGCGCTGGCTTTCACGAATTACCTGGTCGATGCCCAGATTCCTCAACAGCTCTTCGAATTCATGCAGGCGCATGTGACCAGCCCGTTGATGTTTCTGCTGCTGCTCAATGTGCTGCTGCTGGTGCTTGGCGCAATTCTCGACATCTTTGCGGCGACGGTGATCATGGTCCCATTGTTGTTGCCGGTGGCAGTGGGTTACGGCATACACCCGGTTCATCTGGGCATCATCTTTCTGGCCAACATGCAGATCGGCTATTTCACGCCGCCGATCGGCATGAACCTGTTCATCGCAAGCTTCCGCTTTCGCAAGCCGATGCTTGAATTGTACAGTGCGTGCTGGCCGTTCTTTGTGGTGTTGCTGACCGCCGTGCTGATCATCACCTATGTCCCTTGGCTCAGCCTGGTATTTGTCACATGAGGCGCACTTTATCGGTTCCTCTGATAGGCCTGTTATTCCTGCTGGCCTTCGGTGGTTCTGCACAGGCTGCGGAAGATCCGGGCCTGCAGGTTGACGCATTGCATGCGGTACTCGTGCAGGCCATGAAACATGGTGGAACGACCGCTGAACGTACCGCCATCGTTGATGATCAGGTGTTCGCGCTGTTCGATTTCGAGACCATCGCACGTGTCAGTGTCGGGCGCGAGTGGACGAAGATGCAAGCGGTCGATCAGGGCCGACTGGTCGCGCTGCTGCGCCGACTGTCGGTGGCCACCTATGCAGATCGCTTCGACCAGTTTGAAGGGCAGCGATTTGAACGCCTGGGCGTTCAGACCTCCAAGACTGGCAGTGTCGTCAAGACGGTCATCGTTCGCAGCAATGGCGAGCGGGTCTCCCTGCAGTACTACTTCAGGGCGGGCAAGATCTTCAATGTAGTCGCTGATGGTGTCAGCGACCTGGCGCTTCGCCGCGCTGACTATGGCAGCATCCTGAAGCGTGAGGGTCTACCCGCGCTGTTCAAACACGTAGAACGCAATGTCGCCGAACTCGAATAAGGCAGTTGCTCGGGCACTGACGCTGCTGGCGTTTTGCACAACGACGTTGCTCAGTGGGTGTGCAACGCTTGAGGGTGAACCCTATTCGGTGCAGGACCCGTACGAACCCGTCAATCGAAAGTTGTATGGTGTTATCGATGGTGTTGATCGCCGGGTCATCGCCCCGGTCGCCCGGGGTTATCGCGCGGTGATGCCAGACTGGGCGGAGCGAAGCGTTGGCAATTTTTTCAGTAATCTGCGCCGCATCGATAGTGTTGCCAACAGCATGCTGCAGGGGAAACCCCGTCACGCCGGCGAAGACCTGGCTGGGTTGTTGGTCAATTCGACGGTCGGTATCGGCGGTCTCATCGATGTGGGTGCGCGCATGGGTCTCAAGCACCACGAAGAAGATTTTGGCCAGACCCTGGCGGTGTGGGGTGTGACCAGAACCCGTTACATCTATATGCCCCCCGGACCTTCCAGCCTGCGTGATGCGCCCGGCACGATCTTCAAATCCTATCTGCCGAAACTGCTGCTGAGTGGTGGTTACAGCATCTGGGTTTCCATCATCGATCTGCTGTCTATACGTGCCGAAGCGCTGCCGCTGTCCGATGCACGTGATCAGGCCGCACTTGATCCCTATGTTTTCACGCGTGATGCCTATTACCAACGCCGTGAATACGTGACTTTCGATGGCGATCCACCGATCGATGATTTTCTCGAGGAATTTGATGAACTCGAAGAAACTCCGGAATGACCGAGTACCTGAATAATGCGTTGGGTTCCTGGGTGGCTTGGGTCTGTCGGTACCCGTGGCGGGTCGTCATCGCCATCACGATATTGACGCTTGGGGCAGCGTGGTACGGTCTCACCAACTTCCGCATCAACTCTGATCTGAGTGGGCTGATTGATCAGCACTCAACGTGGCGCGCCGACTTCGACGAGTTTGAATCAGCTTTCCCGAACCTGCTGAAAACCGCGGTGGTGGTTGTGTATGGGGATTCGTTTGGTGACGTTGAACAAGTGTCGAAGGCCATTGAAGCTGCCATTCGGGCAGAGCCCCGTTTTACATCGGTCAGCGCGCCGCAGAATCTGCCCTTTCTTCGTGATCACGCGCTGATGTACCTGTCAGGTGACGATCTCGACGAGATGTCTGATCGACTGGCCGAAGCTCAACCCGTGCTGACCGCGATTGCCGAAGACCCTTCCTTGCGAGGGGTGCTTGAAGTACTTGCCGACGGGGCTGAAAACGCCGATGACGAGGCAGCCTTTGCAACCGTGCTCGAACTTGTCACAACAAGCGCTCGCCAGGCGCTGGCGGAACAAGATGCAACAGTTCGCTGGACCGATGAATTGTTCAGCCCGGATCCGCCCCAGATCAGGGTGATCAGTCTGAAAGGCAGTACCAATTTTGATGTGTCTCTGCCCAGCGGAGAGATGCTTGTGCTGCTTCGACAGACCATTGCGAGTGTTCCAAAACCGGCCGGTGTTGAAACAGGAATCACCGGCGAGATCGCGCTGACGCATGAAGAAATCAGCGCCGCGACCAGTGGTGTCAATCTTGCGGGCTGGATGTCGACGATCTTTCTGACGCTGGTAATGATCATTGGCGTGCGCTCCATCAAGATCGTCGTGGTCACACTGCTGATGCTGCTCTACGGGGTTGCCATCACCACCGCCTGGGCCATGTTTGCGGTTGGCGAATTCAACACGCTCTCGCTGGTGTTCATCGTCATGTTTTTCGGGTTAGGCGTTGACTACTCACTGCACTTCTCGCTGCGTTACCAGGAGTCGATCAACGAGCATGATGATGCGGTGAGCGCTCTCGTGCATGCGACGAAGGGAGTTGGAGATGCCATCTTCCTTTGCATGCTGACGACAGTGGTGTCTTTCCTCGCGTTCTGGCCGACGCGCTACGGCGGGCTGGCTGACCTCGGTGTGATATCGGCTGGTGGGATGCTGATTGCCTTTCTGCTGACGTTTTCCTTGATTCCCGCACTCTATGTGGTTGTCGGCGCGATAAAGCCGCACCGACTGGGCGCGCGTACCAGCGATGGCCTGGTGAAGAGTCTCATAGCACATCGAGGTCTGGTCCTGGCCACGGTAGTCATCGCCAGCCTGGGAGCCTCCTGGTACGCCAGCCGTGCGCACTTTGATTACAGCGTCCTGGCCCTGCGAGACGAGAGCACGGAATCCATGCGCATGCTGCGATTCCTGCAGGATGAAGGCGTGGCGACAGACTATGCGCTCTCCATCGTGCATGAGCCGGGACAGCTGAAAGTGGCCGAGCTTGAAGCCTTGCCGATGGTTCGATCCGTGATCACGCCCGAAGATTTTGTACCGAAGGACCAGGACGACAAGCTCTTCGCGATTGAAGAGCTGGGTCTTCTGCTCGAAAGCGCTGTCACACCCATTGCAGTCCTGCCATCACCGACCATCGACGAACTACGTGTCGCGCTCAGTGAATTTGCAGGAATTTTGCGCGCCAGCAACCATTCGGACGCCGATCTGTATGCGGAACTGGCTGAATTGCCGGCGTCGCGACTTCGTGCCTGGCAGGCTGACGTCGTCGACGGTCTGGTGTCTGAACTTGAGTGGTTGAGGCGCGCGCTGGCGGTCGGCCCGGTCACGCTGGATGACTTGCCGGGAGGTCTGCGCGAACGATTCATCAATGCTGATGGCAAACACCTGTCGGTGGTGTTGCCCAAGCGGGACATTGCAGATGTTGAGTCGCTCGGTTCGTTCATTGACGAGGTTCAGGCCGTGGAACCGAAGGCCACTGGCCGACCGGTTATCGAAAAAGGCGTGGGCGAGATTGTCATCGACTCGTTCCTGCAGGCGACGCTGATGTCTGCCGCAGCGATTTTTGTGATTCTGTTGCTGGTCTTTCGCAGTGTGGTCAGCGCGTTCTACATAGCGTTGCCGCTGTTGCTGGCAGCACTCTTCACGTTGGCGCTGGGGGAGGTGCTCGACGCACCGCTCAACATGGCGAATATTCTCGTGCTGCCGCTGATTTTTGGTCTGGGTGTCGACAACGGTATTCACGTCTTCCATCGTTTCCACGCGGCGGGAGACGTGGACAGCTTCATGCATTCGAGTACCCCCCTGGCAACGCTTCTGAGTACGCTGACCACGGTGGGCGCATTTTCGTCCTTGATGCTGTCCCCACATGTCGGTACCGCCTCTATCGGTTTGTATCTGACTTTGGCCGTAGGCATGCTCCTGGTTTTTGCCGTGTTTCTGTTGCCGGTATTGCTGCAGAAGTCAAAGTGACGGGTTGGTGGGCGCGATTCGCGCTGTTCGTGTTGAGCGTGTTGACACTGGTGCGCGCTTACACGGTGTTGGTACACGGCGCAGTACCCTTCTGGGTCTGGCTCTATGGCCTGCAGGCAGATGTTGCTGCGTTGGTTCTTTTGTCAGCAGTGGCTTCGCTCGGCATGAGGTCGTCGCGAGCCTGGATCCGGACTTCCTTTGTTGTACTCGTCGTCGCGGTTGTGCTGCTCGTCGTGGTGGCTGAAGTTTTTTACTGGCAGGAGTTCGAGGCCAGGCTCGATCGGCTGGTCTTCCACTACCTCGCTTATCCGGTCGAGGTATTGGTCTTCATGGAAGAACAGTTCTACATCACCTGGCTGTTGTTACCGTTTGCGCTGCTGGTGGTTGTGGTGGTGCGTTTGTTGGGTAGTGTCCCGCGAATGGCAAGCGGCAAGCCCGTACTGTTGCTGCTGGGTCTGGCGATGTGTGTGCTTGTCTTCGTCCGGCAACCCGTGCTTGACCAATCTCGACATCTCAACCAGTTGTCCAGCAACGGCTACATCGGGGTGCTGACTGCGGCCACTATTTCACAACAGGACTGGTCCGAGATGTACCCCGGAGTGGTCTACCACCCGCGTTCGGACCGCAATGCTGCTGGCGGTCTTCAGCCGGAATTGTTGACGTCGCCAGTCGCAACGCTAGGCAAGAAAAACGTTGTGCTCATTATTGAAGAGTCGTTTTCCGGTCCAAACTGGACCGATCCTGCGCTTCGTCATCAATGGCTACCTGAGTTTGATCGTTTGTCAGGCAGAGGTCTTTCGTTCACGAATATCTATGCTGCGGGGACCCGCACGACACGCGGCATGGAATCGATCATGCACGGTTTCCCGCCATTGCCGGGCATATCCACGATTGAGCGAGTTGGAATCAAGCGACTGGCTTCATTACCTCGAGTGTTGCAGACGGCGGGCTACCAGACGATTTTTGCATATGGTGGCTGGCCCGATTTTTCCAATTTCACCAGCTATTGGCATAGCATCGGCTTTGAACGAACCACTAACCGGAATCACTTTGCTGCAGGTACGTTTGAAACCAGCTGGGGCGCCGATGACAAGTCGCTGTTCAGACAGGTGATCGGGTTGATGGATGAGATGGCCGGTCAGGAACAGCCTGTTTTCCTCGCGACCCTGACCGTCAGCAACCATCGACCATTCAGCGTCCCGGATGACCAGGATTCACCTGACAAGCGAACACTCAGAAATGCGATGCACTTTGCCGATGCCGCGCTGGGTAACTTTTTTCGTGTGGCTCGCACACGCCCCTGGTATGAAAACACGGTGTTTGTGGTGGTTGCAGACCATGGACCAAGGATTCATGGTGACAGCCTGATTCCGATCGAGGGCTATCGGGTGCCACTGCTGATTCTAAGTGAGCCCGCGCTACCGGCAGAGAAGATTGAGGACGTTGGTTCATCCATTGGCATACCGGCAACCATCCTTGGCCTGCTCGGTGTTGAAACCAGGGAGAAGTTCTGGGGGCCTTCACTACTGAGTGGGCGGGATACACCGGTTCCGGTTGAACACGACTATCACGTTGGAGAACTTGTTGACGGTCAGCTGACCGTGCTGGCCAGAGGCGGGATATTCTATGCCTTTCGACTGAACGGAGAGGGGGTGAGCCCGATGGGCGTCATAGCACCATCGGCACCTGAAGCTGTACAGGTCGCCGATTACTTCGGTTCTGCACACGCATTGTTTTATGCGTCCGGGCCAGGCCGCGCAGTAGCGCGACTGGACCAGGCCGCGCAGTAGCGCGACCGGGTCAGGCCGCGCCGTTGCGAAGCATTGAGACGTTTGGTGCCAGCAACTTCTTGAATTCGTTAAATGAAACCGGACGCGAGAACAGATAGCCCTGGGCATAGTCGCAGGCGTGGGACTGCAGGAACTGCAATTGAGCGGCCGTCTCCACACCTTCTGCAACCACTTCCATGCGCAATCGATGCGCCATGGCGATGACGGCTGCGGTGATCTCCATGTCATCCTGCACGTCAGGGATGTCCATGATGAAGCTTCGATCCACTTTTACCGTACTGATCGGGAACTTCTTGAGATAGTTCAGCGACGAGTAACCCGTCCCGAAATCATCAATCGCAAACCGGAGGCCGAGCTGGGCCAGACGTTTGAGCGTAACCAGCGCCACGTCGATGTCGTGCATCAACATGGTTTCGGTGATTTCCAGTTCAAGGAAGTTCGGATTGAGCTTGGTCTGACGCAGACATCTCTGGATGGTCTGTACCAGATTTGGGTCGCGGAATTGTCGTGGTGAGATGTTTACGGCGGTGTAGATCGGTGTTCCGTTCAGCTCGCTGAAAATGCGTCCAGCCTCGCACGCGGCCCGAATCACCCAGTTGCCAATGTCGACGATGGCACCGGTTTCCTCTGCCACCTGAATGAATTCGTAGGGGCCGATCAGGCCACGAGTGGGATGGTCCCAGCGAATGAGACACTCCATGCCCACCAGCCGTTGATCGGTAAGCCGTATCTTTGGTTGATAGTAGAGTTCGAATTCATTGTTTAGCAGCGCCGTGCGGATCTCGTATTCCATGCGCAGCCGCGAGCTGGCGTTGGTGTTCATCTCTTCGCTGTAGAACTGGTAGTTGTTGCGGCCACGTTCCTTGGCACGGTACATCGCCAGATCGGCGTTTTTCATGACTTCGTTCGACGCATTGCCGTCGCTCGGGATGATCGTTATGCCGATGCTGGTGGTGACCACCAGTGGTTGGCCAGAAATGTGAATCGGCTCGCGCAGGCGTTGCAGTATCTTCTCCGCGACCAACCCTGCGTCACTGGGGGTAGTGATGTCGTACAGCAGGACGGTGAATTCGTCACCGCCGCTGCGGCCAACAGTGTCTTCCTTGCGCACACACTCAGTGAGTCGCTGTGCAACTTCTTTCAGGAGTTGATCACCCGCCTCGTGCCCCAGTGTGTCGTTGACACGCTTGAACTGGTCGAGGTCAAGATACATCAGCGCAGCAGATGCATTACGCCTTCGTGCATGTTCAATGGCGTGCAGCAGTCGTTCCTGGAACAGTGTGCGGTTGGCAAGACCAGTCAACGTGTCATAGAACGCCAGGCGTTCCATTCGCTTCTGGCTGTTCTTGGTTTCCGTGATGTCAGCAATCTGCACAATCAGGTAGGCATTCTCCGAGTCATCCGCACGCTGTATGACGGCGTGGAAGTTGGTCCAGATTTCTGTACCGTCGAGGCAGATCATGCGGCGCTCGGTGCGAGAGGTTGTCTCGTTGCCGTGCTGCAGGCGTTCCAGTGTTTCCTTGAGAAAGACGCGGTCTTCGGTAGGGACCAGGTCCGCCAGGTGAGTCGCTGAGAGCATGTCCTGCTTGTACGCCAGCAGTTCTGCTGCAAACTGGTTTGCCTCGATGATCTTGCCGTTGATATCGGCGAGAAGGATGCCGATTGGCGCGCTTTCAAAGGTGCCGCGGAACCGTATTTCACTTTCGCGCAATCGCTCTTCCGTCAGCCGCTGCATGCGAATGTCGCGTGCTATGCACAGCGTGCAGGTTTCCGAACCAAGCTGCATCGAGGTGGCTGAAACGAGGGATGGAATTTCGAGACCGTTTTTGGTTTTGAACATTACTTCCAGATTGGTAAAGCTTCCCTCGCGGCTGAGCAGATTTCTCGCCGCAGCGCGACTCCCTTCGTCGCCGAAAATTGGCAGATCGGTGACAGGCTGGTTGATGAGCTCGGCACGTCGAAAGCCTGATACCTTCACAAAGGCGTCGTTGATATCGAGGATCGAACCGTCGCGCTGACGGATGATGACGATGCCGTCCGGGCTGTGAGTGAACACTCGCGAGAACTTGGTCTGGCTTTCGTGCAGTGCTTCCTGCGCCTTGATCTCTTCGGAAATGTCACGCGCAATCAGCAGGATACAGATCTCGCCTTCGATTTCGATGTAACGCAACGAGATATCGACGTGCAACATCTCGTCGTTGGTGTTGAGCAAACGTGCGCCGTGAGATGAACCTTCTCCATGCTGCTCAAGTTGTTCATAGATACGGTCACGCTCTTTGCGATCGATCCAGAGGTTAGGCAGCAGATTCTGGTTGCCGATGGCCTGTTCGCGAGTAAATCCCAACAGCTTGGTGAAGCCTGCGTTGAAGTCGATGATGGTGCCATCGCTGTTGCGCAGAATCAGGATGGCGTCGGGGCTGGCGTGGAAGATGCGAGAGAAGCGGGCTTCAGACGCGCGCAATCGATTGATGGAGTGCAGGTATTCGGTGATCTCCCGGCCGGTGATGACGATCCCGGACAGCCCCGAGCTGTTAGCCAGGGAGATGATCTGCGTCTCGATCACCGTGTCACTGGAATTACGCAGCCGTAACTGGTTCAGCTTTTGTGGCTTGCCTGGCTGGGCGTTGGCGCGATCGATTGCCTCCTCGAGGACGAACATTTCGTCGGTGGCCACCAACGAAACCACTTCGATGCCTGCCAGTTCATCGAGGCTTTGTTCGAAAACTACCAGTGCACGCGGATTGGCATTGCGCAACTTGCCGTGTTCGTCGATGAACAGGATCAGATCGTTGGAATACTGATAGAGTTTCTCGAAGCGATTCTGGGCGTTTTGCAGCGCGCGTTCGCGGGTGATGGCCTCGGTCAGATCCAGCAACTGGATCACGTAGGAACCGCCTTTGCCACCTGAGTCTGTCAATCGCCTGGCGTGCAGGGAGACGTGCTGCGGGCGACCATCTGGACCGGGAAGATCGAGTGTGGTTGAGACATCCTTGCCGGCCTGCAGATCAATCATTGCCTGATCAATGACAGTCCACAACACTCCGCCCGCAATGTCGGCGATCGGCTTGTTGACGACCTGCGCGCGTTCGAGGTGAAGGAGTCGAAGCAGCGTCGCATTGACGTTGATGATCTGACCGCGTGTGTCCAGCATGAGCATGCCAGTGGGCGCGTTGGTAAAAGCATGGTTGAGCGCTTCAATCGTCACCGACTTGCGACGCGGATCCCACAGCAGGATGGATGTCGCGATCCAGATGGCACCAAAAGAAATCGCCAGATCCGTGGACAAGGTTGTCAGCACCGGACTGGAAAGGATGAGGGCCGCCTCATCCAGCTTTGCCAGAACCAGCATGACGGACGCGATGCAGGCCATCAGCAGAGTGAGACCACGATGGGCGGTCAGATTCGATATGGTCAGTGCGATCAGGAAGAACGGGATCGCCAGATCGGATTGTGGCAGCAGCGTCTGAACCATGAATCCGACACAAAGCACCGAGGTTGCAATCCCTGCAACGGTACCCCGTGAAAGCGGTGTTCCTGGCCAGTGGTGCTGCATCGATAGTGGTCCGTCTCTAGCGACTGTATATTCTCGGGAAAATGAGTAGTGGGGCGACTTATGAACGTGTTGCTGACAGTACCGATAAGCGGGAAAGGGCTGCATGACATCACGCACAGCATCGCGCGGGTACTGGACGAAAATCGTGTGAATGAGGGGCTCGTCACACTCTTCATACGACACACTTCCGCCAGCCTGTTGATTCAGGAGAACGCAGCTCCCGGGGCGAGAGCCGACCTCGAGGCATGGTTTGAACGCCTGGTGCCGGAACTCGATCCGATCTACACACATAATGAAGAAGGAGCGGATGACATGCCGGCGCATATCAAGTCAGCACTCACGGCCGTCAGCCTGAGTATTCCGGTGCTGGGAGGGAAGCTGGCGCTAGGGTCCTGGCAAGGTGTATTTCTGTGGGAACACCGTCACGCCCGTCGGTCGCGTGAGGTCATTGTTAACGTGACTGGCGATCGCGAATAGTATCCATCCAGCGTCGGTGGCCATCCGGATCGAGAATCATCGATGCAAAGTACAGCAACAGGTCGCGATGGTTAGGCGTCAGTTGTGCCTGTTGCATCGCTCGCTCGCCGGCTTTTGAATTAATCCAGCGGAACATCTCGGCGATGGTGCCGGCCTCGCTACCCAGGATGCGACCGGACCAGTCGTTGACGATGTCGTGCAGATCTTCGAGGTTAAACTCATCCAGGCCGACCGCGTCAGGGTCGAGCACAACGTTGGCCCAGACGGTACCGGCCAGGATTCGATAGATGTCCTTGTCGATAAATCGATCCGCCACCGTGCTTCGTTCCGTGATGTCTTCGAGAACGGGCTGAAATTGCGCCAGCAATTCCTCGTTGATCGGTTTATCGCTCCCGGAGCTTTCGTTCACGCGTCTTTCGTTCCCGCGTCTTTCGTTCCCGCACCTTGCCTGATGGACTTGATTTCACTCAACGTCGAAGTAAGTCGTTCTAGCCGTTCGTTAAGCTGTTGCAGCAGGGCCGAGTCCCCGACTTCGGGAGCCTTGAGACTGTCGTGGCAGGCGCGCAACAGCCGCTCGCTGTCTCGTTCTTCGGCGATGAACCGGCCGAGTAGAGCACCGGTCAGCGGGTCGATTGTGGAATCCTTGAACAGCCTGGACAGCTGATCCTCCCGCGCCGGTTCTCCATAACGCAGGATCTGCTCGAACTTGGTGCAGTCGTCGGCGGAGGATGCCGCGACGGCGAGGTCAGCGGTAAACCGCTCGTTCGGGCGTTCGCGTACTTTGAAGCCGAGTTCATGGACCCGCTTGGCAAACGCCGCGCCGTGTTCCCGCTCCCGCACGGCGACGGTGGTCAACACGTCTCGAACTGCCGGATCGCTGGTGCATGCAGCCCACGTCGACAACAGTTCAAAGCCTCGGGACTCACCGACAGCGATGGCATTGAGAAGTCCGAGATAACCGGGTTTCTGATTCATGTGAACGCTCCGCACTGGCTTGGGGACATGGCTTGGGGACACACCGAGAATAGCGAAGCACTGCGGTGGAGGCGAGGGTTGCTGCGTTTATCACACACGTTCCACGGTGCAGCGCCAATCACTGTGGTTCAGACCAGACGATATCGCTGCTAAGATCGCGCGCCACGATTTACGCCGGTACGCATCCCATGCTGGATCTTGATCGAACATCCCTGCCCGCCAGCAGCGAGGCGCTGCGCGCGCAGGTCAGGTCTTTCCTGGCCGAGCAGCAGGGACATCTCGCTGAACCCAACTCCGATTTCACCACTGGGCATGATCCGGTGTTCTCCGCGAAACTCGGTGCACGCGGCTGGATCGGCATGACGTGGCCGGTTGAGTTCGGTGGTGGAGGGCGCTCTTTCTTCGACCGATACGTGGTCACGGAGGAACTGCTGGCTGCTGGTGCGCCGGTGAGTGCGCACTGGATTGCCGATCGCCAAAGTGGCCCGCTGCTACTGCGATTTGGCAGCGAAGCCCAGAAACAGCGCTACCTGCCGGCGATCACCCGCGGTGAGTCCTTTTTTTCCATTGGCATGAGCGAGCCAAACACCGGTTCGGATCTGGCATCGGTGCGAACCAGCGCGAAGCCGGTGGATGGTGGCTGGGTGATCAACGGCTCGAAGATCTGGACCACGGATGCGCACCGTAACCACTTCCTCATTGCCCTGGTGCGCACCGCACCTGCCGCGGGTGAAAATCGTCACGTCGGCTTGTCACAGATCATCGTTGATCTGCGTAACGACAGTGCCAGGGTTCGTCCCATCCGCAACATGGCTGGTGGTGAAGACTTCAACGAGATTGTCTTCGAGGATGTTCTGGTTCCTGCCGATCGAATCGTTGGTGAGCCCGGCAATGGCTGGAAACAAGTGACCTCTGAACTCAGTTATGAGCGCAGTGGACCGGAGCGTTTCCTCTCGGCATTTCGGGTCTTTGTTGAATTTGTGCGGCTGGTCGGACCAAACCCCCTGCCGCATGAGAGCGCCGTCATCGGCCGAATTGCCGCGCATCTGATGACGCTGCGTCGCATGTCAGCTTCGGTCGCCGGTATGTTGAATGAAGGCAAGCAGGTGGAGGTTGAAGCCGCGCTGGTGAAAGAACTGGGTAACAACTTCGAAAAACTGCTTCCGGAACTGACGCGCCTGGCGGCACCGGTTGATCGGGTCGCGAACTCGGCGTGGCGGCGCTCCTACGAGATGACACAACTGTTATCACCTTCGTTTACGTTGCGGGGAGGCACGCGAGAGATTCTGCGCGGCGTCATAGCAAGGGGGTTGGGATTGCGATGAGCGCACCGGATATGAACGAGCAGTTGAACATCATCGTCGACACAGCCAATCGCATCTTTGCCGACAGCGTGGACAAGGCCGTGCTGGATGCTGCCGAAGCGGGAACTTTCCCGACTGCACTGTGGCAATCAGTGCAGGCGACTGGCTTTCACATGGTCGGCAGTGCTGATAGTGGCACTGGACTGGCCGAGTTATTTGCGTTGCTGGAAGTTTCCGGTCGCTACGCGGTGCCGCTGCCACTTGCAGAAAATCTGCTCGCCAATGCCTGGGTTGGCGCCGCTGACGGGCTGTCGTCGATCGGTATCTGGAACGGCGATGTGATCACCGATGTGCCCTGGGGGCGATCCGCTGCGCGTGTCATCGGGATTCGTCCGGATTCGCGGGATATCGTTGTGGTCGAGCCCGTGGTGTTATCGGCTTCGGGCACCAACATGGCCGGTGAGGCGCGCGACCGTGTTCAGGTTCCATCGACCGCGCGTCGAACAACCATCGACAGCGATCCCTGGTCCCTGCTGGCGCTGGCGCGCGCGGCGCAGACTGCAGGTGCGTTGCGCACAGTGCTGGAAAGCGCGCTGGGTTATGCGGGCGACCGTGAACAATTCGGCCGCAGTCTCAGCAAATTTCAGGCAATCCAGCATTCGCTGGCTGTGCAGGCGGCCGAAGTCGCAGCGGCCCGGCGCGCGGTGTGGGCAGCGGTCGACAGTCTGGAGTCAGCGCGATCTCGTGCCGAGATCGCTGCGGCCAAGATTCGTACCGGCGAAGCCAGTACCGTGGTCGGTGAAGCCGCTCATCAGGTGTTCGGAGCAATCGGTTATACGTATGAGCACAGGCTGCATCATTTCACACGGCGTATGTGGGCCTGGCGTGATGAATATGGCAATGAATTTGCGTGGCAGAGGGAGCTGGGCTCAATGATCGCTGGAGGGGGAGCGGACGGGGTCTGGTCCTTCATCACCGGCCAATGATCGATCGCCTGCCACCGCGGCCAGACGTTCCACTGAAAATAGCCGTTAGCGAATGCCTGACCGGCGCAGCCGTACGCTACGACGGTAGTGGTGCCCGTTCATCCTTTCCCCATGACACGCTTGGCGAACTGTTCACACTGGTGCCGGTATGTCCTGAAATGGGGATTGGCATGACCGTGCCAAGACCGCCCATCCGGCTGATTGGAACGACTGACTCGGCGCGAGCTGTAGGCGTTTCCGATTCCAGCCTTGACGTCACGGACGCCTTGTCACGATACGGTCAGACCATGGTGGACAAGCTTCGCGCCCAGGGCGTCTGTGGTTATGTCTTCATGAAAAACTCGCCAAGCTGTGGCCTCTTTCGGGTGAAGGTGTATCCGGACTCGCAAGGTCTGGCACCGGATCGGGGAATTCCGGTTCGCAAAGGTCGTGGTATCTATGCTGCCGCGGTGGGTGATGCGTGGCCTGCGTTGCCACTGGAGGAGTGTGGTCGTCTCAGCGATGCAGTGATTTGCGAAAATTTCGTGACGCGAGTTTTTGCGTACGCGCACTGGACGGATTTTGTGGCATCGGGTGTCACCGCTGCAGGGTTGGTTGCATTCCACAGCCGATACAAGTACCTGCTGATGGCACACAGTGTGCCGGCCTACGAGCGGGCAGGCCGCATGCTGTCTGACCTGCGCAACAATCTGCAGGACACTGCGTCTGCCTACATCATTGAACTCATGACCGGGCTCGGTCGAATCGCGACGCGTGGTGGACATGCCAATGTGCTGTCGCATCTGCAGGGATACTTCAAGGATCGGCTGGACGGCTCAGCTCGTCAGGAGCTGGCGGCGCTGGTTGAAGCCTACCGGGTTGGCCAGCAGCCTTTGCTTGCGGTGCTGGCGTTAATCCAACATTATCTTCGACGATTTCCGGACGACTACATCGCGTATCAGGTTTATCTTGAACCGCATCCAGCTTCGGCAGCGCTGCGAAGGTCGTTGTAAGGAACTTTTCCGGTAAACCGTTTTTACTGATTGTTATACCTACCAAAACCAAACCAGGGGTAAGCCGTGGCTCAGACACACGATCATGAAATAGTCTCTATCTATCCGTTCACCGATGCCGAAGTGGACGCGTTGATGAACAACTCCAATGAATGCGTTCTCATGTGGGCGACCAAAGATGGCTGGCCGGTCGGTGTGACCCACGCCTATGTGTGGCATGAGGGCAAGATCTGGCTGACTTTTTCTTCCCATCGTCACCGCGCGGCCGCGATTCGTCGCGACAATCGTGTATCGGTTACGGTCAGCAGCGCAGGCTATCCCGACAAGAGCGCAGGTCTGCCGACTGGCGCAATCACGTTCAAGGGAACGGGCGAATTCAAGGAAGATGAAGCGACCAAAAAGATGTTCTACACCGCGCTGTCGCGCAAACTGAATCCGGACAACAAGCAGGGCGAAGAGTTTTTCTTCAATCTGTTGAACTCACCTTTGCGGACCATCCTCATCATCACGCCGGTCAAAAAGATCATGTACAACGGTGGCATGGCCGGACGTCACATGGCGGGTGCGATTTCTGAAGATGAACTTGGCGAGCGGATGGAGAGCGATCTGGATCGCATGAACCGCGAGCGCGCGAAGCGTGGATTGCCACCACGCTGATCGGCGTGTCAGTGATCCCGAACGGCGCCTGCGGGCGCCGTTTTCATTCGTACCCGACGAACGTCCGCATCTCGTCCTGCTGACGAAGATGTTATGCTCGGTGCAGATCACGTGTCAGGAGACGGTCAGGAGATTACCATGTCGGAAGAGATTCCCCCCTCCCAATCGGTGTCCTCGAACGACGGCCTGGAAACGGATCCCGATGCACGGCTGTGGGGCATGCTGGCTCACTTTGCCGGCCTTATCGGCTTCATCATTCCGTTCGGGAATCTGATTGGCCCGCTGATTGTCTGGCAGGTCAAGAAAGATCAGATGCCATTCGTTGATGATCAAGGCAAGGAATCGCTGAACTTCCAGATTACGATTTCAATCGCTGTGCTGGTATGTCTGGTACTGATGCTGGTGCTGATTGGTTTTGTCCTGCTGCCACTGGTTGGCCTGGGGGCGCTGGTGTTGATGGTCATCGCCGGCATCAAGGCGAACGAAGGCGAGCGATATCGTTATCCTTTCATGCTGCGGTTGATCAAGTAGTTCACTTCCACGAGCAAATAGATGGGGACTTCACCGCTTGAACGTTGAAACTGAAGCGGCTGGCCGAGACCGCGCCAGGCGCCTTCTCGAACTGTTACAGCTTGAACCCGTGGAACAGGATCTGTTTCTGGGCCGAAACGAAGCCCGCGGCCCCCATCGATTGTTTGGTGGCCAGGTACTTTCCCAGTCATTGCGTGCTGCTGGCTTGACCATCGATGCGGTGTCTGGTTTGAAGCCGCACTCGTTGCATGGATATTTCATGCGTGAGGGTCTCGCGGAACGACGGGTACTCTACGAAGTCGAGCGCATTCGCGATGGCCGCAGTTTTGCCACCCGCCGGGTCGTCGCCATCCAGAATGGGGAAGCGATCTTCAATCTGGATGTGTCGTTTCACGTCGACGAAGCGGGCATGGAGCATGCCGATCCAATCCCCAACGTGCCTCGACCTGATGCACTCGGTGATGATCTCGACAGTGTTCGTCAGCTGGTTGACGCCGGCGTCGATGATCCGCGCCTGAGTCCGCTCGCTGGGCATGCTCGACCTTTTGCCATGCGGTCGGTGTTTGCCCCTGGCAGCCCACAATGGGGCTTGAACCGCAACTGGAGTCCGGTCTGGATCCGGTTCCTTGGCGACGTCGACAAGTCGGACCACGCGTTGTCCCGCAGCTTGCTCGCGTATGCCTCGGATATGGGATTTGTGGGGACGGCGGCCTTGCCTCACCAGCAGGATGTGCCCAGGAGCGGACTGCAGATGGCGAGTCTTGATCACGCCATCTGGATACACCGGGATCCGGATCTGTCGGACTGGCTGCTCTATCATCGAACGACGACATGGGCTGGTGCGGCGCGAGGCCTGTGTCACGCCCAGTTCTTCAACGTCGGTGGTGAACTGGTGGCGTCGGTAACTCAGGAAGGCCTCCTGAGGATGATCTGATCAATCACGCGGACTATTGGCTGAGTCGCGCACGATATCGCTGACGATGATCCGAGCGTCCTGTTGTGAACCCCAGAACTTCAGAGTGGCAAGTGCTTGATCGGAGAGCGGCAAGTGTGTCGCGTCGGCGAATCGTTGATTCCAGGTCGGATCGATCACCTGCCAGCGACCATCTACCCTGGCCTCGTTCCAGGCATGAAATGCAAATCCGTAGGGTTCGTGGTCCTGGTACGCAAGGCCGATCACCGAGCGCGCCGGCAAACCGGTCGCGTGAGCCAAGGCGGTGAACAGATCCGCAAAGTCAGTGCACTCCCCATAACCGCGGTCGAGCACCCGTTCCAGAGAGTCGACTTGTGCAGATTCGCGGTATTCGAGCCGTTGATGCACGGCGTCCAGCAAGAGATCGGCCAGTTGCGCATCTTTGGTAACTTTGGCAACACGCTCGTCGGGGTCAGTGGGCAGCTGCTCAAGGATTGCCTGCGCCATGGTGGCCAGCGCTGGAAAGAGAGTAGCGGGAGCAGTCCGACTGGATTCATCGGCATCAACAGCGTCCGACAGCCACTGACGATGTGCACGCATGGACATGATGGGTTCTGATTCGCCCAGGCTCACCACATCGAGCGTCATGCTGCTGATCTCACTGGTGTTGTGCAGTCGATTTTCGACTGGCAGCAGATAGGACTCCTTGAACGCGGGACTTGTTACCGCAAGCGCCTTGGCCTGGTCAGTCAATGTGAATCGGAATACATCGCCGACTTCAATCAGATCGGCCATGAAGTCCGCGTTGAGGTGAGTAGTGGTTCTGCCAATGGCCCCCTCGCTGCTGAGCACAAACCCACGCTCATCTCTGGTTCGAAGTGTGTAGTGGGTGGTCCCAAGCTTCGTTCCATCGAAGGAGAGTGTTGGCGCGCGCCTGCGTGAATCAACCTTCGGGTGTTCATCCCGCAACCAGTGTTCGATTCGCAGGTAGTCTTCGAGGGTGAAGACAAATCCTGGTCCGGTCTGTTCGGTACTGTCTGCGAAACGAACCAGCTGACCGTCTTCACGGGCCTCGAGTCGCACGAGTTCCGGCTTGCTTCGACCTCGTCGCGTTTGTTGTTCGGCGGACTTCAGGAAGTAAGGAGCTTGAGCCGCAAACACCAGGGTTTTCCTGATGCTCACAGGCTGGCCGGCCTGCATGAGGAGATGCGTGTGGGTCGAGTATCGCCAGTTTCCATCCGGCAGCGCCTGGGCGCGTGTGTGCAGATAGCCGACGTGCTGATCATGCAGCGTGATGGCGTACCAGTTTTCACCGATCAGGAGTCGACTCAGCAAAATGACCGAAGGCAGTCGGTGTTGCTGTGTCCATAACATGGTTATGAGGGCGAGTGTCAGCAGTAGCCCTGTCAGAACCCTGATCACACATTAGCCCGGACTTTGGAAAGGTCCGATTGTAGCCGGATCAGCTCTCGGGTGGATTCAGATAGCGGCCGATGATGGCCAGCAGCTCGGCTTCGCTGTCGTATCGTTGGCTGCGCAGAATCTTCCACTTGTGTCGGTTGAAAGGTTGGGAGGCGTGAGCCGAAAACACACCGGTTGCGGATATGAACAGTGCGTGTGCCCCTTCGCTGGGTGCGTAGTTTGGCGCCAGACACAGATCGTGGAGGGGAATCCCCTCGCGGTGCGGCACCATGTCCAGTGGTTTCATGCGACCGCGCTCTTCTCCGCTGCCGATCGCGAAGACCCGACCGATGCGTTCGCTGTGGCCGGCGTTGTCGAGGAGTTCCATGAGGTCCGAGACCCACGCCTGACGTGGATCAGTGTTGTGGACCTCGTCGACACCGTCGACACGATCCACGTCTTCACCCTCGGAGAGTCGCTCCAGCGCGTCGGTGATACCACTCAGTTTGCCGACCTCGTCGGAGTCGTGCGTGGCGATCTTGGCGAAATCGACGGCGCCGATGATCTCCTGCGCGCGTTTCGCCTGACGCAGCAGATCAGCCAGTGATTCTTTGTTCGGGTTTGTTCTGTCCATGCACAAAGCCTAGCTCAGATTCTGGAATGTAAAACTGGAAATCGAAGGTATGGAGTAAACTGGCCGCCGACAAAAACTGGAGTGTCAATCGGTGCGGTTTCATCATGACTGAAGCAGAAAAGTCAGTTGGCGTGGATTTCATCCGCACGCGGATTCGTCAGGACTTGCAGGCCAACCGTCTCAGCGGTGGTGTGGTGACCCGTTTTCCCCCTGAGCCGAACGGTTTCCTGCACATCGGCCATGCCAAGAGTATCTGTCTCAACTTCGGTGTGGCCATCGAGCATGATGGGGTCACCTATCTGCGGTTCGATGACACGAATCCAGCCAAAGAGGATGACGTTTACGTTGAGTCAATCAAACGTGACGTCCGATGGCTGGGGTTTGACTGGGGGCAGCGACTCACCCACGCATCGGACTATTTTCAGCAGCTCTACGATTTTGCGATCGAGCTGATTCGAGCGGGCTCGGCCTTTGTATGCAGCCTTGATCAGGTGCAGATGCGGGAGTTTCGCGGCACTTTGACCGAGCCCGGTCAGCCTAGCCCGGATCGGAACCGGTCGATTGCGGACAATCTCGATTTGTTCACGCGGATGCGCAACGGGGATTTTCCCGACGGTGAGTTTGTGCTCAGAGCCAGGATCGACATGTCCTCTCCGAACATCAACTTGCGCGATCCTGTGCTGTATCGGATTCGCAAGGTAGCGCATCAGCGGACCGGCATGGACTGGCCCATCTACCCCACCTATGACTACACACACTGCATCTGTGATGCGCTGGAAGGGATTTCGCATTCACTGTGCACACTTGAGTTTGAAGATCACCGACCGCTGTACGACTGGGTGCTCGACAACATCAACGTGAACTTCCATCCGCCGCAGATCGAGTTTTCCCGACTCGGGCTCGAATATACGGTGATGAGCAAACGGCTCCTGCATCGATTGGTGGATGAACATCATGTTGATGGCTGGGATGATCCGCGAATGCCGACCATCGCCGGATTGCGCAGGCGAGGTTATACACCGGAATCGATCAGGGATTTTTGTGCTCGTGTGGGTGTCACCAAACAAGACAACCGCATTGAGATGGAGTTGCTGGAGTTCTGCATACGGGCCGATCTCGAATCGACGGCGGCGCGGGGTATGGCGGTACTTGATCCGCTCAAGGTCCGGATTACCAACCTGCCTGAAGACCATCAGGAAATGCTGCGAGCACCCTGGCATCCGAAACAGGCCGAGCTGGGTGAACGGGATATCCCTTTTTCCGCGTCGATCTTCATCGAGAGAGACGATTTTGCACTGGATCCGGCGAAGGATTTCAAACGGTTGTCTCCTGGTGCCATCGTCCGCCTCCGCTATGCATACATCATCCGTTGTGATGAGGTCATTCAGGATGCAATGGGCGAAGTGGTGGAGTTGCGCTGTTCTCTGCTGACGAATTCCAGGAGTGGCGCCGATACCAGTGGTGCCAAACCAAAAGGCGTCATTCATTGGGTGGATGCTGCGCGGAGTCGGCCGGTCAACCTTCGTCTGTACGAGCGCTTGTTCGTGGTACCGGATCCCGACAGCAAGGACTTTCTGAATCAGATCAATGCCGAGTCGATGCGCGTTGAACAGGGATACGTCGAACCGGCGATCGCCGACGGTGCGCAATCAAGGTTTCAGTTCGAACGTGTTGGCTATTTTGTCAGGGATGATCAGCTGCCAGCCACATTCAACCGAACCGTGTCGCTCAAGGATTCCTACACACCGGGAGTAAAATGATGCGCAGTACAGTCACGTTGATGGAAGTCAGCCCGCGCGATGGCCTGCAGAACGAATCCATGCTGGTTAGTACCGAAGACAAACTCCTGTTGATTGATCGGGCGCTGGCGGCAGGTTATCGACGAATTGAAGTGACCAGCTTTGTGCACCCGCAGAAAGTCCCGCAAATGGCTGATGCAGAGGCCGTTTGCAGCCAGTTACCCCAACGTGGTGATGTGACGTATACCGGTCTGGTATTGAACGAGCGTGGATTCCACCGATTGCTTGCCACCGAGCGACTGCATGAAACCGGGCTGGTGGTGCCCGCATCCGATACGTTTGGCCGCAGAAATCAGGGCATGGATGTTGACGCCGCAGTGGCCATGGCCAAGGCGGTCATGCGGGAAGCGCGTGCTCGGCGGCATCGGGTTCAAGCGACTATTGCGGTTGCGTTCGGCTGTCCGTTTGAAGGAGAGGTAGCCCCCGAACGTGTCGTTGAGATTGCTCAGCGTCTGGCGGAAGAAGGACCGGTGGAGATTGGTCTGGCCGATACGATCGGTGTCGGCGTTCCTACCCAGGTTCTGGATCTGTTTGGTCGCCTGCGTCACGCGCTTGGCCCAGACATGCCACTGCGCGCGCACTTCCACGATACCCGCAATACTGGAGTGGCCAATGCGTTTGCTGCCCTGCAGGCAGGCGTTGAAACACTGGATGGCAGCATTGGTGGTATCGGTGGCTGCCCGTTTGCACCGAATGCATCGGGCAATGTGGCAAGCGAAGATCTGGTTTACATGCTCAACCGGTGTGGTGTTACCCATACGGTTGACCTGTTGACCTGTATCGATGGGGCGCGGTGGCTGGAAGGCGTTCTGAAAAAACCGGTGCCATCGATGTTGCTGAAAGCCGGCCCGTTCCCGAGTCAGAACTGAATCGAACGAGCGTTTAGCCGAACTTGAAAGCTCCAGATCGAGGTGACGTTGAGGCAGCCGCGCGTGTGATTGCCGGCTACGTCCATGAGACGCCGGTTCTGGTCAGCAGAACGCTTGACTCGATCGCCGGTTGCGAAGTGTTCTTCAAGTGTGAAATGCAGCAGAAGGTGGGCGCATTCAAGGCGCGTGGGGCTTGTCATGCACTGATGGGTGCCTCTGAATCGTTGATCGCCAACGGTGTCGCCACGCACTCATCCGGCAATCACGGGGCGGCGCTGGCCTGGGCAGCAGGTCTACGACAAGTGCCCGCATATATCGTGGTGCCAGACAATGCATCAACGTTCAAACGCGCGGCGATAGCCAGATATGGCGCTTCGATCATAGATTGCGGCCCCTCTCTCGCTGATCGTGAGGCTGCGCTCGATGAGTTGGTCGCGACCACCGGCGCACATGTGGTTCCTCCCTATGATGATGCCCGCATTATCGCCGGCCAGGGCACAGCCGCGCTGGAACTGGTTCGTCAGGTGCCGGGGCTCGAGTCGCTGTGGGTTCCGGTTGGCGGCGGAGGCCTGGCTGCAGGTTGTATTGCTGCCTTGTCAGGATCGATTATTCGGATCATCGGCGCAGAACCTGAGCTTGCGTCTGACGCGGCAGCATCGATGCGTCTGGGCAGTCGGCAGCCGCAAATGCCTCCGCTCTCCGTTGCCGACGGACTGCGCACCAGTCTGGGCGTGCTCAACTTCGACATGTTCAGGGCGTATGGACTTGCGATCTGTGTGGTGAGCGAAGCGGAAATCGCGGATGCTCAGCGGGAACTCATGTCGACACTGAAGGTGCTGGTGGAACCGTCGTCAGCAGTGCCTTGGGCTGCGCTGCGACGCCATGGACCAAGCGGCGCAAGACGGGTGGGCATTGTTCTGACCGGCGGCAATATCGATCTGTCAGCGCCACTCTGAGTGCGCAATTTCAGACGAATCGAAACACGGGGTGACTGAAAATCCATGGAGATAATGTGATGACCGCAGTTGCACAGAAACAACCGCCGGGTTTGTACGTGTTGTTTTTCGCCGAGATGTGGGAGCGATTCAGCTTCTATGGCATGCGTGCTCTGCTGGTGTTCTACCTGACAAAACACTGGTTATTTGATGATCGAATGGCAACCGGGCTGTATGCGACCTATGGTTCGCTGGTCTATCTGACCCCCGTGATCGGAGGCCTTCTCGCGGATCGGATCCTTGGGTTTCGCAAAGCCGTGATTTTTGGCGGCGTTCTGCTGGTGTTGGGTCACTTCGGCATGGCGTTCGAAGGAGCGGCCGCCTACGTACTCAATGGTGAAGTGGTTCGTGATGAAGTGGCGCTGCAATTCTTCTATCTGTCACTGGCGTTGATCATTGTCGGCGTCGGTTTTCTGAAGCCGAACATTTCCAGCATTGTCGGCGAACTGTACGGGCCGAATGACGCCCGTCGGGATGGCGGCTTCACACTTTTTTATATGGGTATCAACCTGGGCGCCATGGTCTCGGCCCTGGTTTGCGGGTATCTCGGCGAGACTTATGGCTGGCGCTATGGATTTGGTCTTGCTGGCGTGGGAATGCTGGTTGGACTGATCACCTTTGTCAGAGGCAAGGGATTGCTTCAGGGTGCCGGTGAACCGCCCCAATCCACCCTCCACAGCGAGCGGAAGATCGTTGGGCTTTCGTCGACGATGCTGACTTACCTGCTGAGTGGTGCGGGTATAGCTGCGGCCTGGTGGCTGATGCAGCATCACGAGGTGGTCGGCGGATTGCTCGGGGTAGGGGCGACGGCATCAATCACGGGCATCATCGTTTTCAGTTTGTTGCGCTGCACGCCGTTGGAGCGCAATCGCATGTTGCTCGTACTGTTTCTAACTGCCGTATCGGTGCTCTTCTGGGCACTGTTCGAACAGGCTGGCAGTTCCATGAGCCTGTTTGCGGACCGGGTGGTCGATCGACAGATCGGGGGCATGACGATTGCGGCCTCTCAGCTGCAATCCATAAATCCCGGCTTCATCATCTTGCTCGCGCCTTTTTTTGCCCGTTTGTGGCTGACTCTCGCAGGTCGTGGCAAAGAGCCCTCCACGAGCTTGAAATTTGCTTGGGCCTTGTTGCAGGTTGGCGCCGGGTTTGTCGCGCTGGTCATCGGCATCCAACAAGTCAGCGAACAGGGCAGCGTTGGTCTGGTCTGGCTGATACTGGCTTACTTTCTGCACACGACAGGTGAGCTCTGTCTGTCGCCAGTTGGGCTGTCGATGGTGACACGGCTCTCGGTGCCTCGTGTGGTCGGGCTGATGATGGGCGTGTGGTTTCTGGCCTCTTCCGGCGCCCACTACGTCGGCGGCATCCTCGCAGGGCTTGCCAGTACGACGTCGGCAGCTGGTGAGAATTCCCTGACCCTCTATCGGGACACCTTCTTGTTGGCGGGACAGTGGGGTATCGCGGCAGGGCTTGTGCTGCTTGTCATTGCACCGTGGTTGACTCGGCTCGCCGGACAGGACGCATCGGATCTCCCAGTTGATGGCGGCTCCACGCGCTGACAAATTCATCGCTCCAGCTCGCCAGCGCCCGATTTTTGAGAAAAGCGTTGTGCCCGCCGGTAGGTGTTTCAACGATCGTCAGGCTGGAGGGTAGTTTCCGAAAGGTTGCTCGTGGAATGATTGGATCATCTGCGGCGATGAGGATGGTCGCCTTGACGCCGTCGAGTGCCTTGTCAGTGAGGTCGTAGGTGTCGAAATAGGATCGGGTATCTCTGAACTCCGAGTGGTGGCGGACGAAATAGTCGGTGAGCGAGCTGACCGAGCGCAAAGCGTAGGCGCGCGAAAAGTCGAACAGGTGTGGGAATGCACTCGCCTTGGCGACCAGCGCACGTTGCCACTTGCGCAGAAAGTAGCTGCGATACACAGTCGAACCCGGCCCATCGTCGATCTGACGAAGTGTATTTGCAGGATCAATCGCCGGGCAGATGCCGAGCGCGGGAATGACGATTGATCGGGCCACGCGTAACGCAAAATTCCCACCGAGGGAGAAGCCAACAACGGCACATCCTGCTGATCCGTGGCGGCTGCGGAGATTTTCCGTCAGCGAAACAACCTCGTCAGTCCGCCCGGAGTGATACAGCGCTTCATTGAGGTGGCCGGTGTCGCCGTGATCACGAAGGTTGATTCGCGCCGTTGAAAACCCTTCACGCCACAGACTGCCACCGGTGGACAGCATGTACGAAGATTCATCTGAACCCAACCATCCGTGAATCAGCACAACCAGTGGTGCCATGGTTTCTTGCAGATTCAGTTTGACCCGGAGAACTGCGCCGACTGAAGTGCGGATGTCTTCGGTAATCGCGCCTTGTACATAGGCGCGTTCGCGTTCAGGGGTGAGCGATCGACGCGCCACACTGCCGAGCATGGTCTGCGTGTGGCCATTGCGCAGCCATCGTGGCGGCGAGTACGGCGGCGAGATCACGGACGGATCCGGGATCCGCGCTCAGGCGAGCAGCCAACCGCCGTCCACGTCAATCGTGGTTCCGGTAACAAAATCATTGGTGATCGTGAACAGTATCGCCTGCGCGACTTCTTCGGACGAGCCTGGACGAGGAATCAGAAAGCTCTTGGTTGCCTGAGTCAGGAATTGCTGGCGAGCGTCCCCACTGACGGCGAACATCGGTGTATCGATGATCCCCGGCGAAACCACATTGATTCGACGAGGTGCCAGTTCCGCGGCCATACCGCGGACAAACGCTTCGACCGCACCGCCCACTGAAGTGAGGGCGATCGACCCCAGTCGAGGCCTGCGGGCCGGCGCGCCACTGACGAGCACGATGCAGCCTTGTGGTGTCAGATGTTCCGCACCCAGGCGGACAGAGTTGGTGTAGCCCCAGAGTTTCTGGAACGAGGCCTGGTAGGCATCCAGATCCATCTTCAGAAATGGACCATTGGCCCGTGGTCCGCCGGTTGCGGCGTTGACGAGGATGTCGAAGGGTGCGAGAGCGGCAAAAGCAGCCGACGTGGCTTCGCGGTCCAGTACGTCGAGTGCATGTGCCTGTAGCCCCTGTTCGCTGGCACTCTTGATGTTCTCGGCAGAGCGCCCGAAGACGTGGACCTGTGCACCAAGTTGTTTGAGTTGCAGGGCCGCCGCCAGTCCGATACCTGAGGTGCCTCCCAGAACGAGTGCCTTTTTGTTCAATACGTTCATAACTACTCCGTTACTTGAGCGTCAGTTGGGGGGGGGAGGACAAAGGTTCATTCAAAGACGATGTTTTCCGGAACACCGCCCGCATCAACAATCATCGCTTTCACTTCCTCAAGGGCGGTCGCCATGCGGTTCTTGTCGACTCCGCGGATCACCAGATTCGTACCGTATCGGTCGTTACGGAAGAATGGATAGCTGCCGAGATCGAAATCGGGATAGCGCTGCTGGACCGCGGAAAATGCTGCCGCGATCTGGCTCTCTCCCAGATAAGCCGTGACGGAGCAGGAACTGACGATGTCACCGTGTTCCAGTTCGTGTTCGAGGGAGGAGAGCATCGCCTGCATGATCGACGGAATGCCAGCCATGACGTGGACGTTACCGATGCGAAAGCCCTGTGGCCCACCCGTGGGATTGTCGATCAGCACCGCACCTTCAGGAATCTGTGCCATACGCAGTCTGGAGGCCATGATGTCCGCAGGTGCCGGGCGTACCCTAATTCGAGCAGCGATGGCTTCGTTCTGGACCAGCGGCACACCGAACGCCCGCGCCATGCATTCCGCAGTGATGTCGTCGTGGGTGGGGCCGATACCACCGGTCGTAAAAATATAGTCATATTGCCTGTGTATCGTTCGCACAGTGTCAATGATCACCGTGTCGACGTCGGGAATGACTCGAGCTTCCCGGATCTGGATGCCCCAACCGCCTAACACGCGGGCCAGATGATTGAGATTGGTGTCCATGGTGCGACCGGAGAGAATCTCGTTGCCGATGATCAGCACGCAGGCGGTCACGGTGCTGTGGGGTTTGGTATCTGAATCAGCCATGGCATGCATGCTATCACCGGGGCCGAGAGATGCGAAAACCGCGAAAATCAGAAAATTGCAATTTTCTGTACGAAAGCGCACATAGCAGTTACATTGTCAGCCGTTGGATCCGGCCTATCCTTCGTGAGTGTCTTCCAAATTGGGTTGCGACATGAAGTCGCGCAGTCAACTACCCGCAGTTATCGAGAACCATGGATCGTATGCTTTCTTTCGCAGTTACTCGCTCAATCGTCATTACCATCATCGTTATTACACAGGCAGCATGTGGAGGTGGCGGAGGTTCGGGTGGCGCCGCTGCGCCAGCAAGTTCGACGAGTACGCCAAGCGCGGCTGTAAACAATACACCTGCGACGGCCTCCAGTGCTGCTGCTCCGGCAAGTTCGTCTCCCGCCAATTCAACCTCCACTCCAGCCACTGCACCTGCCAGCACTACGACAAGTAGCCCGGCGAAAAATGTCTCGGTCTCCGTATCCGCGAGCCAGATCCAGATTGATGCAGGACAAGCGGTGACGCTCAACTGGCAATCGACGAATGCCTCCAGCTGTACAGCCTCGGGCGGCTGGACCGGATCGAGAAGTGTTTCAGGCACACAACTCCAGGCGAGTCTGAAGGCGTCAACAGACTACTGGTTGAGTTGCACCGACGTTGCGGGAGTTGGGGCAATGGCTGGTGTTTCCGTGACTGTTCGTCCGGCAAAATCGCTGCGTATTGATTTCAAAGCTGAGCCAGCGACGGTTCGCAAGTCGGAGCAATCCGTACTTACCTGGACCGCGTTTGACGCAACCAGATGTGTGTCCAAAGGCGACTGGAGCGGGGATCGCCCGTTACAAGGACGGTTCGACACAGGGGCGCTGGCCAACAGCGTGACCTATTCACTCGAATGTTCGAACGCTGATTTCACTGAACTCGCAACGGTCAGCGTTGGTGTTAAAACCCTGGCGATTGAGTGGCAGGCGCCAGGGCAAAATGAAGATGGCTCGGCCGCGGTGGATATCGCCGGTTACAAGGTTTACTGGGGTTCCACTGCCGATGCTGCTGACGGTTCGGTTACGCTCAACAACCCCAAGCAAACCTCCTGGGAGCCCGATCTGCCACCCGGCAAGTACCATTTTTCTGTCACGGCATTTGATCAGGATGGCAATGAAAGCGAGCCGTCCAAGGCGATTTTCAAAGACCTTTCCTGATTCCCCAACCGTCCGATCCAGGGCTTCTGTCAGAAATTTCAGTTCCGAACGGTTTTTGAGGGACCAAAATTCCCCCAAACCGCTTCGGCATCGTTCTTTTGGCCCATAGCTTGAGCGCACGCCCGAGCATCCCATCACAAAACCCCCTGATATCCATCCGTAGATAGGTACTTCCCCGGAAAACCGTGTGCTGCGTCACGGGCAAGGGGAGTTCACACCAGTTCAATACAACTCGTTACGAAATTCACGCCTCAATGCGTGAACCGCTTTTACGCGGTGTGGAGAGACAGAGATGAGTTGTACTGTACTTTCTGCGCGGCGGGCACGGCTTGCTATGGCCGTAATGCTCACCGGCATTCTCGGGGGTTGTGGTGGTGGGGGTGGATCGAGTGCTGCGCCTGCCGCAGCAATCGGTATCAGCGGCAGCGTCGGGGATGGTCCCGTCGTGGATGCCAGGATCACGGTTTTCGATGCCACTGGCACGGAAATCGCGAAGGGCACAGCGTCGAGCACCGCTCATTATGACATCACCGTTGCAGCAGACGCGAAACTTCCGCTTCGTGTCGTTGCAACCGGTGGTCGTGACCTCGTGACCGGTCGACCTGTCGAGTTCGAACTTGTGTCGATGGTGACGGGTACCGGTGCACAGACACTCAATCTCTCGCCCATGTCCAGTCTGATTTCGCATGCCGCCAAATGCAGTGGCGCCGTCAATGCAGGATCCCTGGCCACCGCCTGGGAGCGTGTGGAAGGCAGTCTGAGCATGGGGTTGGATGGAGCAAAAATCGATCATCCCGTGTCGTCGAAGATCGATGCTTCCAACGTCGCGACGGTTCTGCTGGCCAACGAGGCCCTGGGTGAGGCGGTTCGTCGGGCCCATACCGCGATGCAGAATTCCGGCAATGGATTGACGCATGACCAGCTGCTCGAAAAGCTCGCTTGTGACCTGGTGGATGGGCAGCTTGACGGCAAAGGTGGCAACGCCGATGCGCGGCTGACGTCTACGTTCCGAGCCGTCGAGGTAGAAGTTCTCCTGGAAACGATTGCTGGCCGACTTGAAGTTGACGGCAAGGACGCAAGCTCCCTGCTTGATGCGTCCATTCGCACCATCCTGCCAGCGGCAACTGATGCGTCGGTTGACAAGGTTCTGCCAACAGAGGCCATGGTGGTTCAAACCAGGAAAGCCATTGCGTTGCTCGATGGCGCGATCAACAACGATGAGCTGAAGTCTTTGGGCGCGGCACTGGATGCAACCGATCGGAGCACCTTGCGCGGTTCCGTTGATACATTGCTGACGCCTGCTGCCCAGAGCTCCATCGAGTCTGTCAAAGACGCCGTGGTATTGTCCGATAGCTCGCAGATCGCGAACCTGCAGGCGCGAATGGGCCGACAGGCAAATGCACGGCTCCCGGTACTCTCGTTCAGTGCAGCGGCCGAACTGGTTGATTCAGGCAGTTCGGTTCTGCTCTCGTGGGCGAGCGCGGATGCAGAATCGTGTCAGGCCTCCGAAGGCTGGACGGGTAACCAGGCAGTTAACGGATCTTTCCGAACGCCGGCGCTGCGCAATTCGAGCCGTTTCACGCTGTCCTGCAGCGGACTCGGTGGAAGCGTGCGTCGTTCTGTCATCGTGAACGTTCGTGGTCAGGCAGCGGTGGTAACACCACCACCAGTTCAGCAGCCGGTTACGACACCTGCGCCGGTGACGTTGCCGGTAACTACACCCGCGCCAGTGACTACACCGACGCCAGTAACTACTCCGACGCCAGTAACTACTCCAGCGCCGGTGACGACACCGCCATCAACGACACCGCCATCAACCACGCCGCCATCAACGACAACTCCGGTTCCCGTCACGACAACACCGCCTTCTACGCCAAGCCCGGCACCGACCGTTACGTTGACAACCGACCGGCCAACGATAAAGGCAGGCGAAACGGTGACTTTGGCGTGGACCAGTCGCAATGCGAGCAGTTGTGAAGCCAATCGAGGCTGGCAGGGTGTACTGCCGACCAATGGCAGTCGTCTGTCCGCCGCCTTGTCAGCATCGACGACCTTTGGCATTACCTGTACGGGTGCTGGCGGTTCTGCGGTTGCGCTTGTTACCGTCGCTGTAACCGCTGCCAAGGGACTTGCACTCAGCTGGTCGAAGCCGGATCAGAACGAGGATGGGACTCCCGCGAATCTGGCCGGCTATCGTGTGTATTACGGCCAGCAGGCAGGTCAGTACCCCAACCGTCGTGATGTAGCCGATCCAAACGCGACGTCTATCAATATCGAGGTTGTTCCGGGGACCTACTACCTGGTGATGACTGCGATCGATCGGGATGGACAGGAGAGTGACCACTCGAATGAACTCGTGAAGGTGGTCAACTGAGAGCGGCACCAGGGAGGCTTGGAATGGCCTCCCTGATTGCGGCTCATACACTACTCAAGCAATAGATAGTTCACGCGTAGCGAGTATAGATTTTCATCGTACGCCTGAATCGTGATGGGCGTGTCCACTGAGTTGTGTGATCCCGTAAACAACAGGGACAGCCTGCGGTTGTAGTTGTAGCCAAGGGACACTTCGG
Source organism: Gammaproteobacteria bacterium (assembly GCA_031385325.1). Classification (GTDB taxonomy): domain Bacteria; phylum Pseudomonadota; class Gammaproteobacteria; order Pseudomonadales; family Azotimanducaceae; genus SYFY01. Next base: position 67,631 of record JANNBJ010000013.1, on the reverse strand, counting down.
CACCGAAGCGATCTTCAGTAGGGGTATTCAGATCCAGCAACTTTTCCTGGCGGTATGATGCCTGGATGCCAGCCGTCAGTTTTGGACTCAGTCGTCGGCGCCAGCTGATGGCCGCGGTAGTTCGCTCCAGATCCTCAAGCAGATCGATGTAGTCCTGTTTGTCATACATAAGACTCAACATGAATTCATTGGAGAAGAGAACAGTGCGCAGTTCGATCTCGGCGCGATCGTTGAGGAAAACCTCGTTCAGATCCGAGTCGATCTGGTTGTTCGAGCCGAACGGGAGGATGCCGAGTTCAAGAATCGATGGCCGGTCGCGCAACTCTTTCACTGCGGCGACGGTCAGCGATGTCTGTGGTGTCATTCGCCAGGTCAGACGGGCGTCATAAACTTCGCTTTGTATGGTTTTGCGCCCTAGCGTTCGATCCATGTTGGTGTAACCACCCAACAGGCTGAAATCGATGCTGGGTCCGAACCGACGCCACTGCACTGAACTGGTCAATGCGTCCAGATCCGGGGATCCGGTGTTGTCGAAGTCGACCTTGTTGTTGGCGACGTTGAAGACCAGTTGATCGTTTTGCCCGACGTTCATCAGATACGCGACGGACCCGGTATTGCGTGTGCTGTTGGTGTTGGCGATGTCGGCGTGAGTCTGGGTGTAGTAGTACTGAAGCTGCAATTCATCGTTGCGTCGAACACGAAAATGCAAGGTGGGGCCGGCACGTGTGCTGTCTGTAACCTGAATGTTGTTTGGCAGATCTCCCTGCTGACCGTTAATGGTCGTTTCCGTTCGTGTGTTATTGACGGTGAAATCAAGGCGGCCCGGGATGGCTTGCCAAACGACGGTTGAGGCGCCAGTCAGCGCTGAATCATCGTTGAAATATTTCTCGGTTCGAATGCGTCGTTCATAGTCGTAACGGGCATTGGCACGGATGGATGGACCCTGGTGTTCGACGGCGATGTTCACGCCAGGCTGATACGTGACCTCGGAGATCTCATTGTCTGGGGCGCGTGTTGTGTTGTCAGTGTGGGTTGACTCTACCCGCACGCCGACTGTTGTTTCCAATGCAATTGCGGGTGACGACAAGGCAAACATGGCCGCAACCAGAATGGTACGTTGCCTTGTCATGGAATCTCCTTCGGTACAGCAGAAGAGTGGTTCAGAACGCCCGCTCTGGAATGGTGATTACATCACCTGGTTGCAGCGAGTAGTTCGTCTCCATGTCTCCCTTTTGTAAGATCCTGTCGAGGGAAATTTTCAATGCAGACCCACTTTTGCGAAACAGTGTGGCCTTTCCTGGAACGGCGAATTCGGCGAGTCCACCGGCCTCCAGCACCATGTCCAGCACGGTCATACCTTGCCGATAAGGCACGGAAATTGGTTTGATCACAGCGCCTGTAACCCGCACCCTGGAGCGATAGGCATCACTGCCCATCGTTGTGACAATGACAGTCACGTACGGATCGCGTATGAATTTCTTCAGCTGTTCAGCGATGTAGGCGGCGACTTCTTCCGGCGTCTTCTCGCCAACCAGCACGTCGCCCGCCAATGGCACGCTGATTTTTCCATCTGGTCGAACCGGCACGGAGACGCTGAGGTCAGGGTTTCGCCAGACATTTACGGAGAGTGAATCGCCGACACCGATGCGATACTCATCGGCAAGACCTGTGAAGGGTGTTTCTTCTGCCTGCGGCGGAGCCTTTGTAGTGCTCGCGCATCCCGCAATCAAGGCCGATAAAAACAAGGCGGCCAACGACCGCAGAAACAGCTTGTGCATAGTGTCCATCCCTTGAGCTTCACCTCGTCGTCAATAAATTGAGGGCGTGATGATATCCGTTGTCCTTGGGCGTTAGTGCCCTGGATATAAAGCTGCTTACATATGGTTGCATTTGCTCGACAGACAAATCCGTGCACCGGTCACAGACTGCTTGCCAAGCAGTAGCAATCGGTAGTGCGCATGGAGCGAACCATGATGTTGGAAACCCGGCCGGTACGTTCCAGGTTGGGTGAACGAGCTTTACGATGGTTTCGCCGCGAACGCGTGTTTGCCAGTGGTGGTAGTTGGTACTTTCGTACTCGCGAAGGCATCGATGTTGGACCCTACGGCTCGCGCTTCGAGGCGGAAATCGAGGCAGATATTCTTATTGCGCGTCTCGATCACGAGGCCAGTCTGCCCAGTCTGATGGTGATCCGGGCATTTCTGCTGGAATCTGTAGTCGAGCCCGGTAGAAAGAATCGACTGGTCGATATTGGCGCGCAAGTAAGGCGCTGACTGACCTTTCCTGAGTTCTCCCCCATGTGGAGTATTCAGGGATAGTCTTCGAATCTGGTTTTTTGGACGGCCGCCTCTTCAGAGATAGCGGCGCGAATCAGCAGCCGCGGAAGTCTGGGGTTCTCTTCTCCCTGAATGCGCGCCGTCCTTCTTTATAATCTTCGCTGTTGAAGCAGCCGTCGACAAGCTGTCTCACGCGCGCGACTTCTTCACCCTGGCTACCCCGTTCGAATGCATTGACTGCGGCCTTCGCTGCCGCGACTGTCAATGGTGCATTGCTGGCAATTCGGTGTGCGTAGGCCAGCACCTCGGCTTCGATATCGACACGCTCATGAATGGTGTTGATGAGTCCCATCGCCAACGCCTCTTGTGCGTCCATGAAGCGGGCGCTGAACATGATGTCGCGAGCGCGTGAAGGACCGACGATGCGGGCCAGTTTGGCCAGGCCTTCGTACTCGTACCCCAGCCCGAGTTTTGCCGCAGGAATTCCGAAGCGCGAATCAGGTGTTGCGATCCGTATATCAGCTGCCAGCGCGGTGGCCAGACCACCACCGATGCAATAGCCCTCGATGAGCGCAAGCAAGGGTTTGGCAAACCTTGCGAGTTCTCGATTGGCATCGCCGGAGACCTCGCCGTAGGTTGCCTTTTGATCGGCGTTGGCGCGGTGCTGGTCAAATTCTGAAATGTCCGCACCCGAGACAAAAGCTTTGCCGCCTGCGCCGCGCATGATGGCCACTCGAACGTTCGAATCCGCGGCAAAGGCACGCAGCACATCGGCGATGCCCTGCCACATGTCCAGCGACAGCGCGTTGTGCCGGGCCGGATTGTTGAAGATCAACCAGCCGATCTGTCCATCGACGACACCACGAATACGGTCGGTTCGCAATTCCAGTTCCACTCTTGGCTCCTCTGATTCCATGCTTGACAAGGCGTAACGTCGTCCGGCGATGCCGGTGTTCAATCTGCGGCGATGATTGCTGCGTGACGAGCGAGCACACGCAGAGCTCGGGTGAGATGCGGAACGTCGACCATCTGGCCTTCGAAATTGAATGCCATGCGACCCTGTTGTTGTTCATGCGCAAAGGCTTCGACGAGGCGGTGCGCGGCGGCGACCACATCGGGCGCCGGTGTGAAGGCTTCGTTGACGATCGGGATTTGTGCAGGATGAATGGTGATCTTGCCGGTAAAGCCCATCCAGGCCGACTCGATACTCTCCTGGCGTAGTCCCGCGTGGTCATTGATATCGACGAACACCGTATCCAGCGGTTGAACACTGCCCGCAACCGCGGAGAGCAGGGTCATCGTCTGGCAGTGTTTGAATACCTGCATGTAACTGCCGTCAGGCAATCTGTTGCGGGATGCACCGAGCGCGGCCGACAGATCTTCAGCGCCCCAGGAAAGGGCGATCACACGATCACACTGGGGAAACGTAGGCAGGTTGATCGCGCCCAGCGGCGTTTCGGTGCTGACCAGGATCAGTCCGACGCTGCCCGGCGGATGCCCATGCTGCACTTCCAGTTCACGTATCAGAGAGTCCAGCTCCCGCAATTCAGCCAGCGTCGAAACCTTGGGCACGACGTAGGCATCCGGGGGATGCTGCATCGTCGCGCGCACGTCGTCCCGTCCCCAGGGGCTATGCAGCGGATTGATGCGGACGGTGCGTTCCTGCCGACCGAAATTGACGTCTTTGAGCCAACCGGCGATGACGGTACGTGCGCTCGACTTGAGTTCAGGCGTGACTGCATCTTCAAGATCAAGAACCAGACCATCCGCTTGGGTTGCCAGCGATTTCCGGAGCATCTTTTCGTTGGCTCCAGGAACGAAGTGCAACGATCTGCGCAGCCTTAGCGCCCCTCTGCTCATGAGAAGGGGGGTCACAGTCGGGTCATGCCAGCTTGCGGAGCATCATGCCGCCGCGCAGACAGACGCAGACGACTTCGCCACGCTGGTTGGTCGCGGTGTGTTCGAAAATGACAACACCTCGATCCGGCTTGCTCCGGCTCTCCCGCTTTTCCATGACCCTGGTTTTCGCGGACAGCGTGTCGCCAATGAATACCGGGTTCGGAAACGTCGTCTTGTCAAAACCCAGATTGCCAAGCGTGGTTCCGAGTGTTGTATCTGCGACCGACACTCCAACCACAAAACCCAGTGTAAAGATTGAATTCACGAGAATTCTGCCGTGCTGGGTTGCGGCAGCAAACTGCGCGTCGAGGTGCAGTGGCTGCAGGTTCATGGTCAGCGCCGAGAACAGCAGATTGTCGGTTTCGGTGACAGTGCGCGATGGTTGATGGACAAACTCCATACCAACAGTCAGTTCTTCGAAGTACTTGCCAGCCATTCGCTCAGGCTCTCCTCGCCAGTCGCTTGCGTTTGTGTTCGACGTAGTCGACAAGAATGTACTCACCAAGTTCATCGGGTGACGTGTAGAAGACACGGCCGCCATTGATACGGGCGATTTCGTCCATGAAGGCCTTCAGGTAGTAACTCTGCTCCAGCATGAAGGTATTGATCGCGATGCCGCGTGCCGTGCAGTGCTTCACAGCCTTGAAGGTGGCCCGAATGGTTTTGGGTGTGGGTGGATAGGCGAATACCGCTTCGCCGTTTTCCAGATGCGCTGTGGGCTCACCATCAGAAATCATGATGATCTGTTTGCTGCCAGTCTGATGTTTGGACAACAGCTTTTCAGCCAGCATCAGGGCGTGCTGCATGTTGGTACCCAGCACGTACTCATCCCACTGGAGATAGGGGAGGTCATGCGCCTTCAGTTCCTTGGCATAGGCGGCAAAGCCGATGATGTAGAAGCTGTCTTTCGGGTATTGACTGGTGATCAGATTGTGCAGGGCCAGCGCCACTTTTTTCGCCGCCTGGAAAGATCCTCGCAAAGCCATCGACCATGACAAGTCAACCAACATGGCCGTGGCTGTTGAGCTGACCATCTCGCTTCGATAGATCTCGAAGTCGGAAGGCTGCAACTGTACCGGTGTGCTCGGCCCATTGCGGTTGATCGCATTGCGAATGGTCCGTGGCATATGCAGATGAAAGGGGTCACCAAATTCATACGGCTTGGTTTCTTCCAGGCGTTCACCAAATCGGCCTTCTTCAGGGATGGCGTGGTTGCCCAGATTCTGCTTCTTCAGGCGTGCATAGATTTCGCCCAGCGCCTTCTGGCCGATGACACGCGAACCACGGGGCGTAAGTTCAAAACGGTTGTCATCAGTGGGGCGGATGTAACCTGCGTCTTCAAGGGCCTTGAGCAGCTGCTTGAGTTGCTCCAGATCTTCGCCGGCTTCTTCACCCAGCAGTTTGCGAAGCAGGTCATCATCGACATGATCAAGATTGCCCGCACGTTCTGCATCGGTCAGCTGATCGATCATCTCGTCCATGCCGGACAGTTCGCGCATGAGCTTCATGGCGGCATCCATGTCGAGAGACTCATCCCCACCGAACCGGTATCGATTGCCACCCTGACCTTGTCCGAGAGCCTCAGCGAGTCGCTGCAGTTCAGCATTCAGGGCAGGATCACCAAACCGACCCGCCATCATGGCCTGCAGCTGTGCGCGCTGTTCGGGCGACATGGAATTCATCAGCGATTGTGAAGCCGCCATCTGCTCCTGCATCTGCTTCAGCAGGTCGTCGAGATTCTTCGGTGGGTTGTCACCAAACATGTCACCGAACTTGTTCATGAAGTCGTTGAAGCCCGGATCCTGGCCGTTGGCCTTGCGATCCAGCATGTCATTCAGGTTTTTCAGCATGTCCTTCATGCGTTCCATATCACCATCGGACATGTTCTTGATCATGTTCTCGATGTCCTGGAAGAACGACGAGGCCATGGATTTGCGCAGTTCGTTGAGCAGTTCGAGGAATTTGCGCTGCGCCTCGGGATTCAGGAATTCGTATTTTTCCAGCGCGTTGACCTGGGCGGCCAGGTCCTTTGGTAACGCATCAAGGGTCGCCTTGTTGCGTTTGGCGACTTGCTTCAGGACATTGTCCGAGAACAGCGCGTCGTCACTGTCCGGTTTGTCGAGCCACTCCTGGATGCGTTCCTTTTCCATCTTGAGGATCTCGTCCAGACGCTCGCGGAAACCCTCAAAGATGCTGCTCAGATCGTAGCGCTGCAAAGCGGCGCGCTTGCGATCACGCAGCTCCTTCATCATTTCCCGCAATCCCTTCAGATAACCACCTTCGGGAATTTTCATGCCACGAGAGGCAAGATTGCGCATCGCCCAGCGCAGGTCACCAAACTCCATCAGGTCGTTGGCGAGTGCGCCCATGATGTCATCCGGATCAAGCGGTGCCCGTTGTGATCCATCCCAGGCGCTGAAGCGATGTCGGCGGGGTAGTTTCATGATGTGGGTTTCATGCTGTGTAGGTGCTCTTGCCGGAAACAGTGTATTTGTTCAGCAGCTTGTGCAGATGGAGCCCTTCAAGAACGAATTCGACGATGCAGGCTTTCACACCTGTGCTCTCACTCTGCAGTACGGCGCCAAAGCTTGGAATCCGGTTGACGATGTCGGCATAACTCTGCGCCGTCATGTTTTCGCCGGTCTCTACAGCCAGGCCCTCGGCGAATGCATTGGCAATGGAGCCCAGATCGTTGACGTCGTAGTAACGATCAAACACCGCTTTCACGGCGCTGCGAAAGATGCGATCGGTGATCTTGTCTTCCTGGCCGTCTTCCATCGCTTCGAATTCAACCTTGCCCTGGAAGGAGGGGGCGACGAATGGCAGGTCAGAGACTCTCGGCACGACTTCGGTTTCTTTAAGCGAGAGCGCACGACGCATCGAGTTGGCGACCAGCGCTTCGTAGTCGGAGATCGAGGCTCGTACGCTAACGCCTGAGCGCTGGTTGATATCCGGCGATTTGCGCGCCAGCTGGCTGATTTCGGCAATGATCTCTTTCATGAAAACCGGCACGGTGATGGGATAGTCGCCAAGATCCAGCACCTCGGCTTCCTGCATCATGATCTCGATTTCTTCATCGACGTGCTCGGGATAGTGCGTACGAATCTGGGCGCCGTAACGATCCTTGAGCGGGGTGATGATGCGACCGCGATTGGTATAGTCCTCGGGGTTGGCCGTTGCGACGATAAACACATCGAGTGGCAACCGAATCTTGTGGCCACGGATCTGGATGTCGCGCTCCTCGAGGAGATTGAGCAAACCAACCTGAATCCGCTCGGACAGGTCCGGCAGTTCGTTGATCGCAAAGATGCCGCGATTCAGACGTGGGACGAGCCCAAAATGCAAGGTGAGTTCGTCAGCGAGATAACGACCTTCAGCGACCTTGATGGGATCCACCTCGCCAATCAGATCGGCGATGGTGATATCCGGTGTCGCCAGTTTTTCGCCGTATCGTTCGTCCCGATGCATCCAGGAAATCGGTGTTGTGTCCCCATGTTGTTTGACCAGATTGCGGGCCTGCAGAGTGATCGGCCGATAGGGATCTTCAGGGATTTCGGTATCGGCGATGGTCGGCATCCACTCGTCCAGCAGGCTCGTCATGCTGCGCACGATGCGCGATTTGGCCTGACCGCGCTCGCCCAGGAAGATGATGTCCTGTTTGCCGAGGAGTGCATTCACGAGTTGTGGTAACACGGTGTCGTCGTAACCACGGATGCCAGGAAAGAGCCGTTCACCGGCTTTCAGTTTGCGGATGAGATTGTTGCGCATCTCCACTTTGACCGGCGTGGGCTGGTAGCCGGATGCTCGCAGCTCACCAAGTGTGGAAATCCGGGGGTGGGTCATGTTCAGCCTCGTTTCGCTAGGGTTACACGGGTCACTCTTGTCGGTAGGAACTTACGCAATCCAGCAGCGGAATGATAGGGACTCGGTGCCCTGTTTCGGGTTCCCCGAATGCCGCTACCTGTCACAATCCACGGTGTCGGTTCGTCATACCGGTACATTCACGATCTGGAGCCAATTCATGTGGATCAGGGTAATTGCCGGCATCGCCGCGCTGGGCCTTGCGCTCAACGGACTGGACATGCTGTTGCGGCCACTTGCGTGGTATCACTCGCTGGCGAGTGTCGAGCACACCGGGCCATTCAATGGCCACTTTGTGCGCGATATCGGCGTTGCTTATCTGGCGTCTGCAATTGGTATTGGCATGGCGGCCTGGCGCACTGACTGGCTCATACCGGCCGGCGGCGTCGCGCTGGCGTTTCTTGGGGTGCATGCTGGCCTGCACGTCGTAGAATGGGGCCTGGGTCATGCAACGGCGCTGCATGCCGGATGGGTCGACAATGTCGGTGTCTACCTGCCACCGTTGTTGCTCCTTCTGTGGATGTTGTTTGGCACCAGGGAGAAACCAGATGCTTAAGTGGATTCTGCATCGTGTGCTCGACCGTGCCTTCGCCAGATACCGGTACGACGCCACATACATACATGACGTTCTGGATACATCCACCTCCGGACTATTGAAGTTCCTGATGGCCCAGCCGATGAACCTGCATCGCAACGGAATAACCACTGAGGCCTGGTATGCCGCCAAGATAGCCACCATTCGGCACGAAGACTGCGGTCCGTGTGCTCAGCTGGTGGTTGATATGGCGTTGCAGGATGGCGTTCCAGAGGTGCTGGTGAAAGCCATCGTTGCTCGTGATTTCAATAGGCTTACGCCGGATGCCGAACTGGGTCTGCGGTTTGCCGAAGCGGTTGCCACGCATGAGTCTACCGATCCATGGCGCGAGGAAGTCATGCGACGCTTTGGACATGAAGGCCTCGTCTCCCTGGCCTTTGCCATGGCGCAAACACGAACCTATCCGACCATGAAGCGGGTGTTGGGTTATGCGCACGTTTGTGAACGATTGCGTATTGGCGACGAAGAGATCGTGGCGGCGCGCGCAGCATGACCGAGATCTTTGAAACGCACCGCGCACGCCTGCTCGCCCTGGGTTATCGAATGCTTGGCGGCCGGACCGAAGCCGAAGACCTGGTGCAGGAAGCATGGCTGCGTTGGCAATCTGTTGATCCCTCATCCATTGATTCACCCGGCGGCTGGTTGACCACGACCATGACGAGGCTGTGTATCGATGAGCTCAGAGTGCGAAAAGTGCGGCAGGAAAACTACGTCGGCCCATGGCTGCCATCGCCCTGGTTTGAGGAGCCAGTCAGCCCGGCACCAGAAGCCCTCACCGAACTGGAACTTGCAGACGATCTCTCGATGGCGTTCCTGCTGTTACTGGAACGCCTGGCCCCAGAGGAGCGCGCCGCCTTTCTGCTGCACGACATCTTCGAGATGTCGTATGCGGAGATCGCATCGGTGGTCGACAAACGGGAAGATGCAATTCGTCAGACGATTGCGAGAGCACGCAAGCGGGTCGTCGACGAAAGACCCCGATTTCGTGCGTCGATTCGGCAACAACAGGAGCTGGCTGCGAAGTTTCAACATGCGATCGCACTTCGGGATCCCATCGCCCTGGCCAGCTTGTTCAAACCCGATGCGGTGCTCATCAGCGACGGCGGTGGGAAGGCGCTTGCTGCACTCAGGCCGATTGTTGGGGCAGCCAAGATTGCGAAGTTCTTTCTCGGTATTACCCGAGACGTCAAACCGGGTGATCTGCAGTTCGAACTGCGCTGGATGAACGATGCAATCAGTCTGCTGGCATTCGATGGGCAGGGTCAGCCGGTGATTGCATTGGGATTTGATGTGCAGACGGACGGCATTGCCGGGTTGTACGCAGTTCGCAACCCGGACAAGTTGGGAGGGCTTGCGCCGGCCGCGGTCTAGACCTGTATGGAAGAAGGTTGCGCAGAACTCCGTATTTCTGCCGGTTGCTGCTGCGCTTAGGGTCGAGCACCCACCTTCAATGTACGGGTTATGCAGAAACCGTCAAGGGTGCGACTTGGTCACAACGCCGCAAATTCTCGACGAGCACGTGACGTCAGTCTGATATCACGTTGTGAATGAGCGAAAGAATCCCTGACAAAAAAGCAGTGTTTCGATTGATATACGGCTGTTGATGTACGGTTTGACAGTGACATCCGACATGGCCTACGTTTCGACGACGTTCAGATGCCATTGGAGTGGTGTGATGTCCAGATTTTGGGAGTGTCTGGTAGTTGCTCTGTTCACGGAGCTTGAATCAAAATCATTCGATTCGTCGTTTTTTCCTCTTCTTCATCGACCCTCAGGTCGCCCCCCAATGTAGTCGTCCTGGACCATTGATTGTGTTTGCGGGCTGTTGCCGATCGATGTTGTTCGACCGGCCAGTCATTCAAAGACAGCGAGCGACAAGCGAATTCGACGCAGCATTGATGGGAAGCTTCCATGCGACTACTTTTCATCGTTCTACTGTGTGTTTGCAGCGCACGCATCTGGGCAGAGCAACTGTTCATTCCGGTGGATGAACGAGGCAAACCACTCGAGCAAACACCCGTGGCGCCAAAGGTAGCCGCCAAGCCGGAAGATACCGTGAATGCAGAGGATCCTGCCGCCAAGGTCGTCCGCGAAGCGCGCGAAGGTGAATACGCCTTGTCACTCACTGCCGCGACTCAAACGTATGTCGATTGTTTGAGCAACGAAAAAAGTCGGCTGCTGGGGCCTGATTTTGAAAAGTGCTCCGATGCTCGCGCGAAACTGTCGGCCCTTTATCCCGCCGACAAAGCGGATAACAGCATCAATTGTGTCGAAGGTGCTGTCCTTGGTAAGCCGCGAAATGCGGGTGCACCTTGTCATGTGGTGGCCAGTGCACCGCGGGATACCTCCAACGAGAAGCGCTGGAAATGAATATCTCAATTCAAAAGGTGTTGTTTCTCGCTATCTGTGGCGTATTGCTGATCGCAAGTGGCGCGCATGCTGCGGTGATAACCGGGCCATCCTCGAGCACAACAGGCAGCTTCACGCTGAGCTGGCCGGCAGGGTACGAGTTGCGCCTGAACGTCAATGATGCCACTTGGCGCTATGCGGCCCCGCCGACCACATCGTATGCGTTCTCAAACTTGCCATCAGGCGCGTACAACTTTCAGCTTGCGCAGTGTCTCAACATTCCGCCACCGTTCGGTACGGGATGGTCCTGCGTCTACGATACCGCGTCTGCCTTGACGGTGTGGGTTGATCGTGACCTGGAGCCGGCGATCGATACCGGCACCACGCAAGCCGGTACGATCGCTTATAGCGCAGGCACCTCGAAACGGGGTTCATCTGAAGTGAGCGTACCGCTGCATACACCGGTCGGTGTCAATGGGCTCGCACCGAGGTTGGCCCTGACCTATGACAGCGCACGTGGTACGGACATCAGCGAGGTCAATTTTCTCGACGATGACCTCGGTTATGGGTGGCGATTACAAGGCTTGTCGCGTGTTCATCGCTGCCGGTTGGGACTTACCGGGACCGGTGCGCCGACACTCTCAAGCACCGATACCTATTGTCTTGATAGGCAATTGCTCAAGTTGTTTTCAGGGGTCTACGGCGCGGACGGCTCCGTCTACCGCACCGAAATCCAGTCCCATGTGCAGGTGACCAAGATGGCCGGTGACTGGTTCGAAGTCCGGTATCCGGATGGCAGAGTCGCCAATTACGGCGACACCGCGTCCAGCAAGGTGAAGGGTAGTGGTCAGCTGAACGGCTTCTTTGTGTGGTCACAACCGAGCCCGACGGTGGTCTGGGCGGAGCGGCAAGTGATCAATCCGTTGGGTGATGCCTACACCGTTGACTATGACGTCGATGACGTCTACGGACTGATTCGGCCGAAGCTCATCACCTACTCCCAAGCCACAGTGGAATTCAAATACGGCCCCCGAAACGATACGACACTGGCTGCCTTCAATTATGGCGGTGGTTACAGCGCGGTAAAGCGGACATCGGTGCTGCATACCGTGCGGGTGAAGATGAACGGCCTCAACGTGCGAGAGTATCGGTTAGACAGTAACCTCATTTCCGGCAGGATGCGGCTGGAGCAGATTCAAGAGTGTGGGTACAACCTCTCAGGTTCTACCGCGGCGTGTCTGAAGCCGTTGGTGATTGGCTGGTCTGCCGTGTCTGGAGGTTCGAGCAATTTCCCTATTGCGATTGCGTCCCTGCAAGATGGGATGGGCGCTCGAACCGAGTATTACTATTCGACGATCACGACCACCACAAATCCGATCGATTACACCGAAATTCCTTTCGGCGGGCTCTTTGGCGTCCCGACGACGCTTGCCTCACAGTCCGTCGCTGCGGTGAACGAGATGCGCAAGTCCGACGGCATCACCGCTGGTGCAACCAATCGCTGGACCTATGCGAATAAATCCTTTGCGTATCAGGACAGCCTTAACCGTGGCTACGTCGGCTTCAATGAAACGCGAGTGAAAGACGAGCAGTCCGGCATCGTTGCTTATACCCAACATCGCCTCGATGGTTTCTTCAAGGGCGCACCCAGCCACATCCGCGTGTTCACGGGTTTGTTTGGCTCAGGGACTGAACTGGAACGGCGAGAAATTGCCTATGACCTGAAATCAGTTACCGCTGGCTTGAGCAGTGTCCTGCTGCCGCTGCCAATCCGTGTGACGAGTTGGCAATTCGAAGGGCCAACCGTGGTGGGCGGGAGCGAACAGGAAGTTACATTCTGCTTCTACAACCTGGACGCCAACGGCAATTGCCCGACGTCAGGCACCGTGAATGAGCATCCAACGCAGATCTTCTCCAGTACTTCGACGGGTAACACCATTTCGAACCCGGCCGTCGTACCGGGCTACTGGGGTGATGTACCGAATCGAGTCATCACCGACGTCAAGCAGACATCGTTCAATGCCATTGATCTGCAGAATTCGTCATCACCGTGGCTCAAACAATTACCCGTCAAGCACACGAATACGGAAACCACCTTTGGCTCCGGCCAGTCGCCAAAGACCGTGGTCAACACTCGTTCGTACTTTACCAATACCGCGATCCTGGCCGGAGAGATCAAGCAAGCCAACGATGCAACGACGCTACTGCAATGGGCACGATCGTTCACGGGCAACAACCCGACCCTTGAGTGCCTCTACGGCTCGACCTTCGGGTGTATCTCAACGAACTATGGCGCGAGTTACGTTGACGATCGTTATCCGCCCTCAGTGACCAATGCACTGACTCAGACGACGAACCTGGCCTGGGATTCCCGGTTTGGGGCGATCAAGCAAGTGAACGATCCGGATAACAATATCACCCAGATCGAATACGATCCCTTTGGTCGCGTGGCGCGGCGTATCGCGATGGATGGAACGACCACCACCATCACGTATGCCCGTTGTGACTCGGGATGCGGTGGCGTGGTCGGTGCACAAGCGGCGATAAAGATCAGTACCAGCGTCGACAACTTCGGGACCAAGGTTGCACCTGACTCCGCGCGCTATGTGGATGTCCTGGGTCGGACAGTACTCGAAGAAGTCGTGGCACTGGACACGCTCGATGGTTTGCGCAGTGTGCGCACGGTGTATGACACCCGTGGTCGGGTGAAGTTTGTCTCCCGTCCGTACTTCACCAATCAGACGATGCCGGATTGCACGGGACCAAGCCTTGATTGCACGTGGTTTTTCTATGACATCCGCAGTCGGGTGACCCAGGAAGTCCGGCCGGATGGCGGCTATACCACGAACAGCTTCAGCAGCAGTGTCGGAGCCCTATCTGTGGTATCGGTCGAAACGATCAAGCGACCCGGAAACGTCGATGCCACGATCGCCAAACAAAACACCTTCAATGTGCTCGGTCAGCTGATTTACACCATCGATGCGCTCGGCAGTTCGAAGGCGGTGGTCAGTTTTTACTACTATGATTCGCACGGCAATCTGTGGATTGTGTATGTCGACGGCAAGATTGTCGCGACCATGTACTACGATCTGGCCGGGAACCGCACCCAACTCATTGAGAGCAATAGCGGCACCAGCAACTACCAGTTCGATGGTCGTCGGTTGATGACACAAGCAACCGATGGGCAGGGCCAGCCCACCCGATATACCTACGATGCGCTCGGTCGGCTCATCACACGTCAGGACCGATATGGTCTGAGCGGGCAAGTGAACAACACCTGGGACTGGGATACCTACGGCGCGACGGGACAACTGGAGTCTGTCACCAATGGCCTGTTCACCGAGACGTATACCTATGGGGCGTCTGCGAAGCTAACCGGGGTGGCCACCAGTGTTGCTGTCCTCTTGGTACTAACGGCCAGTTACAACCGCACGTTCGGTTATGACTCTGCCGGACGCCTGTCGACGATTGCCTATCCGAACATGACCGTCCAGCAGGAGTACGCGACCAACGGGTATCTGACACGGTATCGGCATGTTCAGAGTGGCAACGTGCTCGATGAAGTCACCGACACGGATGCCTTTGGCAATGTCACGGAACAGCGTTACCAGAATACGGCGATGCGTACCTCACGCACCTATGAGCAGACCTCCGGCCGCCTGCAGACGATCCAGTCCGGTACGAGTGCGACGCCGAAGAGCATTCAGGATCTGGAGATGGCGTGGCAGTCCAACAGTTCGGTGTTGCTGCGACAGGACAAGCGCAATACCGCGTCGGCCAGCGATGACACCCGTGATGTCTATGACTACGACGAGCTGAATCGTCTCTACCGTCAGAAGACCGATCTGAGCGTGAGCCGGCAACTGGACTTCACTTTCGACATCCACGGCAACCTGACGAGCAAGGTGTCGAACGTCTCCGGGGATCTGAATGTGACGGGCTACACCTACGGCACGAGCGGTCAGCCCCATCGGCTGACCAGCGTGAGCATGGGTGGCAACTTCAACACACTCTCGTACTCGACAGCCGGGGACATCACGCAATACGACGCCACCACCGGCAATGACACGTGGCTGGAATACGACGGTCAGCACAACGTCACGAAGATCACGGTGGGCACCAGTCAAGGCACGACCACGGCACGGGATGAGTTCTGGTACACGCCCGATGGCGACCGGTTCCTCGGACGCGAGACGTGGGATGCGAGTGGTGTACAGCGTACGGCGATCACGACCTACCTGGGCGCGTTTGAAGAAGTCAGGCCGAGCGCTGCAAGCAGTTACAACCTGTTCCGTCGCGTCCAGGTGACGCCGACGGTGCAGTGGATGTGGCGCTCGGTTGCCGCAGGTGGCACGGCTTCGGACTGGTTCTTCCAGCACCGGGATCATCTGGGCTCGGTTGACGCGATCACGAATACATCAGGGACGCTGGTGAGTTCGGTGGTGGGCAAGACGAGCTTTGATCCGTTTGGCGGACGGCGGTCGAAGGACTGGAGCCGCGACATCACGCAAGTGGAGAAGGATGCCCTTCTTGCACCGGACTACGAGGACGAGAAGTCCCCACGCGGGTTTACCGATCACGAGATGTTGAACCGCACCGGGTTCATTCACATGAACGGGCGGGTGTATGACCCGCGGATCGGGCGGTTTGTCTCACCCGATCCGATCGTGCAGTCACCGACGTTCTCGCAGAGTTACAACCGGTATGCGTATGTGTTCAACAATCCGCTGGCGTATACGGATCCGAGTGGGTTTGCCGGGTGGAGTCAGGCACCTTGTGCGTACGAATGCCCGTACACGGGTAAAGGCAATGGTGGCCAATTCGTCTTTAACAATGGTGCGATCAATCCCACATGCGATGAGATTGCGCCAGGCCCTATTTGCTATGAGTCAATGAGAGGGGAATACGGCTCATCAATTTTTGGAATTAATCAACGCAAACCTGGTGATCGGCGTAGATACAACAGTCCATTTCCGGAGGACGAAAGTCGTTCGGATGTACTTCCGCCTTTGGTTTATGAAGGAAGAATTCTAGTTGGAAGGAAAGAAGAGCGGCGTGATCTGTATAGAGGGCCGCTCGTCGTTGTTGTAGGAGCCAGCTTCCCTGTTTTTGTAGAAGTTGGAGCCGAAGCCGCTGTTGCAGTTAGAGCTGTTCCTGAACTGTACAGGGACGAGATTTTTCGCATTCTTTTGGAAGCATTAGTGGCAGGCGCCACCATTGCTGAGGGGCGGCCAACATTGGAGGATATGCGGCAGGATGCGAGGGTGCCCATAGAACAAAGTGAAGATCTGAGGAAATCGAACGATTTTCAGAAGATCCGGCCACCCCAAAGACCTGGAAGATTTTGATCGATGAGCTGTTGCTGATGTACCGAAATCAATATACGAAAAGTTGGAATATCGCGTACTGCCTTTTCTGGTTTTTTTTCGTGCCAGTTGCTGTTGGTTTTACGCTAGTCGGCGTTTTGTTTTGGTTTCACTGGCCTGCGGTTCTCTTACTTCTAACGCCTTATTCCTTGGGCGCAGCGGCCATCACCTTTCGCGAGTACTCAAAGATGAATGACCGGACACAATCACTGAGCCCAAAATTAATTGACGTAAACACAAAGTTATTGCGGCGCTACAAAGTAGAGAACTGGAAGCGAAGCGCCGAACATTCAACAACCCAAGGAATTGGCGTCGTTGATGGTGACAATGTGCCGATGCTGATTAGAGCGGACAAGCGAGGTCTGAGAATTGCCTTTGGGGGGCTGGAAGAGGACAGTGTTCAGATTGGCTGGGAACACATTCGCCTCAACGAGTATGGTTCGAGTGAAGCGAAATCAAGCAAGACTCAAATCCAGATATCCATTGAAGATTTTGAAATGTGGCGAATGGTGATCCCTTGGGATGACGCGATACAGAGAAACTATGGGGAAAAGATTCGCTCCGGTTGAACTACGAGGACACCCCTCGGAGCTTCTCAGCGTCCAGACATATATCCGGTAATTTGTGTGCCAAAGCTCGCAGAGAAAAGCGCCAACTTCCCAACAGATCGGCTTCGCCATTGCCCCGACGAGCTGAAGTCGGTGATGCGCCCGACGACGAAGTATCTGGCGTATCTGCCGGCGTCTTGCTGGTTTCTCGCTCCCGCATTCAACTGCGTGGTGGATCCGCTTTTTTCTGAAGCAACGTCTCGGTTTCTACACCGGCTTGTTTGAAGATGGCGCGCAGTGTGCCTTCGGGCTTATCGCCAGGATGATTGGGTATGGTGGTGTAGAGATTCGACCGAGGGTTGAACCAGATTTCGTGACTGCCGGCGGCCTGCCGGTGGAAGGTAAATCCGAGGCGCTTCAAGCGGCGAATGATTTCCCGATATCGGAACCCGCCGAGCGAACCCATCAGCTACCGACGATGAGGGGGTAATCAAACGCTTCACCGGGTTCACGTAGTGAGGCGCCGGGATTCGATTGCGCTTCCATTAACCGTCTTGCCACGTCCCTGGCAATTTCGATGGTTTCCTGAATTGTGCGGCCTTGCGCAATCAGGCCTTGCACATCGTCGCTGGTGGCGAGATAGAGGCCTTCCGGCAGCTTCTCGATATGCAACTGGATCATCTGTTCCATCGTATTGCTCGAAATCGACCGATCAACTGCGGTCCGAAGAAAGGGTCTGCTGATGTCTCTGGAAGATTGTGTGAAATAGCCAGGTTCAGCGTCGGCTGATCATAGTGGCGGGTAGGGAATATGCCTAATCGTCAACGGCAGTCGCCGGGAGCGCAACAAGACCGGTTGGAATGTGAGACAGGTTGTAATGTGTGCTTAAGATTGGTCGCCGGGATGGCTGCGTCGGCAAGCCGAATATTGGCGACCAACTACCCGAACATGATCAACTGGGTCGGCGGCAAACAATTGGGTGGATGCACCGGAATTGGGTATGCTTGCAAAGGTCTTCAATCAGGACGTGGTGAACATGCCTGAAGTGCAGCGTGGCCTGAAGGCCATGAAGAAGGGTGAGGTCATTTTCGCCAACTACAGCGAAACCAACCCCCGGCACTTTCACAAACTGCTCAAGGAGTGGGTCACCAAACCCTGATAGAAGTTTTACATCAGGCAACTGCTATAGACGAGAGAGACGAGCGAGACGATGACTGAGCAGGCAGCAGAAGAGTTCCAGACCCCGTACGAGATCATGGGTGACCAGGGCGTTCGCAATCTGGCGAGTGCTTTTTATGACGTCATGGATGCCCTGCCGGAGCTGGCGAAGATTCGCGAGATGCACGCCAAGGATCTGAGTTCGGTCAAACGGATGCTGGCTGCCTACCTCACCCAATGGATGGGCGGGCCGCCTGTCTACCTCGCGGTGAAAGGCACCGTGTGTCTGACCGAGCCTCACGCACCTTACAACATTGGCCCGGTTGAGCGGGATCTGTGGCTCAAGTGCATGGATCTCGCGCTCGACAAGGTGGGCGCCAGCGAATCATTGAAGACCATGCTGCGAGAGCCTTTCAAGCGCGTTGCCGAAACCGTTCGCAACAGTGATGGCAAACCAAAGGTCAGGGATCCCAATATCATTGCGGTCGGCTGAGTCGGCGCGATTGCGGGCGCGGCCTGATGGGAGTTACCTGCTGATCGCGAATGGGTTTTCGCACATCAGAGTCGGCTGCACCGTCTCAGATTTTCACCATCCCGCCGTCCACCATCAACGTTTGACCGGTGATATTCACCGCGTTGTCTGAAACAAGGAAGACCACGGCATTGCCGATGTCGTCGACCGTCTGCTCGCGGCGCAGTGGGGTTCGATCGAAGATGGTCGGGTAGTCACCTCGTGCGATACCTTCGAACCAGACCCGCGCATCCATACCCTTGAATTCCGGAATGGTCTTGACAGCCCGCTTCGCGTTGCCAAGCCAGGCATCGGTCCAGACAATGCCTGGCGCGACGGCATTGACGTTGATATTGAGGGGGCCAAGCAGTTCCGCCATCGTCTGGGTGTAGCTGATCAGCGCGGCCTTCATCGCGCCATACGAGGGATGCGTAAACGTTTCGAGCATTTTGTCCGAGAGGGATGCACGTCCGGCGATAGAGGAAATGTTCACGATCTTGCCACTGCGTTGTGCCTTGAAGTGCGGCAGGACGGCTTCAGTCATGAGCACCGCAGGTTTCAGGTTCTGTCCATACAGGGCATCCCATAGCGCCGCTACCCCGCCAAGTGGGCCTGCCTCGGGTGTAATGGCTTCCTTTGGTCCTGCGCCGACGTTGTTGACGAGGATGTCCACGTGGCCGAACCGTTTGAGCGCTGCATCTACTGTCGCAAGCATCACCTCAGGCTTGGTGATGTCACCGGGAAAGGCCAGCGCCTGCGCACCGGCTGCCTCCACTTCCCTGGTGGTAGCAGCAGTGGTTTCGGTGCTCCATGAGTTGACCACGACGTTAGCCCCGGCTCGGGCCAGAGCCAATGCGATTCCTTTGCCGATGCCACGCCCGGCAGCGGTAACGATGGCGGTTTTCCCCTGTAACGACATGCTGATTTCCCTGCTGAGTTTCGCGGTAATGTAGCGCAAATAGCTGACTTTGAATCCCACCGGAGGAGACCATGCAATTACCTCTCGCCCAGACCGCGTACTTTGTGCCGGATATCCGAAGGGCTGCGCTGGACGCGGTTCGAAGGTTTGGTGCAGGGCCCTTTTTCATCCTCGACCGCATACAACTGTCCAAGGGCGTACATCGTGGTCAGGATTGTCCCTTCGTGCACTCATCCGCCTACGGTCAGTGGGGATCGGTAATGATGGAACTGGTGCAGCAGGATGTGGAAGGGCCTTCACCGTTTCGTGACATGTACGCACCCGGTGAGTCAGGCCTGCATCATATGGCGACCATCGTTGAATCACTGCCGGCAGCGTACGCGCACTACCAGACTACAGGTCTTGAAGTGGTGACAATCGCGCACACGTTAACGGGAACCGAGTTTGCCTTTATCGACGCAACCGACACCCTCGGCCACATGATCGAAGTGTATGAGGGCAGCCAGGGCCTGCTCGATTTTTATGCCATGGTGCGCGGGGCAAGCGAAGGCTGGAACGGCGCCGACCCCATTCGGGTGCTTGGCTGATATCATCCCGTCACCTACCGGTATCCGGACATCATGATCGACTTTGATTTCGGCCTTGGCGAAACCCTGGACATGCTGCGCGATACTGTTGCGCAGTTTGCGGCCCGAGAGATTGCACCACGCGCGGCGGCCATTGACCGCGACAACCAGTTTCCCCGGGATCTGTGGCCGAAACTGGGCGAGCTGGGATTGATTGGTATCACCGTGCCGGAAACCTACGGTGGCGTCGATCTCGGTTATCTCGCCCATTGTGTGGTGATGGAAGAGATCAGCCGGGCCTCTGCATCCGTTGGCTTGTCATACGGTGCGCACTCGAATCTGTGTGTGAACCAGATCCGTCGGTTTGGCACGGAGCCGCAGAAGCGTGCCTATCTTCCCGGGCTGGTCAGTGGCCAGTTCCTCGGTGCACTGGCGATGAGCGAACCCAATGCCGGATCGGATGTGGTGAGCCTGAAACTTCGCGCCGCGGAAGATGGTGACCACTTCGTTCTCAACGGCAACAAGATGTGGATCACCAACGGACCGGGCGCTGATGTGCTGGTGGTCTACGCAACCGTGGATCCCGCATTGAAAGGCAGGGGTATCACGGCATTTCTGATCGACAAAGGGATGCCCGGGTTCACCACCAACACCAAACTCGACAAACTCGGCATGCGTGGCTCTGACACGTGTGAGCTGGTCTTCCAGGATTGCCGAGTGCACAAGACACAGATCCTCGGCGCAGTCGGCCAGGGCGTGAGCATCCTGATGAGCGGGCTCGACTATGAACGGGTTGTCCTCGCCGCCGGACCGACGGGCATCATGCGCGCATGCATGGATGTGGTGACACCGTATGTGCGTGATCGACAGCAGTTCGGACAACCGATCGGTCAGTTCCAGTTGATGCAGGGCAAGATTGCCGATATGTACACCCACATGAATGCGGCGAGAAGTTACGTCTATGCCGTGGCGCGAGCCTGTGACGCCGGCAAGACCACACGATTCGATGCTGCCGCATGCATTCTGTTTGCCGCGGAAAAAGCTACCTGGATGGCATCCGAGGCGATCCAGGCGCTGGGTGGCAACGGCTACACCAATGATTTTCCAGCCGGTCGATTGCTCAGGGATGCAAAGCTGTACGAGATTGGCGCCGGCACCAGTGAAGTCAGGCGAATGCTGATCGGCAGGGAACTGTTCGCGGCGAGTTGAGCCGTAGATCGGATAACAAACCAGATTGAGAATCAGCGAAGCAGATCGAAAGCCTTCAACTCTTCGAGTGCAGTCAGGCTTCCACCCAGCAGCGTGCGTCCCAGTTTCTGACCACGCTCGTTCGCAAGGTCCAGCGTGCCGGCAATGACCACCGCAAAATCCAGCAGATACAGCGCGGCGATGGTATAGCGGCGATCAAAGAGTTCGCGCGGGTAGTCAATGCCGTGCGCGATCAGACTGCGATAGTAGTGGCCGAGCAGGTCATGGGAGTGCCGCACATCGAGTGGCACACTCTGCGTGACGAAGTAGGCCAGGTCATGTTCAGGGCACGATCCGGCCACAGACTGCCAATCCACGAACAGCACAGCTGAGTCGCTGAAAAAGATGTTGTCGAGCCGCATGTCAACGTGGTTCAGACAAACCGGTCCACGCATCATCTCGTTCAGAAGCCACGGCGTCGCGGCGGACATCTTCTCGCCAGCGATCAACGCCGAGTCAGGAATCACATCGCGAAACTTCTCCATCACCACGGGCCAGCCAAAGTTGAATCCGGCGGCCATGCCGTCTCGTTGTGCAGGGTTGTTATGCGAGATCAGGCCCAGGGTGTCAGGTTGCTGCCAGGTATGCGCATGCATGGCGGCAATGGCTTCAATCACACGGATCGCTTCATCAAGCGTACAACCGGCCACCTGGTCACCGATGCGATAACCCTTGATGTCTTCCATGAGAATGCAGAAGTCTTCGGTAGCTGCATCATGTTCGGCGAAGTAACACTGCGGAGTGCGCAGTGGTAACGTTTTTGCGATCGACTGATAAAACCGCACCTCCTTCCCGTACATGTCATAAGTCCTTGCCACGTCGCGGTTCTGCGCGGCAGGAGATGGAAATTTGGCAATGATCGTGTCGACCGGCCGGTTACTGTCGAGCTTTACCCGCGTCACCTGGCCCATGATTCCCGCTCCGGCGCCAAATGGCTGGACTTCAAAGCCTCGAACCGTGCAGCCGAGCGCTGACGAGAGCCACTCGCGCGTCAAAGCGTCCGGGGAAGCGGGAAACGACATGTCATTGACTCCGGGGGTTACTTTCTATGTGACCGGGGCGATCAGGCAGCAAGCTGTGTGACACGCTTGCCCATCAGGGTTTCGAAATTGTGCCGATAGAAGTGATGACGTGTGGACTCATCGTCTTCGGTCAGCGTGCTTTCGAAACGCTTGAATGGATTGCGGCCACCTTCCACATGCGGAAAGTCAGACGAAAACAGAGGAATCCCGATGCCGGCTTCACGTGCAATCCAGGCGACGTCTTCGGCCGGATACGGGGTTGCGCGAATCTGCCGCCGCACATATTCCGAGGGTTTCAGCGAGAGTTTTTGCAGTCGTACCTCGGTACGCAGAAAGGCGGCATGCGCGCTGTCGAGATAACGTATCCAGCTGGGAATCCAGCCTGCGCCTTGTTCGATCACGCCAAACATGAGGTTCGGATGGGATTCAAAGATGCCATCGATGATCAACGTGGCGAGGGTCTGCATGACCGGGGTGGGAATGGCCATGTAGTCGACGGAGCGGAAGTTCTCTGCGCCACCATGAAAGTCCGTCGGCACTGGCAAGCCGTTGCGAAAATAGTTTGGATCCAGCAACTGTCCGCCACCACCCACGTGGAACACCACCGGGATGCCCGCTTCTTCTGCCATGCGCCAGATCGGGAACAGGCTGGTATGGCTTGGCGAATGTGTGCGTGGACACTGCGAAGGAACCAGGAGACTGTCGAAGCCCTGCCTGATGGCTTCTGCTGCGATTGATTTGCTGCGTTCGAAGTCGGCGAGTGGGACATAAGCCGTCGACAACAGGCGTTGATCGACTGAGCAGAAATCCTGCATGGCCCGATTGTGGGTCTGCGCGACGCCGTAGATCAGGTCCAGATCATTCGATGTTCGCTCGAGCGTTGCGAGATGGCCGTTCATGAACGTGTTGAACACCAGTTGCGATGAAACGCCGATCAGATCCAGGGCACGTGGCCGATCCTGTTTGAACAGCGCGCCGGTTGCCGCCCAGTTCTTGCGCAACATGATTTCGTCTTCGTCGCGGGAGCGATACGCCGCGTCGCTCTGTTTCGACAGGATGTTCTCAAGCTCTGCAGCGGTTGAAGCAACTGAAGGGGAGCCGTCGAATCCGAGCAGGTGGCGCTTGATGCTTTCGGTTGCAAAACCGGCCAGCCAGTCGGCGGTTTCCATGATGTGGGCATCGGCGTCATGGACGATTCGATCTGTGATGTAGGGCATGGTTGAGACTCCTCGCAATAACACGGGAGTCGCAACTTAAGGCCGGAAACGGCAGGCGGTCAATTGGCACGTGGTAAAGTTCCCATTGAATTTATAGCGTGAGTAGACCTTTGTCGCTGGAGCCTCTCGTCACCATCGTCTCGCCGCTGTACAACGGTGAGCGTCATGTCCGTGGTCTTGCGGATTGTGTTCTCGCCCAGACTTACACGAACTGGCGTCTGGTGATCGTTGATAACCACTCAAAAGACGGGACCCATGCGCTGGCATCCGGTTACGCCGCCAGAGATGAGCGCGTTCGGGTGGTACGTAACCCCGAGACAGTGGATGTGATCAGCAATCACAACGTCGGCTTTCGCAAAGTTGCGCCGGGTTCGGTGTATTTCAGGTTTCTGCAGGCGGATGATCGGCTGAACAACGATGCGCTCGCCAAGGGTGTGGCGCTGGCGCAGGCCAACCCCCGCGTCGGGATTGTCGGTTCGCATCTGCAGTGGGGTGAGGAGACGACATCCAACGAATTTGATCCCGCTGTGCTGGTTCATTCCGGACGAGAGGTCGCTGCACGAACGCTGCTGGGTGAAACGTATCCTTGTCTGTCTCCTTCGGGGCTTCTGTTTCGCGTCGAGGCGGTGCGGAACCGCCAACCGTTTTTTGCGCCACAATATCTCTATGCCGATGTCATGGCTTTTTACGAGGTGCTCTGTGACTGGGACTTCGGCGTGGTGCCTCAGATCCTGACCGTGATCGGGAGAGATGCCGGATCCGTCACCAACAAGGTCACGAAATCCTATAACAAGATGTTCGCATCGAATCTGCATCTGCTGACCATGTTTGGACCGGAGTTCATCGATGCACCGCGCTACCAGCAAAGGCTCGACGCCCGACTCCAGTTGTACTACGAGTATCTAGGCCGCAGCTGGTTCGATCTGCGGTTACCGGGCTTCTGGGAATTCCATGCTGCTGGACTGCACACGTGTGGATTGACGCTCGATAAATCCAGGGTCCGGCGCGAGGCATTCAGGTTCTTGCGCGCCAATCCGGAAGCGGCGGTACGTGCTATGGCGCGAAACCTGCGGGATGGCCGCGTCTAATCGAACTCGACGATTGTCGCTGGCACTGCGCACGCGGTCGGGGATAATGGCTGCCAATCGTTCACTCGCTGGAACCCTCGATGACGCATCCAATGAACGGCGCTGCAGCAATCTGCGGGCTTGGCGTGACTGCCATGGGCCGCGTGTATCGCGATGCTGAAGACCTGGCTGCAGAAGCGGTCTACCTCGCGATCGAAGATGCTGGCCTCGCGAAGTCGGATATCGACGGGCTGCTTATCAATGCCGGTGTCAGCAATGCGGTCAGCATTCCACTGCATATCACACTCGGCATGCAGGAGTTGAACGTCCTGACGTTCATGCAGGGCTATGGCTCGAGCGCCGGCCAGATGATCCAGTACGCGGCGATGGCCGTCGCCAATGGCCTCGCCAGGAACATCGTCTGCGTATTCGCGGACGACCCGCTGAAGGAGGGGGCAGCGCACCGGGGCCGCGTATGCCGGTGGCGGGCGACGCAACGCGATGGGATCACTCTACCCCCTGTACGGATTTGCCGGAGCGCTACCCATGTATGCGTTGGCAGCGCAGAGACACATGGATCTGTACGGCACTACCCAGTCGCACTTCGCCGAGATCGCGATCGGTCAACGCAAATGGGCGGCCATGAATCCGGCTGCCACCAAAACCGAGCCACTGGACCGCGCCACCTATGATGCATCGCCCTGGGTCGTCGAGCCGTTTCACGTGCTCGATTGTTGTCTGGTTTCGAACGGCGCCGTGGCTGTGATCGTCACCTCCGCCGAGCGGGCGCGCGATATGCGCCAACCCCCTGTCTACGTGCGTGGATTTGCGCAGGCCCATGGTCACGACGCTGGCAGAACCAACCAGGACCCTGCTATTCACACGCCTGCGGCGCGATCGGCTCCCCGGGCTCTTGTCATGGCTGATGCAACGCTTGCCGACGTGACCCAGTGCCAGATCTACGACTGTTACACCTACACCGTCATCGCGACGCTTGAAGACTATGGCTTCTGCAAGAAGGGTGAAGGGGGTCCGTTTGTTGCTGACGGCAAGCTTGCACCCGGCGGGTCCCTGCCAACCAACACCGGCGGCGGTGAACTCTCGTCGTATTACATGTGGGGCATGACGCCTATCGCTGAAGCCGTCATTCAGGGTCGAGGACACGGTGGCCGGCGGCAGGCAAAAAACGACCTCATCCTGGTCTCGGGAAATGGTGGCGTACTGAACTATCACGCGACCCTCGCCCTCTCTCCCACCACCGCCTGATTCACCGGAGTAATCATGTCCGAAGTTCTCTCCTGGCTCCCGGAACCCGACGATTCCAACCGACCGTATTTTGAAGGTGCACTAGAGGGCAAGCTGCGTCTGCAGCAATGCAGCGACTGCAACAGCTGGATGTTTCCCGTGCGGCATCGTTGTCAAGCCTGCGGCGGAACGCAGCTGCAATGGGAGGACGCCAGCGGACGCGGCACTGTCTACACGCACGCAGTGCTGCACCGTGAGTATCACCCGCGTCATGCAGGTCACCTGCCGCTGGTCATGGCGCAGGTCGACCTGGAAGAAGGCGTTCGCGTGAATACCAATCTGATCGATGTTGAGAACAGGGCAGTCAAAGCGGGCATGAAGGTTGTAGTTGCCTTCGAACATTCACCGGCCGGTGAAGCCATCGTCGTATTCAAGCCCGCCTGAGACTCAGCGCAGAGCAGGCGCATCGGAGCTATCTTGAAACAGTACCGTTGGGGCTGATGTTTACACAACTGCTGAACCAACTCGGTGTTCCCATCCTTCAGGCACCCATGGCTGGTGTGCAGGATGAAAGACTGGCCATCGCAGTATGCAACGCCGGAGGACTGGGTGCGTTGCCGGCGGCCATGCTGAGCGAAGAACAGCTGGCAGCACAAATCGGCCGACTACGGGCGGCAACCGCTGCTCCGTTTCAGGTCAATTTTTTCTCCCACCAGGATCCTGTTGCCGACGACGGCGCAATGACGCGCTGGCAAGAGCGACTACGGCCCTATCATACGGAATTGGGTCTTCCGTTCACGCCAGTGGCATCCGGATCGGCGAGGCGTCCGTTTTCGCCGGCACATCTGGCGGTGCTGAAAGCGAACCCACCGGATGTGGTGAGCTTTCACTTTGGTCTCCCCCCGGTCGAACTGTTGGAACAATTGAACAAACTCGGAATCCTGGTTCTGTCGACGGCGACGACAGTGGCGGAGGGAGTCTACCTTTCAGAAAGAGGCGTCGATGGCATCATCGCCCAGGGACTGGAAGCCGGTGGCCATCGTGGCATGTTTCTGCGCGAAGACCTGGCAGGTCAGCTCGATATGCTCTCGTTGGTGCGTGGCCTGGTTCGGGCGACGGATGTGCCGGTGATTGCCGCGGGTGGCATCGTCGATGGGGTGGCCGTTCACGCGGCGATGGCGGCTGGTGCCTGTGCCGTGCAAGCGGGTACTGCGTTCCTTTGCAGCGCCGAGGCAACCACATCCGCAGTGCATCGAGCTGCGCTCGCGGAGACACCGCATCGAAAAACGAGAATAACACGGCTTTTTACTGGTCGGCCTGCTCAAGGTCTGATCAATCGATTGATGATCGATCTAGCCGATCAGGAAGCACTCGCACCCGACTTTCCATTGGCCGCAACTGCGCTCGCGCCGCTGCGCTCCGCAGCAGAGCGCGCCGGCAGCTCGGACTTTTCTCCGCTGTGGTGTGGCACACGCGTTGATGGCGTGCGCAGTGTGCCCGCAGCTGAGGTTATTCGTTCACTCGCAGCCGGACTTTGACCTCGGCAGCGCCGTTGATTTCGTCATCATCGGAGGCCGCCACCAGTTTGAGGTTCATCACCCGGCATCCCGATTCCAAATAGGGTTGCAGCCCGGCTGGTCAACGATGGTCAACGAGGAAACACACCACGATTGGTGGTCAACGAGGGATCAACGAGGGATCAACCAGGGATCAACGAGGGATCAACGAGGAGGTCAACGAGGACACACACCACGATTTGTAGTCCAAAGCGCACAGTCCTGGCAGCGATTTTCCCAACAGCCCGGCTCAGTCATTGATAAGAAAAATCTGGACGGCCGAATAGGTCGATGAAAAAAAACGGCGTTGTACCGCGAAGTGTGTCCGCGTGAAAGCGTGATTTGACACTTCGTGAGGAAGAGCAGACCGAGACCGACAGGGTAAGAAGGCACTAAACTGTCGGGAATCGATATCGACTATTGCTCACAGTCATCTTTTTCGTGGATTCTACCGTCGATGAGGGGCTGTCATCAGAAATGGCAGGTCGTGTCGCGAACGCCATTAATGGTTCGATGCACCAGTCTGGAGTTACCTACGTGCTCATGCCAGAGCGATCAAAAGTTGCGACTTCGAGTTCTCAAGAATCAAAAACACGATGCCGCCGGCAGCGCGTTGCGGTGCTCGCGGTATCGTCGCTGTTTTTCGTTCAAAGCATCGGTACAAGTGCTGCCCAGGAAACGAATGAGGGCAACGACGTCGATTGGCCATTCGAGCTGGGTGGATTTATCCGTGGCGAAGTTATCGATTTCGAACAACAACGACCCGGACTGGGCGTCGGTGTCGCCTATGACTCTCATGCGGTTCACGCCAATGTCTACGTTTACAGCGGTGGTGTTGTTGATCTGCCAGAAGGGATCGGGTCTCCACTGGTTCGCGGGCATATGCAACAAGTAGAGTCCGAAGTTCTTGAATACAACGAGGGAACCGAGATTCTGTCGCCGTCTGCACCGGGAAGGGGACGTTGTGATGCCTTCCTGCGAACGAAGTTCAGCATGACGCATCCGCAAGATCCTGGCGGAGACGGACTTCGTTCCTACCTCTATCTCGGCAGCTTCGGTGGCAGTTTCGTAAAGGCGCGCGTGACGTTTGCTGAGAATGATGACGCAGCCGCAAACGACGCTGCACACGAACGATTCGCCCAGGCTCTTTGCGAACTGATCCGTTCGTAGGATGCAACCCCCTGCGGCTGAGGGTCGCAGATAGGTCCAGTTCAGTCAGTATCGGCAATCGGCGCAACGATTGCTGCGGTGCGGTCTGGTGACGTAAGAAGGTTGATACCTGAAGTCGCGAAATCAATTCCCAACCCCTCGAAGGATTGATGCCGAGGTGGGTGCATCTAATTGCACGAGGTGCCATTTCTACTTGCAGACAATTCCCGGCGGTCGCGCGTGGCGGCATTGGTCATATTCGCTGGCTATCAGCAGGATGGGTACTGCGATGCGCTCACTACTGGTTTTGGCTGGCACACGCGTCGATGGCGTGCGCAGTGTGCCCGCAGCTGAGGTCATTCGTTTACTCGCAACCGGTTTTTGACTTCGGCAGCGCCGTTGATTTCGTCATCATCGGAGGCCGCCACCAGTTTGAGGTTCATTACCCGGCATCCCGCGTCCACATAAGGCTGCAGCTCGGCGGCGATATCGTCCGGAGTGCCGTAAGGCACGTACCGTTCAAATTTCTCGAACGGCACCTTGTAAAAATTCTCCATGGCTCGTGCAACCAGTTTCCTTGCGGTTGCCTTGTCATCCGCAACCCCGGCCCATGGTTGATAGCCATGCATCCAGTCGACGTTTCGATCTGCCGCAGCTGCGGTTGTTGCGATTCTTGTTACCGCCTGAGCGTAGCGCCCAGGAGAGCACCACACGCCAATCCAGCCTTCGCCAAGCAGCGCTGCCCGATCCAGCGCGGCGTCCGATCGTCCACCTACCAGTATGGGTACCAGTGGATCGATGTGAGGCTTGATACGGGCTTGCGAGATGTTGAAGAACTCGCCGGCAAAATCGACAGTCTCACCTCGCATCAAGGCACGGATGATGTGCAGTGATTCGTTGGTTCGTTTGCCGCGTGTTTTCGGATCAACGCCACACACCTCGATCTCATGCCGGTCATCGCCGCCCACACCGACACCGAACAACATGCGTCCGGGCGCGATCTTGTGGATGGTGGCCAGCTGGCGGGCAACGGGCAGGGGATGGCGCAGTGGCAGCAGGTAAATGCTGATCATCACGCCCATGCTGGGGTGTAGCTGTGTCAATGCTGCGATTTCGACAAACCCGTCCGTACCCGACCCATCGCGAAACGACACGTGGTCTGCCATGTACATGTGATCGAAACCGGCAATGGCGATACGATTGACCAGTTCCCGGCGACCGTCGATGTCCTTGTTCCAGAATCGCTCGGGTGTGCACATGCCGAATCGGAGAGGCGTACCCAATTCATCGCTCCAGTTGAAATCGGCGTCAGTCTGCCTGATCGAAGCAGTTACGGAAATGCGATAACGTGGTACAAACTGCGTGGATCGAGGATCAGGAGATTCGGGATGGATCTGGGGCTCAATGGCAAGAAAGCGATCGTGCTGGGTGGCAGCCGTGGTATTGGCCTGTTCACGGCTTCATTGCTGGTGGAGGAAGGTTGTGATGTGGCGATCTGTGCGCGTGGCACTGAGGGTATCGATGATGCCCGCAAGCATCTCAAGTCCCTGCGTGAAGACGCCGGTGTCTTCGCCAAGACCGTTGATCTGGCTGATGGCATGTCTACGCGTGCGTTTGTCCGTGAAGCGACGGTGGCGCTGGGCGGTTTGGACATTCTGATTCACAACGCCAGCGGCTTTGGCTCTGACAACAGCGAAGACGCCTGGCGGCGCAGTTTTGAGGTGGACATGATGGCTGGTGTTCGCGCGGTTGAAGAAGCCCTGCCTTTCCTCAGGGACAGCACGGCCGCCAGCATCGTTTTTGTTGGCTCCATGGCGAGCAAATACCATTTCGGGCGCGCGCCTTCTGCCTACGGCCCAGCCAAGGCGGCAATGCGTACGTACGCCAACGAGATTGCCCAGACCTACGGCAAACAGGGCATCCGCGCCAACGTGATTTCCCCTGGGGCGGTCTGGTTTCCTGGAGGCTCATGGGACAAGCAGAAAGAAGCTAACCCGAAGTTTTACGCCGCGGTTGAAAAAGCCATTCCACTCGGACGGCTGGGTACGGCCGACGAGATCGCGAGAATTATCGTGTTCACCGCAAGCCCTGCCGGTCTGTGGCTGAACGCAACTCACCTGGCCGCCGACGGCGGTCAGGTAGCGGCGGTTGATTGATCATGCGCAAAATATTCACGACCTGTGTGGTGCTGCTGGCAGCGTTGTATCTGCTGGCCCGATTTGTTCCCTTTGAACCCGTGGATCGACGGCCGGGTTTGAGCCTGGTGGGTCCGACTGCAGATGCCAGAGTGGCGGACTGGTCGTTCCTCCAAGGACTGACCGAAATCGAAGTCGAAACTCGCACAGCCATCGGCATTGCGCACTCGGTAACGACAGTCCTGTGGCGTGACGGCGATAACCTGTACATACCGTGCAAAGCGTGTGACACGAAGCGTTGGCCGAAAAACGTTGCTGCCGATTCAGCGGTTCGCATTCGCGTGCGAGGAGTTGTTTATCCGATGCGGATGGAGCGAATCACTGATCAAGCCGAGCGAGATCGATTGCTTGGTGCGTCGTTCCCGCAGGTGACGCCTGATGTGGCGGTGTTTCGTGTGTCGCCCAGGTGATGCGCGACACCGAAGCCCACAAGGTTGCGGCTTCGCCTACATCAGAAGCGTAATCCAGTACCCGACGACACAAACCTGAACGAAGAAAAAAACGAAACGCACCAGGACTGCGATCATGCTGGTCGACACCAGATGCACGAGGGACTGTGCGAGCCGCGCACCAATCAGCACAGTTGCAAGACCATCGGTGATGGCAGTCTGGTCGGTGGCGATCGCATAGAGCATGACTGCTCCTGCAATCGGCAGGAACTCATAGGTATTGGCGTGGGCGCGGGTCAGGCGTTGGCCGAATGCCGGCAGTTCCGTGCCGGCTGCCGAAAATGAATTGAGCGCCTTGCCGGCGGTCATGGATACCCAGGTTCGATACAGGGCGATGCCCACCAGCAGCACGATCGACCAGCTGGCAAAAAGAAGCAGGGCGGTTCCGGTCATGGGGTACTCCCGATGGATGTGTTGAGTGTGGTCGAATCGTTGAGATGCTGATAGCTGAAAATCGTTTCACCAGCAGGCAGATTCTGCGTGACAAAGGCACGTAATGCTTCTGTCAGATGGGCTGGGTCTCCTTCCGGCATGAACGGCTTGCCGACAGTCAGTCGATAGCGCTGGTTTCCTTTGTTGAGCAGTTCACGGAACAAGGTCATGTCCTTGAGCTCGGTATTCAGAAACCACAACAGATAGAACAGCGCCGAATTGAAGCCGCGCACGTGCATGGGCACGATCGGGCAGTTGTAGCGCTGTGCAATGCTCACACCGCTGGTCATCCAGGGCCGCTCGACCAGGCCACGCAGTGTCGGTTGTGCCAGACGTCCGGAGGGAAAGATCACGACGACACGTTCGTCTCTGAAGGCTTGCACCATGCCGCGCACGGTTTCCTTGTTGCGACCATGATCGCGGCGGTGTTCCATCCATTCCACC
Source organism: Gammaproteobacteria bacterium (assembly GCA_031385325.1). Classification (GTDB taxonomy): domain Bacteria; phylum Pseudomonadota; class Gammaproteobacteria; order Pseudomonadales; family Azotimanducaceae; genus SYFY01. The sequence continues at coordinate 35,559 of JANNBJ010000013.1, read as the reverse complement.
GGGATGATCATCTCGGTCAGGCGGGGAACCGCTCGAATCGCGTCGCGGTTGGCAAAAAAAACGAGGTCCTGCCGCACGGTCTTGAGTGCGTCGTAGACAGCGATTCCGTCGGCGATGCCGGCCGGGTGATTGGCGATGACAACAACACGACCGGTCTTTGGTATGTGTTCGAGACCAACGCTTGCCACCTGCATGCTCAGCTTGTCTGACAGCCAGTCAAAAACATCGCGTCCACCAGCATGTTGCAAATGGTCAATCATCTCGATGGCTTGTCGATAGCCGAGTATCGGGTAGAGGTAACGTTGCACCAGCTTCCAGACCAGCGGTCGCTGCATCAGCTTTGCCGCGCGTTCCTCGATCAAGGTGTCGACGATATGCGGATTCAAGCCGTGTGCTGCCGGATGAAAGTGATCAACGCCTGGTTGAAGCCGTTCGCATCTTCCATGTTCACGCCGTGGCCGGTGTTCAGTTCGACGCTGTCAAGACAGGTCATATGAGCCAGCGCGTGTTCTGCAAACGGATTGAAACGGGTTTCGCGCTTGCCCTGAATCAACAATGCAGGACGGGTATTCAGATGGATGCGCTGGCGCACGCTGATGTGTGGCGTGGTGTAGGCCATGACGTTGGCGATGCCCAGTGGTGTGTGCTGCGCCGCGTCACTGAGCAGTGGTGTCTTCACGCGCTCCGGCAGATGTTTGGCATGACGCGGATGCACGGCGATTCGATCAATGGCCGGAATACCTTCGGCAATGAACCGGTCCCGACTGGCGAGCCCTTGTTCCTGCCAGGTGGCCTGCTGTGCCAGATCAGCCAGCGCAGAGGTTGAATTGGTAAAGACGTGAGCCATCGTCTGTTCCGGTCGATCCAGTGCATACCGCAGGGTCAGCCCGGCCCCAAGCGAGTAGCCGCACAACAGCCATTGCGCTGCACCCAGTTCGCGACGGATGTGATCGAACTGCGCGATCAGTGCATCGGGGGCATAGGCTGCTTGATCTGCCGGAGAAGGGGAGCGACCGTGACCCCAGAGTTCGACCACAACAGGCCGACACACCGCGGCCAGCGATTCGAGATTCAGCAGCCACTGTGCCCGGCTCATCAGGAAGCCGTGCACCAGCAGTAGACAAGGCCCGTTGCCGGGATGGGCTTCCCAATAAAGTTTATGCACCGCAGAATCCTAACATGACAAACCGAATCCTCGTGGTGACCACCGGTGGCACCATCGACAAGGTCTATTTTGATGCGCTCTCGAATTTCGAAGTTGGCGCTTCCATGGTCGGTGAACTGCTCAAGGAAGCGCATGTCGACGCGTCCTATCGTGTCATCGAGCTGCTGCGCAAGGACAGCCTGGACCTCACTGAACCCGATCGGGCAGCGATCGCCGGCTGTGCAGGTGGCGCCGAAGAACAGGCGGTGGTGATCACGCATGGCACGGACACCATGACAGAGACCGCTGAAGTCCTGATGGTCAATCCCGGCTGTGCGGGCAAGGTCATTGTCCTGACCGGAGCGTTGGCACCCGCCCGATTCGCTCAATCCGATGCCACTTTTAATGTGGGTATGGCCTTTGCGGCCGTCCAGTCCCGCCAGCCCGGCGTCTACATTGTCATGAATGGCCAGATCTTCGAGGCCGGCAAGGTACGCAAGGACCGCGAGAACAATCGCTTCATTCGGTGTTAAAGTCGGGCCATCGCTGATCTTTTGGGGAGAGGGCAACCATGTATGACCTGCTGATCAAGAACGGTATGGTGGTGGACGGTTCCGGTGGCGCGCGTTACCGGGCGGATGTGGCTGTACAGGACGGCAAGATCGTTCGTATCGGTCGACTGAACGACAAGGCAAAACAGGTGATCGATGCCGACGGGCATGTCGTTACGCCCGGCTTCGTTGATGGCCATACGCACATGGACGCCCAGGTGTTCTGGGATCCCATCGGGCAATGTTCCTGTTATCACGGCGTCACCAGCGTCGTCATGGGTAACTGCGGCTTTACACTCGCACCCTGCAAGAAAGAAGAGGCGGATTATGTGTTTCGTAATCTGGAGCGCGCTGAAGATATCTCCCGCGCGGCCATGCTCGAAGGCATCAAGTGGTCCTGGGAGACTTTCCCGGAGTTCATGGATGCGGTCGACCGCACTCCCAAAGGCATCAACTATGCCGGTTACATCGGCCACTCGGCGCTGCGCACCTACGTGATGGGTGAGCGGGCATTCAGTGAACAAGCAACCGCACACGAAGTCGACCGCATGGCATCGATAGCGAAGGATGCGGTCCTACAGGGCGCGATCGGATTTTCCACGTCACGCACTTTCAATCACACCACCGCCGATGATCGACCGGTTGCCAGTCGTGTTGCCGACTGGGACGAAGTGAGCCGGATCGTCACGGCCGTTGGTGAAACCGGTCGTGGTGTATTCGAGATTGCCGGCGAGGCACCTGGCCGTAATCCCGAGCGTCAGCGCGAGTATTTCGACCGGCTGAAGAATCTGGCCGTGAACTCCGGAGTGACGCAGACCTGGGGCATGTTCAGCGTCAAGGTTGCGCCGGATTTCTGGCGTCCGTATTTCGATCTGCTCAATGAAACTGCTGATGCCGGTGGCCGGATGATCGCGCAGGTTCACTCCCGTTCGCTGTCTACCCTGCTTTCATTCGAAGGCAATACGCCATTCGATAACTGGGACGTGTGGAGTGAGTTCCGCAAGCTGCCGCTGGCCGAGCAGCAGGTCCAACTGCGTGATCCGGCCATTCGCCAACGCCTGGTCGAAGTGGCGTCCAAACCCTATACCGGTCCACGTGTGGTCGGGGCAGAAGCCCGACCGCCGGAATGGGACTACATCTACGCCATGGACGACATGCAGTTCGACAAGCCGAGCATGGCCGAAGAGGCGCGGGCGCGGGGTGTGCACCCGGTTGAACTGATGATCGACATGGCGCTGGCCAAGGACATGCGCATGTTCTTCCGGCAGCCCATTGCCAACGAGAACCAGAGTGATGTGCTCGAGATGATGAAACATCCCCGCTCGGTCGTGACGTTCTCGGATTCGGGTGCGCACGTTTCGCAGATCATGGACAGTTCGCTGCAAACCCATTTGCTCAGCTACTGGGTGCGCGAGAAGCAGGCTTTCACACTGGAAGCCGCAGTTCGCCAGATCACGTATGACACGGCGACACTCTGGGGGCTGCATGATCGTGGCCTCGTGCGCGAGGGCATGGCCGCTGATCTCGTGGTGCTCGATCCCGATACGGTCGGTGCGCGCATGCCAGAGATGAAACACGATCTGCCCGCTGGCGCACGCCGGCTGAAACAGACCGCGGACGGCATCATGCACACCATCGTTGGTGGTGAGATTCTGTTGACGAACAACGAGCACACCGGTGCTCTGCCAGGCCGATTCATCCGAGCCGGGGCTCGTTAGTCGGCCCCGAAGACATTGCTTGGGACATTGCTTGGTCAAGCGCAGACAGGCAGACTGCTCGCCGGAACGATGATCACAGCGCCCATAGCTCAATTGGATAGAGCACCAGGCTTCGAACCTGGGGGTTAGGGGTTCGAGTCCCTTTGGGCGCGCCACTTTTCCGTTCTCGCCGAACTCGATTTCGAGTTCGACTTCAAGTTCTTGGCCGCCTGTCGGCAACCGGATCGCTTCGAGAATCCTCCCGCTTGTTCGCGATCCGACGCTCGCCTAGAGTCTGTGCCGGGGATCGCTGCCGATGGCACATCAGGCAGCAGCACACAGACGAGGGGGAATGAAAAAATGGCGGGAATGCTCGCGCCATATCGTGTCCTGGATTTTACGGATCACCGTGGGGAGCTTGGACCCATGCTGATGGGTGATCTGGGCGCTGATGTGATCCGTGTGGAATTGCCGGAGGGCACCCCAGCGCGGCGGATGCCGCCGTTCGCGCCTGTTGAAGGGGCCGATCCAGTCAGCCTGTCGTTTATTGCGTTCAATCGCAACAAACGGTCCATCGTGCTTGACCCGCAGAGCACGCACGATGGAGAAACCCTTGCCGAACTCATTCGTCGCGCTGACTTCATCTTTGAATCGGCCCGGCCTAGCCTGCTCGCCCGGTATCGCATCACGTTTGAACGCGCCCGTGAACTGAATCCGCAGATCGTTTTCACCCGGCTGACGCCGTTTGGTGATGATGGCCCGTGGGCGGATATCAACGCATCGGACCTGGTGATTGCGGCGCTGGGCGGACCGGTTGCGCTGCAGGGTCAGCCGGACCGCGCACCGGTGCGGCTGAGTGTGCCGCAGGTCTGGCGCCACGCGGGTGCGGAAGCGGTTGCAGGTGCGCTGGTTGCACATGCGCGTGTGCGCGCAGGTGGCGGCGCGCAGTTTGTCGACGTGTCGGCACAGGCCTGCATGACCTGGACCATGCTCAATGCGATGGATGCACATGCGATTCAGGGATTTGATTTCGAGCGGGGCTCGGACGTGGCGCGCCTGGAGATCCTGCACCCGGTCGCCGATGGTTACCTGATTGCGATCCCGCACAGCAAAGTCATGCGGCCCATGACTGAACGGCTCATCGAAGCAGGTATCGCGCAGCCGTGGCTGCGGGACGTGGACTGGCTTGTTTACGACCAGAATATCCAGGACCCGGAGCAGAGGCCGCTTTGCCTCTCGGAAAGCATCCGGATGCTGCGGACCCTGTTCATGCGCCACCCGCGTCAGCACTGGTTTGAATTCGGGCTTGAACGCCGCATCACGCTGGCACCGGTCAATTCCCTTGAAGAATTGCTGGCCTTTGACCACCTCGAAGAACGGCAGTACTGGTTGCGCCAGCCCGCCGCAGGCATGGCTTCTGTTCGTTTCCCAGGGCTGTGGGCGAAGACACTGACAAGTCCGCTCCGTGTGATCCGAGATGCGCCGGCGCTCGACGAACATGGTGACGAGATTCGCGCTGCGCTGAAGCAGCCGTTGCCGGCGCAGTTCACTCCTGCGAATGCTGGTGCCCAGCCGCTGCCATTCGCGGGTGTGAAGGTGGCTGACTTCGCCTGGGTGGGTGTCGGTCCGATCTCGTCCAAGTATCTGGCCGACCACGGCGCCACCGTGGTGCGGGTTGAATCCGAGAACCGGCCGGACGTGCTGCGTGCGAATGGGCCTTACAAGGATGGACTAGCGGGCTGGAATCGCTCGCAGTTCTTCGGTGACTTCAACACCTCGAAGCTCAGCCTCGCGCTGGATCTCAAGTCACAACACGCCATCGATATCGCCAAACGGCTGATTACCGATTCGGATGTGTTCATCGAGAGTTTTGCGCCCGGCGCGATTGCCCGCATGGGGCTCGGTTACGACGTGGTGTCGAAGCTGAACCCCGGGATCATCATGCTCAGCACCTGCCTCATGGGGCAGACCGGACCGGCTTCACGCATGGCTGGTTATGGTTATCACGCGGCGGCGATTGGCGGCTTCTACGAAATCACCGGCTGGGCTGACCGACACCCGACCGGCCCTTGGGTGGCGTATACCGATACCATCGCGCCGCGTTTTGTGTCGATCCTGTTGGCGGCGGCGCTCGATCATCGTCGTCGCACTGGCGAGGGCTGTTATCTGGATGTTGCGCAGATCGAAACGGCGTTGCACTTTCTTGCACCAGAACTACTCGATCTGGAAGTCAATGGATTTGCTGCACGACGCAACGGCAATCGCGCGCGCTGGACCGCCCCGGAAGGCATCTATCCGTGCAGCGCTCAAGATACCTGGTGTGCCATCGCAGTACAGGATGAATCGCAGTGGCGCGCTCTGTGTGGCGCTCTCGGCCGTGAGGACTGGCTGTACGACGAAGCTCTCGCCGCCGTGTCCGGTCGTCAGTCGGCGCATGATGCACTCGACGAAGGCATTGCAGCGTGGACGAGCGTACGCACCTCGCGCGAAGTCATGGACATCCTTCAGGCTGCGGGCGTGTCCGCCGGCGTGGTCCAGCGCAGCAGCGAGCTCCTTGCTGATCCGCAGTATGCACACCGACGCTTCTATCGGTGGTTTGATCATCCGGAGATGGGGCACATTCCTTATGCGGGGCATCAGTTTGCAATCGCCGGGTATGACAGTGGTCCGCGCAGCCCTGCGCCATGCCTTGGCGAACACAGCTACGAGGTGCTGACGGAAGTGATTGGTCTGGACGCAGACGAAGTCTCATTGGCGTATGGGGATGGCCTCATCGTCTGATGGTGCGAGGCAACCGTTAGCCAATGTGTTGGCGAATTGCAGGGCTAAAAGGTGACAGGAGGGTTGGTGATGGGAGTGTTTACGTGGAAACGTTTCTGGATTCTGCTCGGTCTGCTTGTGGTGGTGGCCGGGGGTTATTTTGCATCGATGATGCTGCCAGGTGGTGCACTTGCAGGCAAAGCGACTGATGTGCCAGCGGACTGGACCGACGTTGAGGTGCCGGACATCGTGCAATTCGAGACCAACCCGGCTGATCCTTACTCGGTGAACATCTGGGCGGTGCCGCTTGGTCCGTATATCTACATTCATCGTGGTGACAGTCGCTCGCGCTGGGTCGAGCATATCGAAGCGGATCCTTCCGTACGTCTGCTGGTCAGTGACCGGCTGTATGAGATGACGGCCTTGCGGGTTACTGATAGTGCGGAATTCGCCGACTTCAGTGCAGCGTACGAAACCCGTTATGGTCGACGTCCAGGGAATGAGAACGTCGCCGAAGTCTATGTCTTTCGTCTGGCCGCGCGGCAGGCGCACGAAGATTGAAACCACGCTTGACGATGAGGCACGGCCCATGAAGAACAGGTTGGTTCCGTGGTTGCCAGGACTGGGCGCGGTGCTGTTGTGGGCGCCGATCGTCGTGGCTCAAGAGTGGGCTCTTGATCTGGCGCCTATCGATGACGCTGATTGGTCACCTGCCCGTGCAGCGCATCTGCTGGAGCGTGCTGGCTTTGGCGGTACACCTGAAGAGATTGCCCAACTCGCTTCGATGACCCCCGAGCAGGCGGTGGCGTATGTGGTCCGGTTTGAAGGGGCGCCGGCCGCTGTGCTCCCACCGTTTGATCACTCCGGTGTGTTCGAAGCCGGACTGGATCCATTTCCACCGAGCCGCCCCGCGGTGACTGAGGCCGCGAAAGAAGACGGGCAGGCGCTTGGCATAACGGTGAAACCTGGTGGCAATCGTCGTACCCAGGCCATCGTCAACCAGTTTTTCTACTGGCTGCGCGCCAGTCGGCTGGAGACTGGCCGGGTCGCGTACTGGTGGGCAAATCGCATGCTGGTGTCGCCCCGGCCGCTGGAAGAAAAGATGGCACTCTTCTGGCACGGGCACTTCGCCACCAGCGAGGACAAGGTGCGCGACTACCGCAAGATGCTCCAGCAGATCGAACTGCTGCAGCGGCATGGGCTCGGCAATTTCGGTGATCTGCTGCAGGCGGTGGCGAAAGACCCGGCGATGCTGGCCTTTCTTGATGCTGGCGTGAACGTGAAGGGTGCGCCCAACGAGAACTTCGCGCGCGAGATCATGGAACTCTTCACCATGGGCGTTGGGCACTATTCAGAGACCGATATCCGCGAAGCGGCGCGAGCCTTCACCGGCTGGAACTTTACCGGCACCCAGTACCACTTCAACAAGGCAGCGCACGATGCAGGCAGCAAGACCGTGCTCGGACGAACGGGCCCGCTCACCGGCGAAGCTGTCATCGATGTCATCCTCGAACAGGATGCCACAGCGCAACACATAGCCGGCAGGCTGTATCGCTTCTTCGTGCGGGACACGCTGGATCCGCAACTGCAGGCGGAACTTGGGCGGGTTCTGAAATCGTCTCACTACGAACTGGCGCCGTTCATGGAAGTGATCTTCCGATCACGGGATTTTTACGCGCAGGAGAGCATTGGAACCCACATTCGCAGTCCCGTTGAGCTGGTGATCAGCACCTATCGAAAGCTCGGCCTCAAGGCAGTTCCCGGTGTGCCTGACTTCAACGTCGTGACCAGTGCGCTCGGACAGAATGTCCTGTTCCCGCCAACGGTTGCCGGCTGGTCAGGCGGGCGCAGCTGGGTAACGCCGGGCCTTCTCTTTGAACGCGGCAATTTCGTCCTGGATGTGATGTTTCCGGATGTCGCATTTGTTCCGCCTGATCGTTATCCCGGCTATTCCGCCGAGATCATCGAGGTGCAGAAGCGGCTGCGGGCTGGTTTGGACATCAGCCGCGCGACTACACCGGCGGGCGTTGGGTCTGGAGGCATGGACATGGCGGCGTCGAATCAACTGGCGGATCGTGACGAAGACTTCAACACCCGCTATGGCAGTTTTCGCGGCTGGCAGATGGCGCTGGAACGTGTGCAACCGATTCCGCGCAACGTTGCCCAGGTTGATCTGACTGCGATGGTGCTGGCTTCTGGTGCTGCAACACCCCGAGAGGTCGTAGAAAGTCTGGCGATGCGATTCTTCGCCGTTCCGCTGGAAGCGGACACCTTGACTCGATTGGCGAAGTTCCTCGAATCGGAACTGGGCACCACCGATGTGAAAGCGGCCGAGACCTTCATGGAAGAGCCCTTGCGGCAGTTGCTGCATGCATTGCTGTCGTTGCCTGAATACCAGCTCGGATAAACGTTTGGAACGCAGGACGTTCAAGGAGCGAGGATGAGATCACGTGCATTCGATCGTCGAACCTTCCTGCAGATGAGCGGCGCACTGGCGGCAGGCTATGCCATGCCGTCCTTCGCGATGCCTTCGCGTGAGCGGATTCTCGTGGTGGTTGAACTCTCCGGTGGCAACGATGGGCTCAACTGCGTGGCACCCTTTGGTGATGATGCCTATTACCGGCAGCGACCGAACCTTGGCATCAGACAGCAACAGCTGCTGCAACTCGACGATCATTTTGGCTTGAATCCCGGCATGACCGGCATGCATCGCCTGTGGCAGGACGGCCAGCTCGCCATCATCCATGGCTGTGGATACGACAACCCGTCGTTTTCCCACTTTACGTCGATGGCCTACTGGCAGACCGCAGCCCCTAACAGTGGCAATCCGTATGGCTGGATCGGTCGCCTCGCCGATGCGATGCTGCCGGAACCTGCGCCCAACACCATCATCAACATCGATGCCGCGCAGTCTCTCGCGGTGTCCAGCCGCGTGCACAGTCCTGTTGTCTTCGATGATCCGATGCGGTTTGAGCGGCTTGGTTTTGCCGGCACCCGGCAGGCGCTTGCTGATGCGCCGCACACGGCGACGGGAAATCCAGCGCGTGACTGGCTGCTCGGAGTGGCAAAGAGTGCACGCGACGGCTCGGCGCTGATTCGCGCCGCCTGCAGCAACTATCGCCCTTCTGCGGACTACGGTATCGCGCCCATGGATCTGGACAAGGTGGCCGCCTGCATTGCTGCTGATCTGCCGGCACGTTTCTACTACGTGGCATTCCGGAACAATGCATTCGATACCCATGTCCAGCAGGCCGACCTGCACCAGCGGTTGCTGACCTATGCCAGTGATGCGATTGCCGGATTCATTCGTGACCTCGAAGAGCAGGGGCAGGCGGATCGTGTGGTGGTGCTGGCATTTTCAGAGTTTGGACGGCGGGTTCCGGAGAACGCCAACCTCGGCACGGATCATGGAGCCGCCGGACCGATGTTCATCGTCGGCCGGCCGGTAAGAGGTGGCCACTATGGCGATCTGCCCAGTCTCACCGAGCTGGATGCAGGTGACAATCTGGTGCCAACAACAGACTTCAGGCGCGTTTACGCCACCGCAATCGAGGGCTGGATGGCGCCTGGCCGGTCAACCGAAGTGTTGGGCGGTAATTTCAAGCCTTTGCCGGTCTTTGGATAGCCTGTCTTTGGGTAGCCTGTCTTTGGAGAGCCTGTCTTTGGAGAGCCCGCGCAGCTTTCAAGCCCAGCCTTTTTCGTAGTCAGCGCTGAAACCAGGGCCGCGGACACGCAGGTGCCGGATTTTCCAGCGGCCATCCTTTTTCGCGTAGTCCTCCCGATAACGAGCTGCCTGCCACTTCGCCTGGTTGCCCTCACGGAAGGTGAATGGCCCAAGGAAATACCAGGTGCCGGTGGCGGCATCACCTGTCACGTCGATGCGCGGGTTCATGGCCATATGCTGGGAAAACGACATCATCTTCTGGAAGGAGATAAACAGGTCGCGCAGCTGCGCATGACCTTCGGCGCGGCCAATGCCTCGCCCCTCCCAGACACAGTCATCGGTGAAGATTGTCACGATCCGATCCGGGTTGTGGTCATCGTCACAGATTTCGCAGTAGAGGGCTTTCAGTTGCTTGATCGCTTCGATGTCTTCCATCCTCGTCAGACGCGCAAGAATTTCGGGGTCGGTCATGGCTGGATGCTCCTGATCGTGGTTGTCGTTGTGGTGACTGTTTGTATCGCAGGAGCGGCCAGCAAGCCATCGGCTTCGGAGAAAATTGTCCGGACCTGACGAATTCGCAGAAGCGAATTGATCAAAGTTGCCCTAAGCTGCCGCGACTTTTGCTATAGCGATCAGTCAATGACGTTCCCCGAATCCATCGGTCGCGAAGCTCTGCGCAAGGCATCGTGGCGACTGCTGCCACTGCTGGGTCTTGGCTATGGGATCGCCTACATGGATCGCGTCAACATCAGCTTTGCCTCGCTGCAGATGAATGAGGATCTGCAATTCAGTGCTGCTGTGTATGGCCTGGGCGGCGGCCTGTTCTTTCTCAGTTATGCGCTGCTTGAGGTGCCATCGAACCTGATGCTGGTCCGGTTTGGCGCTCGCCGCTGGATCTTCCGGATCATGCTGACCTGGGGTGTCATCGCCGCTGGCATGATGTTCGTCACCACACCCATGCAGTTCTACGTCATGCGTTTCCTGCTGGGGGCGGCGGAGGCAGGGTTCTTTCCCGGTGTGGTGTATTACCTGATGCAGTGGTTTCCGGCCGAACACCGTGGCAAGGCCATCAGCCGGTTTTATGTCGCGCTGCCCCTGAGTTCCGCGCTCATGGGCGCCATGGCGGGGGCTCTGCTCGATCTGCGTGGCACCTTTGGGCTGGCAGGTTGGCAGTGGTTGTTCCTGGTTCAGGGCTCTCCAGCCATCGTGCTGAGCGTCGTGATTCTGAAGTTTCTGCCGGATGGTCCGGCTACGGCTCGCTGGCTTACTGAACCCGAACGAGAGTGGATTGTGCAGGCGCTGGCCGCTGACAACTCGCGGCACGGGGTGCAGGCCGATCACGGTGTGCGGCGCGCCCTCGCGAATCCGTTAGTCTGGCTGCTTGGGATCGCCAGCATCTGCATCCTCGGGTCGTCTTATGCATTCACACTCTCGGCCCCTGCCATTCTGATGCAGGCCACTCAGGCAAACGCCACCCATGTGGGTTTTCTGATGGCAGGTGTGGCGCTGGCATCGGCGCTTGGAATGCTGCTGGCCGGCTGGCATTCCGATTTCCGGCGAGAGCGATACCTGCATGTGGTGATCTTCATGGTGCTCCTGTCATGCGCCTATCTGACCCTGGGCCTGACGACGGTTCCACTTCTGGTGGTGGGCGCCTACGCCCTCACCGTGATTGCGGGTAACGCGAATCAGGCGGTGTTCTGGTTGATCCCCAGCGATGTCCTGCGTGGTCGATCCGCTGCAGCCGGGGTTGCGGCGATTGGCTCGATCGGCATGATTGGTTCATTTCTCGGACCATATGCGTGGGGTGTCACCCGGGATGCCACGGGTAGCTATCAGGCAGGACTGATGGGTATTGCGCTGGCGTTTCTGATCGCGGGCGTGATCCTGCTGGGTTTGCGCTGGTGGATGAGGCGTCCGGATGGCCGGGTGGTTTAGGGATCATCTTCCAATGGTCAGGCAGCGTCTGTTTGCGTTAACTTTCAGATACGACCCGAATCCTACGTCCCACACGAGCCTCACGATCCATGAATGAAGCAAGCCCGTCCCGTACGCCCGTCGATGTCACGACAGTCCTGGTGATCGGCGCCGGACCGGGTGGCATCTGCGCCGGCATCACACTCGCGCGCGCAGGGATCACCGATTTTGTCATTGTCGAAAAAGCGGATGGTGTGGGTGGTACGTGGTGGCATAACCGTTATCCCGGCGCCGAGTGCGATGTGCAGTCGCATCTCTACTCTTTTTCGTTTGAACCCAAGGTCGATTGGTCTCGCCCCTATGCAGGGCAGGTTGAAATTCGGCAGTACATTGAACACGTCGCGCGCAAGTACGACATGCTCAGGTACTGTCACTTCAATACGGAAGTCATGTCACTGCACTGGGATGAGACGACCAGCCATTGGCACGCACGCCTGTCAACGGGAGTGCAGGTCAGTGCCCGTTTTGTCATCAGCGCCATCGGCATGTTCAACGATATCGTGGTCCCGGAAATCGAAGGGCTCGATACCTTCGCGGGAACGATGTTTCACACGGCGCGCTGGCCGGCAGATCATGATCTTGGTGGTGAACGTGTGGCGCTGATCGGCAGTGCCGCCAGTGCCGTACAGACTGCGCCCGAAATCGCGCCCATCGTCCGCCAACTCGATCTCTATCAGCGCACTGCACAATGGGTATTGCCGAAGAAAGATGTCCCGTTCACGGCGGAAGAACTGGCGAATTTCAGCCGTTATCCTGAAGTCGTCAAAGCGCTGCGGCGGGAAATCTGGGAGCAGCTTGAATCAGCCATCCTGTTCGATGACGAAGCACTCAATGCATCATCAGAGGCTGCGTCGCGAAAAAACATCGACTTCGTGAACGATCCTGATCTGCGGCGGCGCCTGACGCCGGACTGGCGTTACGGATGTCGACGGCCTTTGCTCTCGAACCGTTTTTACCCCATGTTCAATCGGGACAACGTGCAACTCATCGACGAGGGCATCGCGCGCATTGCTGCCGATGGTGTGGTCACCATGAGTGGAGCGCTGCGCAAAGCTGACACGATCATCTTCGCAACGGGTTTTGAAACGACTCGATATCTGGCCTCACTTGATGTGACCGGACGCGATGGGCTACCTATCCGCGATGCCTGGCGCGATGGTGCCATCGCCTATCAAGGCATCACGACAGCGGGATTTCCCAACCTGTTCATGGTGTATGGTCCGAACACCAACAACAATTCCCTGATCACCATGCTGGAACTGGAAACCGAGTACGCCGTACGTCATATCCGCCGCATGGTTGACCAGGGCATTGGCTGGATGGATGTGAAGTCGGAAGCCATGACGGCCTATAACGAACAACTGCAGCAGGATATTGGCGGGATCGCGGTGTGGCGCAGTGATTGTCGTGGTTACTATCGGGCGCCTTCCGGCAGGATCGTCACCCAGTTTCCCTATACCATGACCACGTTCACCCGCATGTTGGCGGCCAGGGACGAACACTGTTATGACAGCAGCGTTGCGTGACCCGGCGTTTTGTAGTCGATTCAGAGGAGTGTTGATCAATGACTGAGCCTCGCCGTGCCCACACCATGGCCGAAATGAGTGAGCTTCAGGGACGCATGATGAAACTGCCCGACATCATGGCTTCCATTGCCTCCTACAAGCCGAGATCTACCGACATCATCATCACCCCATACGGAAAATGCGGGACAACGTGGCTGCAGCAGACGTTCCACACACTGCGCACTGGCGGTGACATGGATTTTGACGACATCTCCCGGGTAGTGCCGTGGATCGAAACCGCCGTTGCTTTGGGCATCGACCTGGAAGCACCCCAGCGGGCAAAGCCACGTGGTTTCAAGAGTCATCTGGCCTATACCCAGGTGCCCAAAGGGGCGAAATACGTGGTCTCGCTGCGTGATCCGAAAGACGCCTTTGACTCCATGTTCCGTTTCATGGAAGGCTGGTGGATTGAGCCAGGCAAGGTCAGCTATGAGCAGTTTCTGGAACCGCGTTTGCTGGGACGTGGTCATGGTCTGGACTACTGGTCTCATCTGCTCAGCTGGTGGGAGCAACGGGACAATCCGGATGTGCTGCTGTTTTCTTATGAGCAGATGACTGCAGATCCGATCGCCTCGATCCGCAAGCTCGCTGCGTTCTGCGGCATCACGCTGGACGATGGGCTGCTCGCAACGACGCTTGAACGATCGTCCCTGGCTTTCATGCTTCAGTACAAGGATCGTTTTGATGACGCCATGATGCGGACCATGTCAGAAGAGCGTGGTGGACTGCCAACCGGCAGTGATTCTGCCAAGGTGCGCAAAGGCGGTGTGGGTGGACACAAGCAGGAACTGCCGGCATCGGTCAGTCAGGCTCTGGATGAAGTCTGGGCCACGGATGTGCTGCCGAAAACGGGCTTTGCGGACTATCAGAGTCTGGAAGACGAGATTCGACGCCGGCATCGATAGAATGGGTGACCGTCGCCTGTACCTGCAGAATTGTTGATGGACGCGTGGCGTCATTATCGCCCCGCCTGCTGGAATGGAGTTACCTCATGACGCGGCAACCGCTGTCCCACCTTACTGTTCTCGATTTTGGCCAGGTCTACAACGGACCTTATTGCGGCTTCCTGTTCGCACAAGCCGGCGCACGTGTCATCAAGGTTGAAGCCCGCACCGGCGAAACCCTGCGTGCGCGTGGTCGTGCCACGTCGTCGAGTTATCCGTTTTCGCTGCTTAACACCAACAAGGAATGCATTACGCTGAACATCCAGTCTGCGGATGGCCAGGCGCTGCTCAAGCGTATGGTGCAGCACGTGGATGTGGTCACCGAGAATTTTGCCCCGGGTACGATGGCCAGGTACGGCATTGGCGCCGATGCACTGCGTGCCATCAACCCGCGCCTGATCTACGCTGCGTCGACCGCTTATGGAGCGACCGGTCCCTACAGTAACTACCTCGGTATGGACATCACCCTGCAGGCGATGAGCGGGGTCATGAGCGTGACGGGTGACGGCGATGGGCCGCCGTTGAAAACGGCTGCTGCATTTGCAGATTTTCTCGGTGGCGCGCACCTTTACGCCGGTGTTATCACCGCGCTGCTGGCCCGTGAACAGACCGGCGAAGGATCCACCGTCGATATCTCGATGCAGGATTGTGTGTTCCCCACGCTCGCCACCGCGCTCGGCTCGTTCTTTCTCGCCGGTGGCAAACAAGGCCCCCGCACCGGCAATCGCCATTCCGGTCTCGCGCTCGCGCCCTACAACGTTTATCCGACCAGCGATGGGTACGTCGCCATCATCTGCATTCGCGAAGGACACTTCCGCAAACTCTGCCTGGCGATGGAGCGGCCGGAACTAGCCGACGACCCGCGCTTTGCCACCAACGCCGATCGTTGCAGGAACATGCTGGCCCTCGATGCCGTCATTGGCGTCTGGTCGCAGACCTTGCCACGCGCTGAAGTCTTTGCACGAGCTCAGTCGCATGGGGTCATCTGCGCGCCGGTGCAAAATCTTGAGGACGTGGTGAACGATGCCCAGTTGCTGGCCCGTGGCACGCTTCAGTGGCGCGCGCATGAGGTGCTCGGCAGGATTCCGCAGGCCCACACCGCGCTGCGGTTTCGTGGGCTCGAACCGCCTGCACTCACCGACGTGCCAGCGCTTGGTGCTGACACCGATCGGATTCTCAAGGAGTTGGCCGGCGTGGACGATGTTGAGATCGAGCGACTGCGTGCCGCCGAAGCGATCTGACGTGGTAGGCTTCGCCCCTTTCAATTTTCCGAGTTTGAGATGAGCACGCAGTTCGATACCGTTGAAGCCGCCATCCAGGACATCATCACCGGCAAGATGGTGGTGGTGGTGGATGATGATGATCGCGAAAACGAAGGCGATCTCATCATGGCCGCCAGCAAGGCGACGGCTGAACAGGTTGCCTTCATGATCCGGCATACCAGCGGCATTCTCTGTACGCCGATCCTCGAAGATCAAGCGAAGCGGTTGCATCTGGATCCCATGGTCGCCCGCAACAACGCGCCCATGAGCACAGCGTTCACGGTGTCCATCGATTACTCGCACGGTCTGACTACGGGCATCTCGGCTGAAGAACGTGCCGCCACCGTACAGGCGCTGGCCAACAGCAATTCTGGCGCTGAAGACTTCGTCCGCCCTGGTCACATCTTTCCGCTCGTCGCTCGTCAAGGTGGTGTGCTGGTGCGCTCCGGTCACACGGAGGCTGGTGTTGATCTCTCCATCCTGGCGGGTTTGCCGCCGGTTTCGTTGCTGGCTGAACTCGTCAACGATGACGGCACGGTGCAGCGGCTGCCACAACTGCTTGAATTTTCGGCCAGGCACAAACTGAAGATCATTTCGATTGCTGATCTGATTGCGTATCGGCAACGTCGTGAACAATTGGTTGAACGGGCTGGCGAATTCACAGTGAAGACAAGGATTGGCACTGCCCGCGCCATCGCCTATCGCACCAAGTTCGAAGATGCCGAACATCTGGCATTGGTTTTCGGCGCGATTTCCGGGGCCAAGGCCGTCCCGGTCCGTATCCATCGCGAGAAGCTCATCGAGGACGTCTTTGGTGCGCAGTCGGCGCGCACTGACAATCTTCTGAACGCGGCCCTCGATCGAATTGGCAAACTTGGTGGTGGCGTGCTGATCTATTTGCGCTCCGGCTTTGTTGGTGTGCCGCTGGATCATCTGGAAAACGCCTCCAAGGAAAATGCCCGTCGTGCGGAATGGCTTGAAATCGGCGTTGGCGCGCAGATTCTGCGAGACCTCGGTGTGGAAAAATTGCGACTGATCGCCGGTCGCGAAGTCGAGTTTGTGGGGGTACAGGGTTTCGGTTTGACACTCGAAGCTACCGAACTGCTCTGAACTCAAAGCCTGTCATTGCTGCCGGTAATGAAAGCCGGCGGCTTGCTGGTCGGGCCCGACATAGATCACACGCACGTCCGTCCGACGCTCGCCACACTCGCGACAACGTAGTCGCGCACGCACATCGCTCACCGTTGATGCACCACCCAACTGACTGATCAGAGCCTCGATGGCCAGTAATTCCATGCGGCCGCACGGAATGCACACGGCGTAGATCCGGAAACTTCGGGCGAGTTCGACGAGTGGCTGCATACTGTGGTTATATACAGTAAAGACGCCTGGGTGAATTGCTGATCAGGATCCGCACTGCTGACGCGGAAAATGCGTGGCCTTTCCGGCATGAGGTTGGCAAACTTCGATGCGTAGGCGTGGCGCGTTAAATCGATTGCACTTGCGCCGATGCCGTAACGCACTACCACGTCAAAGACCAGCATCAGGACAAGGGGAAGAGTGAATGAAAGCTGCCGTATTCCGTGAAGTGAACAAGCCGATGGAAATCGAGGAAGTTCGAGTCGACAAACCGGGGCCGCGCGAAGTCCTCATCCGTACCTCTGCCGCAGGTGTCTGCCATAGCGACCTGCACTTCTGGAATGGCACTTACCCCGGCGCCGTGCCGATGGTGCTGGGCCATGAGAGCGCTGGCGTGGTGGAAGCGGTGGGCAGTGACGTGCACTATGTCAAGGCCGGGGATCATGTCATTACCTGCCTCTCCGTGTTCTGCGGTCACTGCGAATATTGCCTGACCGGCCACATGTCGCTGTGTCAGGAGCCCGAGACCAAGCGTGGCAAAGACCTGCCGTCACGACTGAGCCAGTCGGACAAGCCGATGGGCCAGTTCGCCAATCTGGGTTCCTATGCGGAAATGTTGCTGGTACACGAACATGCAGTGGTGAAGATTCGCGATGACATGCCCATGGACCGCGCAGCGCTGATTGGTTGTGGTGTCATGACCGGAATGGGCGCGGTATTCCACACCGCCAAGGTTGAGCCTGGTGCGACGGTTGCGGTGATCGGCTGTGGTGGCATTGGCTTGTCAGCGATCAACGGCGCAGCGATCGCTGGCGCGTCCCGCATCATCGCGGTGGACATGGTTCCCTCCAAGCTGGAACTGGCCCGCAAGTTTGGTGCAACTGACGTCGTCAACGCCAAGGACAAGGATGCGGTTGGCGAAGTGAAGGAAATGACCGGTGGTGGTGTGCATTACTCCTTTGAAGCCATTGGTCTGAAGGCCACTGCCGAGCAGGCATTCCAGATGCTGCGCAATGGTGGAACGGCGACCGTCATCGGCATGATTCCACCCGGCCAGATGGTGGCCGTACATGGCATGGAATTCCTGTTCGAGAAGAAGATCCAGGGCAGCATGATGGGGTCAAACCGATTCCGTGTGGACATGCCGCGCTTCGTCGATTTTTACCTGCAAGGTCGGCTGCATCTGGATGACATGGTGTCGCGACGAATCAAGCTGGCTGATATCAACGACGCCTTTGCAGCACTGGGTACCGGTGAAGTGGCGCGCAGCGTCATCATGTTCAACTAGATCTTTTGCAGGGAATCAGTCATGCGCTGGATGTCGTTTACCCATCAAGGTCGTGCCACGTTCGGAGTCTTGTCAGCGAGCGGCGATACAGTGATCGACATCGGCGCTCGTGGCCAGTACCTGGATCTGAAGTCCGCCATCGCCGCCGATGCGCTAAGTGGTCTGTCGTTGAGTGCACGGGGAGAAACAGGCATCGCGCTTGCGAACGTCAGCTATCTGCCGACGCTTCCCAATCCGGACAAGATTCTGTGTGTTGGCCTGAACTACAAGGCACACCAGGAAGAGACCGGGCGTGGTGGCGAACCTTATCCCACGATCTTCGTGCGTTTTGCTGGCGCACAGATGGGCCACAATGCGCCGATGATCCGCCCGCCGGAGTCGAACACACTCGACTACGAAGGCGAGATTGCGATGATCATCGGCAAGCGTGGACGGCGCATTCCCAAAGAGCGCGCACTTGAGCATGTTGCCGGCTTCAGCATCTACAACGATGGCAGTGTGCGTGAGTACCAGCGCCATACCTCGCAGTTCACACCCGGCAAGAACTTTGCTTCGACTGGTGGGTTTGGCCCCTGGATGATGACCCCAGACGAAATTGGTGATCTGTCGGCCATGGAACTCACCACGCGCCTCAATGGCAAGGTGATGCAACACTCCTTCTCGTCGCTGATGGTGTTCGGCTTTGTTGAACTCATCGCCTTCTGTTCGACGTTCATTGAACTTGTGCCCGGTGATGTCATCGTTACCGGTACACCGGGTGGAGTTGGCTCAGCGATGAAGCCGCCGATCTTCATGGATGATGGCGATCTGATTGAAATCGAAGTGAAGCCGATCGGGACATTGTCGAATCGCGTGGTTCGCGAGTAGACGCGATCTCCTGATCGCGATCTCAATCCACTGCGGAGATCTAATGCGCAAAAGCCGCGCTCAGCAATGCCCTGGTGTACTCCGACCCGGGATTGGCAAAAATCTTCGCTGCTTCTCCCTGTTCCACCACATGACCGTTTTGCATCACGATCAAATGCGTGGCCAGCGCCTTCACCACACGCAAATCGTGACTGATGAAGAGATAGGTCAGCCCGTAACGACGCTGCAGATCCCGCAACAGGTCCACGATCTGCGCCTGCACTGACATGTCCAGTGCCGAGGTTGGTTCATCCATGATGATCAGCCTGGGTCGGAGGATCAGTGCGCGTGCGATGGAGATGCGCTGCCGTTGCCCGCCGGAAAATTCGTGTGGATAACGATGCAGATGTTCGGCTGACAGGCCAACTTCTTCGAGTGCCTCCGATACACGTGCCAGATGGTCTTCAACCGTCAAATCGGGTTCATGCACCTTGAGGCCTTCACCGATGATCTGCGCCACTGACAGTCGCGGTGACAAACTGCCAAACGGGTCCTGGAACACCACCTGCAACTGCCTGCGAATGGGTTTCAAGGCCCGGCCGGACAGGGCACGAAGGTCATGTCCATCAAAGTTGATGCCACCGGTGCTGCTGATCAATCGCAGCACCGCCATGCCAAGGCTGGTCTTGCCAGAGCCGGACTCACCAACCACACCCAGAGTGTCCCCGGCATGCAGGGTGATCGACACGTCCTTGACCACGGAGACAAATTCTCGTCTACCAAACCACTGGTGGCCTTTGGGATAGTGCACACCGAGTTGGTCTGTGCGCAGCAGCACCGGTGTTCCGGTATTGGGCAGTGGTGGTTCACCCTTGGGTTCGGCCGCCAGCAGCTTGCGTGTGTAAGCATGTTGGGGACTGTTGAAGATTGACTCTCGCGTCCCCTGTTCAACGATCTCGCCTTCATGCATGACGCAGACACGTTCCGCAATCGAACGAACCACGCCGAGATCATGAGAGATCAGCAATAACGCCATACCCAGATCGTCTTTCAGCTCTTTGAGCAGCGCGAGAATTTCAGCCTGGATGGTGACATCCAGGGCCGTGGTAGGTTCATCGGCGATCAACAGGCGGGGTTCGTTGGCCAACGCCATGGCGATCATCACACGCTGTCGTTGCCCACCAGACAGTTCATGCGGGTAAGCATCGAGCCGGTTGGCGGCATCACTCAGCTTGACCCGCTCCAGCAGTTCAAGGGTGCGTGAGCGGGCTTCGCGGCGTGTCATGCCACGATGCACCTGCAGCGTTTCGCCAATCTGCTTTTCGATGGTGTGCAGTGGATTGAGCGATGTCATCGGTTCCTGGAAGATCATCGTTACCGCGTTGCCACGAACGCTGCGCAGGCGCCCCGGTTGTGCACCCACGAGATTTTCACCGTCCAGCAGGATCTGCCCCAGTGGGTGCGAGGCATTTGGGTACGGCAGCAGCTGCAGGATCGACAGCGCGGTGACTGATTTTCCTGAGCCCGATTCACCCACCAGTGCAACGGTCTCTCCGGCACCAATCGTGAAGTTCACACCACGCACGACGTCGGTAGTCCCAAAGCGAACCCAGAGATCCTTGACCTCGAGCAAGGTGTCCTCGAGCAGGGAGCCGGGGCCACTCATGCCGTGCGCACTCCAAGCGTTCGCCTTGGGTCCAGCGCGTCGCGTACGGCTTCACCGATGAAGATCAGCAGTGTCAGCAACGTCGCGATGGTCAGAAACACCGAGATGGCGATCCATGGCGCCTGCAGGTTGGATTGAGCTGCACCCAGCAAACGTCCCAGTGAAGGGGATTCATAGGGCATGCCAAAACCCAGGAAGTCGAGAGCGGTGAGGGTGGCGATCGAACCATTGAGCAGGAACGGCAGATAGGTGAGCGCCGCGACCATGGCGTTGGGCAGTACATGCCGAATGATGATTCGCCGGTTGGAGACACCCAGCGCACGCGCGGCACGAACGAACTCGAAATTGCGTGCGCGCAGGAACTCCGCGCGTACCACGCCAACCAGCGCCATCCACCCGAAGAGTGTCAGCAGGGCAAGCAGCCAGAAAAAATTCGGCTCGATGAGGCTGGCCAGGATGATCATCAGAAACAGCAGGGGCAGGCCAGCCCAGATCTCCACAAACCGTTGGCCGATCAGATCGACGAAGCCACCAAAATAACCCTGCAGTGCGCCGACCGTGATACCGATGATGGAACTCATCAGCGTCAGCGACAGACCGAACAGCACAGACAGTCGAAAGCCATACAGCAGTTGGGCAACGATGTCCCGACCGAGGGATTCGGTACCGAGCCAGTGTTCGCGACCGGGTGGTGCTGGTGCCACCTCAAGACTCCAGTCGATGGTCGCCTGCGAGTATCGAATCGGTGGCCAGAGCATCCAGCCGTCGTCCTCGATGATCAGCGCCTGTACGTACGCATCCCGATAGTCAGCCTCTGTCGGCAGTTCGCCACCCAGTGCTTCCTCGGTATATGTGAACAGCACCGGCATGTAGATCTCGCCGCCCTTGGAGAACAGGATCGGACGCTCGTTGGCGATGAACTCCGAGATCAGGGATAGACCAAACAGCACAAGGAAAATCCAGCAGGCATACCAGCCGCGTCGATTGGCGCGGAAATTGGCGAGCCGTCGGCGATTGAGCGGGCTCATTCGCCACGGGTCTCGAAGTCGATTCGTGGGTCCACCAGCACATAGACCAGATCACCGATCAGATGCATCACCAATCCGATCAGCGTAAAGCTGAACAAGGTACCAAACAGGATCGGATAGTCGCGCTTGATCACCGCTTCATAACCCAGGAGGCCGATGCCATCGAGCGAGAAAATCACCTCGATCAACAAGGCACCGGTAAACAGGATGCCGATGAAGGCGGCGGGGAAACCGGCGATCACGATCAGCATGGCGTTACGGAACACGTGGCCATACAGCACGCGCTTTTCACTTAAACCCTTGGCTCGGGCCGTCAGCACGAACTGCTTGTTCAGTTCTTCGAGAAAACTGTTCTTGGTAAGCATGGTCAGCGTCGCAAAACCGCCGGCTGTGAGCGCCGTCAGTGGCAAGGCCAGGTGCCATAAGTAGTCACCGATTTTGCCGAGCAGCGACAGGTCCTCAAAGTTTTCCGAAACCAGATCGCGCATCGGGAACCAGCTGAAATAGGAGCCGCCGGCAAAGATCACGACCAGGACAATGGCAAACAGGAATCCGGGAATGGCGTACGCCGTGAAGACGATGCCGCTGGTCCAGGCATCGAATCGGGTGCCATCACGAATCGCCTTGGCGATGCCCAGAGGGATCGAGATGCTGTAGATCAGCAGCAGCGACCATAGTCCGAGGGAAATCGACACCGGCAATCGTTCGAGCACCAGGTCCAGCACCGGCCGGTCCTGGAAGTAGCTGGTGCCGAAATCCAGGCGCAGGTAGCTCCACATCATCTGCAGGAATCGTTCGTGCGCAGGTTTGTCAAAGCCAAACTGCTTCTCCAGACGCGCGACCAGTTCCGGATCCAGCCCGCTGGTGCCGGAGTAGGCGGACTGGTTACCCCCTGCGCTCATTTGCCCACTGGTAGACATGCCGCTGGTGGTGGTTGCACCCAGGCCTGAAACCTGGGCCATGATCTGTTCCACCGGTCCACCGGGTGCGAACTGCACGATGACAAAGTTGATCACCATGATCCCGAGCAGCGTTGGCAGGATCAGCAGCAGGCGTCGCAGCAGGTAACGACCCACTTATTCTGCCTCCTGCCGGTTGCCACGAAATTCATCGACGCGGGCAGCCTTGAGTGGATCCCACCACCACAGATCAACAAAATTGGTTTCGCGCAGCAGCGGTGAGTAGGGCGGCATACCGAACTTGTCCCACCAGGCGATAGCGGTCTTCACCTTTGACGACGACGGCACCCAGTAGAAGTTCCACAGCATGACCCGATCAAAGGCGCGCAGTGCGGTGACGTACTCGTCCCAGGTGCGTGCGGCGTGAATGTACCCGATCAACGTATCGATGGCCGGATCGCGCAGGTTTGACCAATTGCTGCTATAGGCTTGATCTGCGGCGCTGGAGTGAAAAGTCGACGTCACCAATTGAGTTGGCGTGAAGTCCATCAGGAACCAGAGCGCTCCGACATCAAAATCGCCGGCACGCATGCGATACAGCCAGTTGGAGATCTCAGGCGCCTTGATCAGTGTGGTGATGCCCAGTCGCTTGAGTTTGCTCTGGAGCGGTCGCCAGGAACCTGCGAGATCGGCGGAGACCGCCAGCATGCGCAGGTGCATCGGTTCACCAGTGTCCTCGTTGACACGCAGACCGTCACGCACCACCCAGCCCGCTTCGTTCAGGAGCTGGTTGGCTCGAACGAGATTGGCTCGGCTGGTACCGGTGCCTTGATTGGGCGTTCCGGTATACGGTGTGGTGAAGACACGCTCTGGAATCTGTCCACGCAAGGGTTCCAGCAAGGCCAGTTCTGCAGCTGAAGGTAAACCGGTGGCCGCCAACTCTGAGCCTTGAAAATAGCTGAGCGCTTCTCCCCAGAAACCGTAGGAGCGTCGATTGCCCCAGGCAAAGTCGTTCATCAGCCACAGGGCTTCACGCACCCGAATGTCCCTGAACATGGGTTTGTCCATGTTCCAGAACAGCGACCACCACATTCCCGCCGGCCGCAGCAGGTAGAACTCATCTTTCCTGAGCATCCCTGCTTCGACGGAAGGGATGTTGTATGCCGTGGCCCAGCGCGGTGGCACGGTTTCCAGGTGGACATCCGTTACATGACCTTTCAGCGCTTCGGTTTGCAGCAGATCGTTGCGGAAGTAGTCCACCTTGATGGTGTCGAAGTTGTAGCGCCCCCTGTTGATGGGCACGTCCTTGCCCCAGTAGTCCGGCACTCGTTCCCAGCGGATGGAACGGCCGATGACAAACTTGCCAACACGATAAGGACCGGACCCGAGTGGCGGCTTGATCGAGGTCTTGGACAGATCCTGTCCTTCCAGCGCGTGCCGGGGAAGTACCGGCAGAATGGCGACCCGGCGCGGCAGGATCGGATCACCTCGTGACGCTTCGCTGATGTGATAACGCACTTCACGTGGATTGATGACTTCGATGCGCGTGATGGGCTCCAGGGGTGTGCTGATGGTCGGTGTCGCCTGTTCCTTGAAGGCGTGGAAGCTGAATACCAGATCGTCCGTGGTGACCGGCGTGCCATCGTGCCAGCGTGCATTTTCCCGCAGGCGAAAGGCTACCCAGCGCCCTTCCGGATCGATGGCGATGCCTTCGGCGAGCAAGCCATAGAGTGTTGCAGGTTCATCGAGGCCGGGTTCCATCAACGAGTCATACAGATAGTTCACATGGCGGACCCAGAAGTCGACGCCCCGAACCGTTCGCCCGCCCAGAGCCAGTGGGTTGAAGTTGTCCCAGGCACCCATCTCGTCGATGCGGATTGTGCCGCCCTTGGGCGCGTCGGGATTGACGTAGCTGGTGTGGGTGAAGTCGGCCGGATACTTCGGCGTATTGAGGAAGGCATAGGCGTGTTGATACTCGATCGCCCGTGCCGCAGGCGTGGCACACAGTGCCAGTAGCAGCCAGATCGCATAATCGACAGGTCGGCGGTTAGTCATCAACACAGCCGGTGTAGACCACCGTCGCCAAACATGGAAATACACGGAATCGATTGATCGTCACTCCTTCCCCCGAAGGAATCACAGTCATGGATGGTGCTGCAAGCATTCCGGGTGATCAATCAGAAAACAGCGCAATCGCCGCAATTATTTTCCGTGCAATCGTTCCCATGAGAAACGTCACTGCACCCATTCTGCCGGCGCCTGTCATGGGCCTGATTGCCCGGCTTTCGACAAGACCTGCACAACTTGGTTAACCTCTCGGATCAATAGTGACAAGGAGAGTGTTCATGTTTCGTCATTGCGTCATGTTCAAGTTCAAACCGGAAACCACCGATGCCCAGAAAGCGCAGATCAATGCCGGCTTCGACCGCTTGATCGAGCTCGACGTCGTGGAGCGCTTTGCCCATGGCCCGGATGCGGGATTGCGCGAAGGAAACTGGCAGCATGTGGTGGTGGCTGATTTCAGGAACAAGGAAGACTACCTCGTGTACGCCTCGCATCCGCAGCATGTCGAACTTCTGCAGCAGCATGTACTGCCCAACATCTCGGACCGTGCAGCGGTTCAGTACTCGTTCGAGGATTGACCATGAATCTGTTGGGCAAGACCGTTCTGATCACGGGTGGTGCACAGGGAATCGGCAAAGGCATCGCGCGCCAATCACTGCTGGCGGGAGCCAGTGTGGTGATCACCAACCTCGACGATGCCGTGGGCCAGGCGACTGAAGCTGAGCTGAGCCTTCTGGGTTCGATCCGCCGTGTGCGCGCGGATGTTACCGATGATGTGCAATCCGCGGCGTTGCTGGACGACATATTCAACCGCGAGGGGCGGCTGGATGTGGTGTTTGCCAATGCAGGGGCAGGCATGATGAAACGTCTGATGGACTGCAATGGCGCTGATGTAGCAAGTCAGTTCGATCTCAACTACTTCTCCAATCTGCGGCTTACTCAAGCCTACGTGCGTCGGGTGCAGGAACGTGGCGCAGTGGGCCATATCATGTATACCGGCTCGGAAAACTCACTGGTGATGCCGCCTGACAACGCAGAACTCAAGATGGGCATCTATGGGGCGACCAAGCATGCGCTGCTGGTCACCGCGCAGTGGCTGCGTCATGAGCTTGCGGGAACTGGCGTCTCGGTGAGTGTGCTCATGCCCGGGCCGGTGCTTACCGAAAGCCTGGCTTCAACGTTCAATGCCCTCGCAACAGCGCCGGCTGATGATCCGCTCCATCAGGTGATTCCACCGCATGCAGAAAAGGTGCTGCGCGAGCGCTTCATCTCATGTGATGAGTGCGGACGAATTGCCCTCAAGGGTCTTGAACTGGGACTTTTTTTCATTCCGACGCAAGGATACATCCTTGAGGACGTGAACGAGAGACACCGCGAACTCACGGCTGCATTCAAGACACTCGACCTCTGACGGAATAACAGCAGGGTTCATCGTTCGGTAACGCCTACGACCTAGCCTGCGTGGCATGCAACCTGGAAACACACATGATCGCTCGACCCTGCTCTTTGCAGGGATGCTGGTCATCCTTGCAGTGGGACTGGTCTCCGGGCCACTGCACAGCGAACCCCTGTCTGCACATGAACAGTTGATCCAGCGATTGAAATCGGAGACCGGCGTACTGCCACCGACACCTGCGGGTCATCCCGTGGCTGCCATGTACAACCGCGAAGCCATCATTCCCCCACAGTGTTATACCCGCACCGAAGGCCAGCATAATCCCTGTTATGTCTGCCACCAGAATGCACGTGCAGGGCGTGAGAACACCATGAACGATGGCCCGTTGCAGCGCGAATACAGTTTCAGTGAGATCGGCGTAATCAATCACTGGAAGAATCTGTTTGAAGATCGTACGACGGCCGTCGCAGCCATTTCGGATGCGCAAATCCTGGACTGGATTGATGACGACAACTATTCAGCGTTGCCAGGTCGACTCAAGTCTGCCGGTTTCAAGGGATGGATTCCGGATCTGGAAAAGCTCCCGGAAGGTGCTTTGGCTTTTGATCAACAAGGATTTGCACGGGATGGCAGCGACTGGGTCGCGTTCAATTACAAACCCCTGCCTTCAACCTTCTGGCCAACCAATGGATCGACCGATGATGTCATGATCCGTCTGCCTCCGGCCTTTCGGCAGAACAAGGAAGGCGCAAAGTCGAGGGACATCTATCTTGCCAACCTTTCCATCGTCGAAGCGCTGATCAAGGGCCTGCAGACTATCGAGACGCCTGACATCGACGAAAACAGGGCAGGCGAAGATATCGATGGCGATGGCAGGCTGGGGATCATCCGCAAGCTGAATGTATTCACCACCTGGGCAGGCGCGGCACGTGGATTTCACCTGGCTCCTTCGTTCTATCCGGAGGGGACCGAATTTCTGCATACCGTGCGTTACGTCGGTGTCGATGAAAAAGGGGTTATCGGTCCATCGCGGCGAATGAAAGAAGTTCGTTACATGCGCAAGGCGTTCACGATCACGCTGGACGGTGCTCGTGAAGCTTATCTGCAGGAGGGTTATCACAAGGACGAAGGGTTGTTGCCGCTGTACACAAACCGCGCCGACCAGGGTCTGGACAACGGCATGGGTTGGTTGATTCAGGGATTCATCGAGGGCGTTGACGGGCGATTGCGAGTAGCGACGTTCGAAGAGAATGTGTTCTGCATGGGGTGTCATTCGTCCATCGGTTCGACTATCGACAAGACTTTCAGCTTTCCGCGCAAGGTCGATGGTCGCACCGGTTGGGGGTACATCAACCTGCACGGTATGAAAGATGCACCCAATCGTGGTGAAACGGACGGCGAAATCCGGACGTATTTTCAGCGGGTTGGAGGCGGCGATGAGTTTCGCAGTAATGCAGAACTGCGAGAACGCTGGTTCAAGAATGAACAGAATTTCGTTGATGTTGACAAGGTCGGGGCTGCACCGGATGTTTACACGCTTGTTACGCCGTCACCAGCCCGCGCACTCCAGCTGAACAAGGCGTACCGAACGATAGTGGCTGAACAGGACTATATCTACGGGCGGGATGCCACCATAACCCCTCCCATCAATGTTTATGCTGATGTAGGCGAAGATGCACCCGTGTTGCCGCCCTTTCTCAATCATCTTTGGTCCATTACCCTCGATTGGTAGCGGACGTACCTTCGCACTGTCACTAAAGCTTCGTCGTAGTTTCACCACTCGGTCACGGGATGTTCCCAGACTGCCTGTGCAAGTCGGCGATCACCGACTTCATCTGATTCGCATACACCATCATCAGGGAGTCAATTCAACGATGAAATTCAAGACCAGAGTGCTTGTTGCCGCTCTCGCCGGAGCAGCAGGGATTGGAGCCATCCCCGCGAATGCGGGAACCGAAGTGTGGTTCAACCCGTTGACCAACTCGGCTTATGTAGGCGTCGCAAACCATCCTAACGAACTCGGTTCGCCGTGGGTGGCGCCAGCCGGCATTACCCAGACCAACCTGACCAGCCTCAAGGAAATCGAGGCCGATCTCAATCAATCGGTTATTCGTGCCCCTGGTGCAGAGAGCTCGGCATCCATGATTGACATGGTTCAGTTTGATCGACGTGGCCGGTACATCTTTCTGCCGCACGAAACACCATGGGGAGCCGGGGTATCACGATATGACATACGGGCAGACGAGAATGTGGTGTTATTCCAGGGCGATGGCAATGGCCGCACCGGAAACTGGACCAAAGACTATGGCGCATTTGATCCCGCCCTGGTCACCCCGACCAACACCGTCTGGGCAGCAGAAGAGTGGACTGGAGAGGGACGTGTCATCGAGATCGTGAATCCTTTTGAAGCCAAGGAGAAGATCAAGACTCGCGAGTTGCAGGCGATTCCGAATGTTGCGCACGAAGGGCTGCGTTTTGGTGCGGACGACAAGACGCTGTACTTCGTCGACGAGTGGAACTCCGGCTCACTGTACAAGCTGGTATTCAAGAATCCGCGCAACTACACCCAGGGTGGCCAGACCTTTGTGCTGGTGGTTGATGCCTTCAAAGGCAAGGCTGCTGATAACTACAATGACCCTTCGAACGCAGGGCAACCACGCGTTGGAGTTGCAACCTGGGTGCCGATCACTGATGCGGACGGCAAGGCATTGACCAAGGCTGATCCGTTCAAGAACGGTCCGACCAATGATCCGCGCACCAACACCGATACCCGTGGTGGCCGCCCGGCAGCGGATGAAGTCAACGGCACGCCGTACGGTCGGCCGGAAGACATCGAAATCGGCAAACTCGCCAATGGCAACGAAGTGGTTTACTTCGCAGCAACGTCTGAACGGTCGGTGTACTCAATCGAAATTCTGCCGGCTAACAAGGCGACGGTGCGTCTGTTTGCGTCGGATGCAAAAACCCCGAAAAACCTTGGATTTCAACCGACCAGCGGTGTGATGAACTCGCCGGACAACCTGGAAACCGATGCGCTGGGCAACATCTACATCATTGAAGATGCGCCCAATTCGGACGTGGTTGGTGGTGATGTCTGGTTTGCACAAGACGTTAACGGTGATGGCGTCTCCGAGTCGATTTATCACTTCCTGAGTCTTGGCGTGAACAATGCTGAAGCGACAGGTCTCGAATTCAACCCTCGGCGTCCAGCCAGGTTTGTGATTTCCATTCAGCACCCTGACAGCACAGATCTTGTGAAGGTTCCGGGAGGATTTGGTGATGCACTTTGGGAATTCAATATCGTAGGTGTTGTGCCGCCGCCTTGTGAGCTCGGAACGGAAATCGATCCGGTCACGGGCGAGGTGGTTGTCAAACCAGTACAGCCTCCAGAAAGCCGCGTATGCAGCGACGATCGAGATTCGAAGTTCGTGAAGATGCTCCGCCAGGCAGGTCGTCAGTAGACATCGATCTGGAGCTGCCTTTCCCCGCGTCAGCTCTGCCCAAGCTGACGCCTTCGCGCACCTTGTACAGGAAGTACTACGAGCTTGACCGGGCTCGAGGTGCGCAAACCCGCCGCAAGGCGGGTTTTCTTTTTCAGGAAAGCCTGATTGACAGGACCTTCCGCAAGCGCCGACCGACATTCGTGCGTCTCTTTGTCACAAACCTGCAGTGAATTGATCATGAAAGTGCCACGTTAGAGCTTCATGCTTTAGTCATTGCCGAGCAGGCGATTCGGATTCATGCGCCGATGAGTCGACAATTTGAAGTCATGGCGTTGTTCGTGACAGTGATTTGTCTGATCGTTGATGCAGGTGCTAGACGCCTGCGGCGACTGCGAGGCTATGAAGCTGGAGATACGCTCTGTAGCGTTCTGATTGGTCTGTGCGGCTTCGTCGCCTGGACACTTGCGCGTGCCGCGGTGCTCGCCGTCGGTGTTCTGATCAGCCAGCATCTACCCACGCTGACGCTGATTCCAGACGGTGCTACCGGCTGGATGTTGACGCTCCTCGGCGTTGATCTCGGATACTACTGGTATCACCGCGTACTGCACGTCACCAATGCAGGCTGGGCAATTCATTCGGTGCACCACTCTTCTGCCTGTTTCAACTACGCGACAGCGCTGCGCGGTTCCTTCGCCGAACCATTTATCGAACCCTGGTTTCACGTCTGGTTGCTGTTTCTGGGTGCAGATCCACTCGAAGTAGTCGGCGCGATGACAGTAAACCACGTGTATCAATTCTGCCTCCATACCGAATGTGTTGGTCGGCTCAAGTGGGTCGGCTGGCTGTTTGTCACGCCTTCCGATCATCGCGTTCATCATGCAAGTAACAACGAATACCTGGATCGGAACTTCGGCGCGATGTTGACCATCTGGGATCGGTGTTTCGGTTCGTATCGGCCGGAAGATGTCCAGCCCGTGTATGGGCTTGTGAAGCCCATGCGGAGCAATTCCCCGTTGACGGTGATGCTGGCGCCTGTAGCCGCGCTGGTTCGGAGTCTGCAAGCGCTGCCGTCTTTGCGCGCTCGATTGAGCCATCTGGTTGCACGGCCTGATGAGTCTGCTACAAACATGGAGTACCGCTAGTGACGTCCTGGTTCACGTTTGAGATTGGTGCCGGATGGTTGTTGATAGTCGGTTCGGCAACTTTGCTGGTTTACGGCAAGACATTAGTCACCGCACTATTGCACTGGCCGGCACTGGGGCTGCTGGCTCCGTCATCACGACTTCTTGCGCAAATCCTGCGACGCGCAGACTTGGGCGACGCGGATTTTTTTGCAGCAGATGATGCACCGGCTTCTATCGCTGCGGCTCGCAAGGCTGCCCTCGATCGTCTTGCGCTTCGATTCAGGCGACGAGGTCAACTGTCTGCAGACTTTGCGGCGCGAATACGCGAAGGACTTTCGGATCTGCGGTTTGCCGATGCCAATCGGGTGCCATTTCCGTTTGCGCGTTATATGCGGGAGCAGTTCGACGTCAGCGTGATCGTCGAACGCAGCGAAGGTGCATGGCTGATCGATGCCGATGGTGAACGCAGCCTCGATGTCAGCGGATCGTACGGAGTCAATGTCGCGGGCTACGATGCCTACAAGTCATTCATAGATCGAGGTTGGTTATTGACCCGTGATTCCGGTGTGGTACTCGGTCCCTTGCACCCCATCGTGGCCAGCAATGTGGAGACGTTGCGCGGAATCTCGGGGCTCGATGAAGTTTCCTTCCACATGAGTGGCACAGAAGCTGTGATGGCTGCGGTTCGCCTGGCTCGATTCAATACCCGACGACGTTATGTGGTCTGCTTTACCGGCGCTTATCACGGTTGGTGGGATGGTGTTCAACCCGGGGTTGGCAGTGAGCGCTCGATCGAGGACTGCATTTCTCTGAATGAAATGACACCTCACACGCTGAAGGTCATCAGGGCTCGTGCGCATGAAATTGCTGCGGTGCTGGTCAACCCCATCCAGTCATTTCATCCCAACTCTCCGCCTCCCAGTGATGCAGTCCTGTTGTCGTCTGACGTACGCAGCACACGGGCGGAGTCCGAGTACGCGAAGTGGTTGCAGACACTGGCTGAAACCTGTGGTGCGTGCGGCGTACCGCTGATTCTTGACGAGGTGTTCAGTGGTTTTCGCCTGGCTCCTGGTGGTGCCCAGAGCTATTTCGGTCTGCAGGCAGACATGGTGGTTTATGGCAAGACCGTGGCGGGTGGTCTTCCCATTGGCGTGGTGTGTGGCAAGGCGGCATTGATGCGGCGGTTTGATCCTGAGCACCCTATGCGACTGGCCTACGTTGCCGGTACATTTGCTGCGCACCCATTGACGATGGGGGCCATGCATTCGTTTCTGGAGTGGATCTCAAAGCCGGGAGTGGCCGCACTTTACGACGCGGCAGACCGGTTGTGCGCGGATTGGGTGGAAAAAACCAATACCGAGCTTGCGCGCCTGCGCATTCCCGTTCAGGTCGCTCGATTTTCCAGTGTGTTCACCTTCCTGTTTACGCAGCCCTCACGTTACAACTGGCTGTTGCAGTACTACCTTCGCGCGGCTGGTGTGAACCTGAGCTGGGTTGGCACCGGGCGTTGCATGACCAGTCTGGACTTCCGCCCGGAAGACTACGCTGAGTTGAAAGACCGCATCGTTCTGGCTGCCCGGCAGATGCTTGCTGATGCATGGTGGCCGACCGAAGCGGAACATCCACGACGCAATCTGCTGATTGCACAACGAACAAGGTTTGACATGATAGAAGCTGCGCTGCCTGTAACCCGCGTCCTGAAGGCGTTCTACCTCGATGTGATGGGACGAAAACATGATGATCACGTGGCCTCACACAGCCATCGAGTGAACCAGTTGATGCATCTGGTCAGTTCATCGGTTTTCCTGTTCTGTTACGTCATGATCTTCATCGATCTGCCACTGGCGATGTGGCTTGGCCTCGCATCCCTGTTCTTGCGGCAGTTGGGACATGCGCTGATCGAACCACCTTGCCATGACAAGGAACAGTTGCTGCTGGGATTCGACACTCGTAGCAAGACCATGATCGTTGGCTGTTATCTGCTGATTCCGGTGATTGATGTGCTTGCCCTGGGGAGCCGCGAACCTGGTTGGTTGATGCAAGTGGTTGATCAGGTGGCTGTCCACTGGTTTGCATTCACGGTGCTCGTTGTTCTGGGGCGGGTAGGTGTGCTGACGAAGAGACACGGTGTACGCAATGCATTGATCTGGTTCGTCAAGTTGATCACGGATCCGATCACCGACGTTGCGGCTTACTACCGCAGTGCCTTGCGCAGTAGTGCGGTGGCATAGCAGGGTTTTGTCGGCACGGCTTCAGGGGTTGGCGAGTTGCTCGAGCAGAGTGGTTTGTGCGCCGGCATGTTTTGACCTGCCGGTGACCCGAACGTAACTGCCGTCGGTGCGCAGTTGCCAGCTTTGTGAGGTGTCCGTCCAGTACAGGTCCATCAGGTCCGACAGGATGCGCCGTCTGAGTTTCTCGTTTTCGATGGGAAAGCAGGTTTCGATTCGATTGAAGAAATTGCGGCCCATCCAGTCGGCAGACGACAGGTAAAGACGCGGGTTGCCGTTATTCTCGAAGTAGAACGCTCGCGTGTGTTCAAGGAAACGCCCGATCACGCTGCGCACTTCGATGTTTTCGGAAATCCCCGGAACACCAGGCCGAATGCCACATACGCCGCGAACGAGAAGCCGCACCGTCACGCCTGCCATCGATGCACGATAGAGTGCGCGGATCACCTGCGGTTCGATCAGTGCGTTCATCTTCAGGAAAATCCCGCCTTCTCCAAGACCAGAGCGCGTTATCTCGATTTCCCGTTCTATGAAGGCCAGCATGGAACTGTGCAGGGTGAAGGGTGCCTGGAGCAGCTTCTTTAGACGGCCGTGCCGTCCGAGTGCAGTGAGTTGTGAAAACAGCTTGTGTACGTCCTCGCCAATGTCTCGATCGCACGTAAAGAGACCATAGTCCGTGTACATGCGTGCAGTGCGCGCATGGTAGTTGCCTGTGCCAAGGTGAACGTAACGACGCAGTGACCGGCTTTCACGCCGGATCACCATGGCCATCTTGGCGTGTGTCTTCAAACCCACGACACCATAGACAACCTTGGCGCCAGCTTTTTGCAGGAGGTTGGCCAGTTCAATGTTGGCCTCTTCGTCAAAGCGGGCGCGCAGTTCAATGACAACCAGTACTTCCTTGCCTGAGTTGGCGGCTTTCACCAACGCCCTCACCACTGCTGAGTCAGCGCCGGTACGGTACAGCGTCTGCCGGATGGCCAGCACATCAGGATCATCAGCTGCCTGACGTATAAATTCGATCACCGGCGTGAAGGACTGGTAGGGGTGATGCAGCAGGATGTCTCCCGCGCGAATGGCAGAAAAGATGTTGGGTTCCGCACGCAACGCCTCAGGCAATCCGGGTGTGAACCCGGGATATTTCAACTCAGCCCGTTCCACAAGGTCTGGCACTGTGGTCAATCGCATGAGGTTTACAGGCCCGTCGCAGTAGTACACCTCTTCTGTACTCAGTCCGTGCTGAGCAGCGAGATAGCTGACCATTGCCGGGGGACAATCCTCGGCGACTTCCAGACGAACCGCATCACCATAACGACGGGCAGACAGTTCACCTTCCACAGCGCGCAACAGGTCTTCCGCCTCTTCCGTATCTACCAGGAGATCACTGTCGCGAGTCAGGCGAAAGGAATAGCAGCCAGTGACCTGCATGCCAGGAAACAACTCCGCCACATGCGCCTGAATGATGGATGAGAGCAGTATCAGGTCGTTGGGTGCGGTTGCACAGGACTCCGGCAGCGCAACGACTCTTGGCAATGCGCGAGGTGCCTGGACGACAGCCTTGCCACTTGATCGTCCGAATGCGTCCTTGCCCTCCAGAGTGACCATGAAGGCGAGGCTCTTGTTGAGCAGCAAGGGAAAGGGATGCGATGGATCTAGTGCCATGGGGCTCATGATTGGCAGCAACTCGCGATTGAAGTAACGCTTGATCCATGCTTGCTGCACGGGAGTCCACTGAGTTTCCGTGCTGAATCGAATGCCCTGTTCAGCCAGCAGCGGAAACAGGTTATTCAACGCGATGTACTGCTGGCTGACCAGGGTGCTGGCCGCAGCCGCGATCTGTCGCAACAATTCCGAGGCCGGCAATCCATCCGGGTCGGCGGGTGCCGCGTTGACGTCTTGCTGATGCTTCAGACCGGCGACGCGGATTTCGAAGAACTCGTCGAGAATGGAGCTGGAAATACAGATGAAACGCAGTCGCTCGAGCAGCGGCAGATCAGTGTCGTCAGCCTGGGCCAGCACCCGTCGAATGAACTCGAGTTGTGACAACTCCCGATTGATGTGCAGCGACGGCGTCGACAGATCCGGCGCAATATCCAGAACATTCACTATTGAGCGGCTTGTTGACCAAGAGAAATCGAGCTTAGCATCCGATTGTCACAAGCTTTGTGACACTTGCGTGACGGTGCTTGTTGGCTGCTTGCCTGCTCTTGTTGAAAGAGTACCCGCTCTTGTTGATGGCGTGTGCGCCATGGAAGGTCCGATCAGTCAGACCATTCTTGGCGGCAGATGACTTCAGGTGATTCCACCGGACGCTGAAAAGGTGCTGCGCGAGCGCTTCATCTCGTGTGATGAATGCGGACGGATAGCCCTCAAAGGTCTTGAACTGGGACTCTTTTTCATTCCGACGCAAGCGTACATCCTTGAGGATGTGAACGAGAGACACCGCGAACTGACGGTTGCGTTCAAGGCGCTAGCCCGCACTATTCATGAATGATCTACTGCGGACGCCGATAGCAGCGAAAACACTGGGCGTGCTCCCTCCGCGTGCTCGACGTGCTGTCAAGCACGCCTGCGCGCACGCAGGTCCGCGCCATCCAGCGTTTTCACTACTCTCGACGCCCTCGCTACGATACTTCATGAATAGTGCGGGCTAG
>JANNBJ010000176.1:0-8037 GCA_031385325.1 Gammaproteobacteria bacterium | reverse complement strand
CTAGCGGGTCTCTCCCCCCTTCCGCATGGGGATAGTCACTCGAAAACAGGTACAGATCCGCACTCGACTCACTGACAAGCTGTGCCACGTTCTCAAACGGGTAAGGCGTAAAGCGCATTTGCTCGTTGATCTGCTCCGAAGGTTTGCGGGTCATCAATGCCAGTTGAGGTTCAGAACGGGCCCAGATGTCGACGGCATGGTCGAGCCGGCGGATCATGTCGGGGACCCAGCCGGCGCCAATTTCAATCACACCGCCACGCAGTCCGCGATGCGTCTCGAACACGCCATCGAGCACCATCGCCGAAACAAATCGCTGACTGGCGAAATGAATGACCGTCAGGTCCTTGCTGCCAATGACTTCAGCCCCACCTCGTGCCGACACGGTGTCTGGCTTGCCGTCATTCATCCACTCATCACCAATGGCAAGCGGCGCACTGCCTACATGCAGAATGAAGGGTAAGCCCGCATCGGTGAGCGTGGCCCATATCCGATCAAGATCAGGATGCCCTGGTGATCGCCCACCCGGTGCATCGGCTGCAATCCACACGGCACCAAGACCCTGCCGCTTGACTCGTTCGATTTCAGCCAGCGCACGAACAGGATCCTGAAGGGGCACCATGGCCACGCCGATCAGCCGGGAATCTGCCTGGCAGAAATCAGCCATGGCCCGGTTCTGCGCAGTCGCAGCACCGTAGGCGACATCATCATCCACCGCCCCGAAGATCAGCCGCGCACAGAATGAAGAGAACACCACCTGCCGGCGGAACCCCAGCAGGTCGAGCGCCAGACCCCGCTCCCGTCCACTGAACGCGCCCAGCGCATCGTGCCATTTCGGTCCTCGGGTGAGCTGGTCACCCAGCGCAACAAGCTGCTGCACACGTTCCGGCGGATGCCCTTGCAGGTCCGCATAAGCGTCCGGATCAAACTGCCCCGTGAGCGCCGCCTTCAGATCGGGCAGGCGGTGGCGAATGCCGGGGTCAGCCCATGCGGAGAGGTAGTCCGGCAGCTCCATCAGATGGCTGTCGGCATCAAGGATCAGACGGTCGCCAGCGTAGGTCATCGTCGCGCTCCCCTGTTTCAGGTGTTGCTCGCAGGTAAATGCATGATACGCCGGCCTGCAGTCCATCGCCCCTGCAGGACAAGCCACGGCGCTGGCAGCGTCGATTGTCGTTAGGGAAGGTCTGATTAATCAGACCTTCCCTAGTGGTGCAGGGATGCACCACCATTTTTCTCGCGTGAAACGCGGGGAAAATGCGAGGAGCCCCTCTTTTTTGATTCGGGGCTCCGATCTGATTAATTCGCAGGAGCGAATTAATCAGAGTCACCTTAGACTGGTTTGAGTCCAGTCCGACCGGAGCAGCACCCGCCATGTCCATCCACATTCGACCGCTGACACCTCACCTCGGCGCCGACGTGATGGGCGTCGACCTGAACCAACTGCAAACGGCTGACCTGCAGACCATCCGGGAAGCATTCGCCCGACACGGCGTACTCGCATTTCGCGGCCAGAACCTCGATCGGGACGCCCACAAGGCGTTCGGGGCCTTGTTTGGCGATTTCCACGTGCATCCCTCGCATCGACTGCGGCCGAGCAATGCCGACCCTGCCATCTTCACGATCCGCACCACACCTTCCAGCGCCTATACCAATGGCGAGTGCTGGCACACCGATCTGTCGTGTGAGCCCATTCCGCCCATGGGATCGATGCTGTATGTGCGCGAACTGCCTGGCGACAGCGGCGGCGATACGCTGTTCGCCAACATGGGCCTCGCATTCGAGATGTTGTCTGCCCCGCTGCAGGCGTTCCTGCGCACGCTGACCGCCGTACACGACGGACGCAAGGACCTCGCCAGTTACAACATTCAACTCAGGGAGGACCAGGACTATCCGCGTGCCGAGCACCCGATCGTGATTCGTCATCCGGTCACCGGTCGGGAAACACTGTTCGTCAATCGCGCCTTCACGGAGCACATTCCAGACTTGCGCCGTGCCGAGAGCGATGCCCTGCTGGAAATGTTGTGGCGGCACGCGGAGAACAATCCGCGTCTGCATTGTCGTGTGCGCTGGGAGCCTGGCACCCTCGTGTTCTGGGACAACTACGCCACCTGGCATCACGCGGTGTGGGACTACTTTCCGAACTCTCGCTTTGCCGAGCGGGTGACCATTGCCGGGACGTCCCCGCCAAACGCCACAAACGCGGCAGGTTCTGTTCCAGTCTGAACGTTCAGACCATCCTCAGAATTTCCTGTGCCGCCCGATGCCCGTGATCGATTGCAGCATCCGTGTACGAGTACGCGCCCGCATCCGCGTTAGCAATGGCCAGCCTGCCGCAGGGTCGTCGCGCGACTTCACAAGGAAGCTCACCGCCATCGACCCAGAAGTCGTCATAGAGAGAGTTGTATTGATAGGCATAACCGTGCGGCCAGCGGTTCACCGTCAGACCGACGATGTCGCGCGCTGCATCAAAGCCACCTGCGCCGAGTACGCGCTGCAGGTCGGTTCGAACATGCCGCTCTATGGTCTCAAACGAGGTCGTATATAACTCCCGACGACCTGCCGCGTGCTGTTCGCGAATGGGAAGCCCCGGTTGGCAGGCGGCCTTGGACATGTGCACGACAATCGGCTCACCGGTTGCCCTGGTGTGGTGATAGGCACCGATACTCACGGGAAAATCCAGCGAAAAAGCGCTGTGCCACAAGCCTGGGGTGTTGACGCTGTGCACACCCAGCTTCTGGAATGATGTCCAGTTGCGCAACAGAACGTTCGTATAGACAAGCGGGACCTTCACTTCAAAAGCCATGGCCTCTTTCTGTGCCCGGGGCAATTCGGGACAGAGGAAGGGAATGGCCGTGTGCCAGCACGCCAGGATCACCCCGGGCGCTGTCACAGAGGTGAGCCTGCCATCCTTCGAGTAAGTGACTTCAACGGTAGTTGCCGTGGCCGGATCGCCCAAGTGCCGTACGCGCATGACTGGACTGCTCAGTCGAATCCTGACGTTTGCACCGGGTCGATCGAGACTGCTGTAGTCCGCGCGCGCCGTAACGATGTCGTCAATGGTGGTGCCGGGCATGACCCCCGGAATCAGTTGGTGAACCAGTAGTCGCGCGATGGTCGCGTTACCGTCCGGGAAATGGAAGTAGTACGCCTCGCTTTCAGCAGTGCCGAGCGAATCATAGTTCTGGCCTGGTCCCGGTTTGTCATCCAGCCCCATCCCCTGAAAGCCGGGAAGCCCGAGCGCGTGGGCATCCTGCGCGGGAATGGCATCAATGCCGGCCCCGAACAGCTCATGGCCATTGCTCTGCAGGATTGCCACCACAGCCTTGTCGACCTTCCAGACTTCAGTAAGAAAGTCGGCGTAACTCATGCGTGCAAGTCTGGCCTTCTTGGCCGCCGAGGAGAGGCCGGGATAAGGATCACCCATGCCGCTGACGAGCCTTGTCAGATCGGTCTTCGCGGTATCGCTGATCGGTGCAGCAGCGACGAAGCTTTCGTCCAGCAGGTGCCGCGCGCCCACCACCAGCTGGTCCGCGCCGAACGTTTCCCGGTCGAAAAAGAATCCGGACTTGAGACCGACCGAAGGATAAAGCTTCTCATCCAGGACAGCCGCGTAACGGCTCACGTCTATTCCCAGTTCGTTGATGAGGTCCTTCGCGACGGCGCTGTATGGCAGAGGGCTATCAATCGACTGGGTGCCGCCATAACCGAGGAAGGTCTTGCCCTGGTAGGTGAACTCATTGCGTTTGGCGTGTCCACCGAAGTCATCGTGGTTGTCGAGGATGAGAATGCGCGACCCGGGCCGGCGCTTGAGGTACGTGTGTGCCGCGGTCAAGCCGCTGATACCGGCACCAACGATGATGAGGTCGTACTTCTCATCACTCGGAGTAACCTCAGGCGCGGTGCTCCAGAACGTCCCATCGCGCAACGAGTGAAATGCCTCGAATGATCCAACGTGCGAGCCGCGTAACCCGGTGAGCGCTGGGGGATAGGTCGCGGTTGCGCCCAAGAACGCGGCGTGGAGCAGTGTTGGCGCGATCATGGCGCTACCAATGGTGATGGCCACACCATCGAGGAAATCGCGGCGCGTGATGCGGCGGCCCATGCCAAGAGATTTGTCGTCTGAGTTCATTTACCAATCGTCCATTTGAGACCAGGAGTCGGTGTGGCAGAAGATTGTCGTGCTGCGGCGACACCTTGAACTCCGACAATCTTACTTCGTTCAACTTGACGAGGTGTGTCCTCGCAGATCCACGCCAGCATGGACGATTAATTTCATGCCGAGTTGATCCGAGTTGCGGCAGATGCCGCAGCCACGGGGTGTTGTCTCGATGGTCATACCCTGCCGCTTCACGAAAACATCGATGAAACGTGCGAGCTTCTGCCCTACTTCATCAAGCACCTTCTGCCAGCCTTCTTCTGTACCCGGATACCGGACGTCTAGGAGTACAGCATCGCCTTCGATCTCCTGCGGCGTGAGCGGAACATTCACTTCATGCAGGATTTTCTCGATCAGTGAGTTGATGCGTATCTGACCGTGGATCGCGGACGTGCGTGCACGACGCGGCGTTCAAGCCACATGCACAGCATCGGTGTTCGAGACATTGAACAGATGCCGGCGCAGAAAGAATTTTATGCCGGTAAATTTCCGAATCGAGTGACGTACTCAGAGAGATCATGACTGACCGCAACGCCATGCCGCCTTCAACAGACTGTTCAATGCAAACGACTCGTGTCAGGGGGTTGGTAGGCACGGCTGTGCCGAATCGTATTGGTTGGCGTCGGCGCAGGGAATAGCCCGACGGCAAGTACGCATCGAATCGCTACTAAACACACGTATGTGGCTGTATATTCGGGTGAGAGGCGGTTTCGGGGATGGCTGGCTCAAGCCTGTGCAAAGTGGCAGTAAAGGGGCCGTAAAGCTGGCTTCGACCGTAAATGGTGGAAACTGGGGAGGGTCTGAATATGCTTTTGCTACGCCCGTCGCGCGTTGCGCGAATCATGTCGAGTACGTTTCTTGCCGCGATTGGACTCACGTCCGGTTTGCCGGCAATGTCTGCTGAAATTGAAGAAATCATCGTTACCGCCCGCGCCGTCGAGGAATCGGTGCGGGATATTCCGGTGGCCATTACCGCGGTGTCCGAAGAGCGGCTTAACCAGTTCGGGTTGGAAAGCCTGGAGGATGTGGAAGCCATGCAACCGCAACTCTCCATCGGGCGGGCGACCAGCGGTAGCGGTGCCGTCATTGCCATTCGCGGGATCGGCTCGTCACCATCGAGCATCGGTATCGAGCAGTCGGTGGCGGTCGTCATCGATGGTGCGTACATGCCGCAAGGGCGGGTCATCAACGAGGGACTGTTCGACACCAAACAAGTGGCGATTCTCAAGGGTCCACAGGCTTTGTATTTCGGCAAGAACTCCACCGCCGGCGTGGTTTCGATCATGTCCAACAATCCAGGGGAGGAGTTCGAAGCCTCAGCCCGGATCAATCACGAGTTCGAAAGCAAGGACACCACGTACGAGGGCATCATTTCGGTCCCGGTAAACGAGAAACTTGGGGTGCGCCTGGCGGTGCAGACGTCAAAGATGAAGGAAGGCTGGATCAAGAACAGCGCTCAGAATCCGGATGTGTACGCCACCTTCGATGCATTCACGGGTCGGACCAACCTGTTCGACAATCCAATCGCCGACGATTTCCTGCCCAAGGAGGAAATGCTGTTCGTCCGATTGACGGCGGACGGAGACCTGACCGATCAACTCAGTTACAACATCAAGGGTTCGTACTCCAAGAATGAACGCGTATACGGCTCCGTATCGGAATTGTTCAATTGCTCGACCCTCAATGGCGTGGCGCACACCAGCCAAAGAGCTGCGGTCCAGCCACCAGGCCGGCAGACGCCGTTGTTCGTTCCTTCACCGCTGCCGAGCGTTGACTGTTCGTTCGATGGTGAACGCGGCCTCAACAATGTACCGCCGGGTGTGGCTGCAAAAAACGAACTGCTGAATCAGTTTGGCAATGGCCAGGGGAGGGATGAATTCGAGTCCTATATCACGACGGCAAACCTCACCTATTCATTGGAAAGTGTCGAAGTGCAGTCGATCCTCAGCTACCAGGACCAGACCGAGCAGTGGGTGGGTGACCAGGATGGCGGCGCGGTAACGTCCATTTTCGCAGGGGAAGAGAACACGTTCAAGAATTTCTCCGCCGAG
This sequence comes from Gammaproteobacteria bacterium, assembly GCA_031385325.1. Lineage (GTDB taxonomy): Bacteria > Pseudomonadota > Gammaproteobacteria > Pseudomonadales > Azotimanducaceae > SYFY01. Next base: position 1,833 of record JANNBJ010000176.1, on the reverse strand, counting down.
GTACGTGCGGTGACGAGTTTCGAGCAGCCCGTAAACTTCGTGCTCGGTGGCTACTATCAGGACTGGAACCGCTTTTTCGACCAGGACGTGATCTTTGCATTCTTGCCCGCATCCGCATTCCCAACCTGTGCGCAAGGCACTGCACGAGCCTGTGGACCGCAATTCTCAGGGCCCCTGGTTGATCCCAACGACGAGTTCACTGCTTACAACAAGATCTCGGAAACCGACGGCAAGACCCTCTCTGCCTACGGCGAGGTCATCTGGGACATCACGGACCAGTGGCAACTCACCGCCGGCGCCCGCTACCTGCACGAAACCAAGGATTCGTTTTTCATCCAGCCGTTCGTGAATCCGTTCGTGAGGGGACTTTTCATCCCCTACAATCCGAACGACCGTCTGACAAGAGCTGCGGCGGATCAGACCTTCAAGAATCTGATCCCCGAGGTCACGTTGCGCTGGGAACCCACGGACGACCTCACGCTGTATGCCGCGTACAAGGAAGGCTTCAAGACCGGCGGTTTCTCCAACAGTGCAATCCTCAGCAACCTGTCGCCGCCAGTATTGAACGGGTCGCCCTGCATTTCACCGCGTCTGGGGGGAACCTGTACCGCCGGCCCTAACGATGTGATTGAGTTCCGCGACTTTACATTCGATCCCGAGCAGAACAAGGGGGGAGAGGTCGGTGTCAAGGCATCGCTGTTCGACAGCTCGATGCTGGCCTCCTTCGAGGTCTATTACTACAAATTCCGCGACTTGCAGGTGGACTTCTTCAACTCCCAGCAGTTTGCCTTCGTAACGGACAATGCCGGGGGATCGGAAACCTACGGTTTCGAGGCGCAGGCCGACTGGGCGACACCTATCGAGGGGCTGACAGTGTCCGGCAATCTGGGATACCTGCAATCAAAGTTCACCGCTTTCGAGTCCTTCTGTTACGTCGGGCAGAAACCTGCTGAAGGCTGCGGACCCCTCCTGCCGGGACAGACAGAGACGAATCTCCGCCAGGACCTGCAGGGCAATACGCGTCCTGGTGCGCCGAAATGGAGCGGATACTTCGCTGCAAGTTATGAGCGCCCCCTGCCGAACAACCTGCTGTTCGGCATAACGGCTAACTGGCAGTTCAGGAGCAAGAACGTGCTCAGTGCGAATGACCCGCTCGCGACCTACAAGGCATACTCAACGATCGATGCCAACGTTCGCATTGGGACGCAGGACGGCCGCTGGCAGCTGGCGCTGATCGGCAAGAACCTGACCGACAAACTGGCGATCGTCGGAGCCGGCAACGTGCCGGGTACGGGTGGCAACACCGGAACACCTGAAGGCTTTCGAGGCGACCTGGCAGGTGGCGCAATCCGACCGCGTCAGATTGAGCTGGAATTGGCGTACCACTTCGTGAAATAAGATCCGCACTGTGGCGATCGAGCGCATCAACCACACGGGCATCAGCGTGAGCGACACGGAACGTTCGCTCACGATCTAGTTATGGCGCTGATCTTCGATTCGGATCGGGGGACGTCGCGCCGCTGAGCGCGGTGGTTGGAACGGAAAATGCGCGCGGCCAGGCAACGTAACCTGGCTGCGTGCTGATGACAGGATGATGATCGAACTACGGCAATGGGATCATCCCGATGGGCGGCTGCGGCCCGACGACTACGTTCTGCTGATCGGGGTGTCACCCGCTTTGCCCTCGAAATCGACGACGTGGATGTGCTCTGCGAACGCATCGCCGCAGCTGGCTTGCATGCCAACACCAAACCACTCGATCTCGGGTCGCACAAGACAACCTACGTGCGCGGCCCTGACAACGAGATCATCGAAATTCGCGAAGATCGAGCT
>JANNBJ010000152.1:0-19336 GCA_031385325.1 Gammaproteobacteria bacterium | reverse complement strand
TGCAGGACATGACGGTGATGACCGGGCACCACAAACGTCAGTACCACTTCACGAAGCGTACCCATCGAAATCAGGACCTCGGCCCGTTCATTGCGCACGAGATGAATCGTTGTATCGCCTGTTATCGCTGCGTCCGTTATTACAACGACTATGCCGGGGGGACCGATCTTGGTGTATTCGGCTCGGCGGCGCAGGTCTACTTCGGTCGGCAGCAGCCTGGCACCCTGGAAAGCGAGTTCTCAGGCAATCTGACCGAGATCTGTCCCACGGGAGTTTTCACTGACAAGACCCATTCGGAACACTACGCCCGCAAGTGGGATATGCAGTTCGCGCCGAGTATCTGCACGGGTTGTGCGGTGGGTTGCAACATCTCTCCCGGCGAACGATACGGCACGGTGCGTCGCATCGAAAATCGGTATCACGGCGAGATCAACGGCTACTTCCTGTGTGATCGCGGCCGATTTGGGTATGGTTATGTGAATCGCGCCGATCGCCCACGCAAACCGCTGGTGAAGCAGGCTGGCGAGCTTGTTACGGTGACGATCAGCCAGGCGCTCACTCGCGTTCGAGAGTTGATGACCTCCGGTAGGAAGATTCTCGGCATAGGCTCGCCGCGGGCCAGTCTGGAAGCCAACTACATGCTGCGCGCGCTGGTGGGCACGCAGGCGTTCTGCAGTGGCATGACTCGGCAGGACTCCGAGTTGACGACAGCCGTGCTGCGCATCCTTGAACAAGGTCCGGTGGCCCCCGCGACCATCCGGGCAATCGATGAAGCTGATGCGGTGCTGGTGCTCGGTGAAGATGTGCTCGCGACCGTACCTCGTGTTGCGCTGGCACTGCGCCAGGCAGCCCGTGGCAAAGCCCTTGACATGACCCGCGAGAAGCGCGTGCCTGAATGGCAGGCCGAGTCGGCCGCTGACATCGCTCAAAGCGCGCTGAATCCGGTTTATATCGTCACCCCCGCCGCGACGGGTCTCGACGACATCGCAGAACTTGCCTTGCGAATGGCACCGGAGGCTATCGCAACCTTCGGCTTTGCCATTGCCAATGCACTGGACCCGCGGGCTCCGATGCTGGAATTCCCAAGTGACGATCAAGGTGACGATCAAGGTGACGATCAGGCCACACGCGTGCAGGAAATTGTCACGACGCTGCGCGGTGCAAAACGTCCGCTGATTGTTTCCGGTACAGGTGCCGGATCACTCAACGTCATTCATGCGGCAGCCAATGTTGCATGGGCGCTGCACCAGCTCAATCCGGCAGTGCAGCTCAGTCTGGCGGTAGCGGAAACCAATAGTCTGGGTGTGGCGATGTTCGGTGCACCGGCACTGGAGGATTCGCTTGAAACCATCGCCGAGCACGAGGCCGTTGTCATCGTGCTGGAAAATGATCTGGATCGTCGGCTGTCACACCCGATGCTTGAGCGCCTGCTTGGCCGGGCCAGTCTGGTGGTACTTGATCATCAGATGACGGGCACCGCCCAACGTGCTGAGGTCGTGCTGCCCGCGGCCACGTTTGCCGAGGCGACCGGCACGCTGGTCAATATGGAGGGCCGCGCACAACGGTATGTCCAGAACTTCGATCCAGCCTATTACGACCGCTCAATCGGCACGCTCGAATCGTGGCGCTGGTTGGGGCGACTGCGCGGTGATTCGGTAGCGGCAGAAGATCTTGATGCGGTGCTGGCCGATTTGGAGATGGATCTGCCGCAGTTCAAAGGGGTTGGTCGTGCTGCGCCATCCGCCAGTTTCCGCATGCAAGGCAGGGGCCTTGCGCGCGCACCACATCGTCAATCGGGCCGAACCGCGGCACGAGCGGTTGTCTTCGTTCATGAACCACGCTCAACTCAGGATCCGGATTCCGCGCTTAGTTTTTCGATGGAGGGACAAAACGGTGCCGATGCGGGAGACCGCCCTGCAGCGCTGTTGCCGTTTGCCTGGTCGCCAGGCTGGAACTCGCCCCAGGCATGGACCAAATTGCAGGCTGAGGTGGGCGGTGCACTGAAGGGTGGTGATCCAGGCGTACAAGTGGTTGCCACCGGAACAACCGGGTTGGCGGGGTACTATTCCCCAACGGTGCCACGCGGGGGTGAGATGCCCCGGCTGATTGCCTTGTATGAACACTTTGGCTCGGAAGAACTGACCGGCCTTGCCGATCCCATTCGTGCCCGTGCGCGTTCGAGTTACGCGATGCTGAGTCGCGCGGATGCGCAGCGGCTGGCAATCGAAGGCGGCGACAGGGTCCGTGTCATGTTTGATGGTGTGGCTGTCGAACTGCCTGTAGTTGTCAAAGAGGATTTTCCGCGGTTGGCAGTCGGTCTGCCGGTCGGCATGCCAGGTGTCCCGCCATTTTCTGCGGGCTCGATTTGCGAACTGAGCAAGGGAGGCTGAACGATGTTTGATTGGGTCACCGCCGAACTTGCAGCGATCTTCTGGGCAGCCTTCAAGGCGATCGTCATCTTGCTGGGTGCAGTGGTCGCTGGTGCGCAGATGATCTGGGTTGAACGTCGGATGCTGGCGCTGTGGCAGGACCGCTATGGTCCAAACCGGGTCGGCACGTGGGGTCTGCTGCAGGTAGTTGCCGACATGATCAAGATTTTCTTCAAGGAAGACTGGATACCGCCCTTTGTCGACAAGTTCACCTTCATACTCGCGCCGGCGCTGGCGATCGGGCTGATGATGCTCGGTTTTGCGCTGGTGCCGTTCACCCCGACCTGGGTTGTTTCCACACCCGATGATGGAATTCTCTTCTTCTTCGCCATCGCCGGGCTTGCGGTGTATGCGGTCATGCTGGGTGGCTGGTCGTCGAACAGCAAATACGCGTTGCTTGGCGGGCTGCGTTCGACGGCGCAGATGATTTCGTATGAAGTGTTCATGGGCCTGTCACTGATGGGCATCGTCATGAAGACCGGCAGTTTCGATCTGTCACACATCGTTGACGCCCAGCGTCATGGCTGGTTTGTCTTTTCACAGTTCTTCGGGTTCTGTGTCTGGGTACTGGCCGGCATTGCAGTCATCCACCGTACCCCCTTCGATCTGCCGGAGGCGGAAGCGGAACTTGGCGCCGGTTATCACACCGAGTACTCGGGTATGAAATTCGGCATGTTCCTGGTTGCCGAGTACGTCGGCATCGTGCTGATCTCCTGTCTCACGGTCGTGCTGTTTTTTGGTGGCTGGCACGTGCCATTCGAAACGGAAGTGCCATTTTTTGCCGAGATTCCATTCTTCTGGTTCGCGAGCAAGGCCGCGGTGTTCATGGCGGCGTTTGTTCTGGTGCGGGCTTCATTGCCGAGGCCACGTTACGACCAGATGATGTCAGCGGCGTGGAAAGTCTGTCTGCCGATGGCGTTGCTGAATCTGCTTGTCACCGCGGCGTACGTGTTATGGCAAACACCAGGAGTGTGACGGGATGATTCGTGAGGGGATGAATCGTGAGGGGATGAATCGTGTGGGGATGAATCGACTGCTCGTTTTGCTGCAGGGTATCGGATCCCAGTTCCGCTCCATTGGCATGGTCTTCATGCATGCGTTCCGGCCTCGTGATGTCATTCTCTATCCCGAGGTGATGCCCGAAGTACCCCCGCGGTACCGGGGACGCATCGTGCTGACCCGTGATCCGGATGGTGATGAACGCTGCGTTGCCTGCAATCTCTGTGCGGTCGCCTGTCCGGTTGGCTGCATTTCGCTGCAGAAAGCCGAACGTCCTGAAGATGGTCGCTGGTATCCGGAGTTTTTCCAGATCAATTTCTCGCGCTGTATTTTTTGCGGCATGTGCGAAGAGGCCTGTCCGACCAACGCCATTCAGCTGACCCCTGATTTCGAGATGGGTGAGTACAACCGCCAGAATCTGGTCTACGAAAAAGAGCACCTGCTCATCGCCGGCACCGGCAAGTACCACGACTACAACTTCTATCGAGTGGCCGGCATGTCCATCAATGGCAAGGACAAGGGCGAGGCGGCGGATGAATCACCGCCGGTTGATTACAAGAGCCTGTTGTCGTGAGGTTGTCATGATCGAAGCCGGTTTCTACATCGCAGCTTCAGTGGCCGTGCTGTCGACGTTCATGGTGATCATCAACACCAATCCGGTACACGCGCTGCTGTACCTGGTGTTGTCGCTGCTGTCGATTGCGATGGTGTTTTTCACGCTCGGTGCGCCGTTTGCCGGGGTGCTCGAGATCATCATCTATGCTGGCGCGATCATGGTGCTGTTTGTTTTTGTTGTGATGATGCTGAACCTCGGACAACGGACGGTTGGACAGGAACGCCAATGGCTCAGTGGTTCTGCCTGGGTTGGTCCGGTGATGCTTGCAGCGGTACTGCTGGTTGAGCTGGTTGTACTGCTGTCGCAGGGAGAATCCACCGCCGTGGTCGGCAATACCGAGGTGGATCCCAAGCAGGTTGGCATCGCCTTGTTTGGACCGTACCTGCTCGCCGTGGAGCTGGCGTCAATGCTGCTGCTGGGCGGTCTGGTGGCGGCGTATCACCTGGGCAGGCATCAGGATCCATGAACGTCATGACCTCCATACCACTCGAACACGGATTGCTGCTAGCCGCTGCGCTGTTTGCCCTTGGTCTGGCCGGTGTCGTCATGCGGCGCAATCTGCTTTTCATCCTGATGTCGGCTGAAATCATGATGAACGCCACGGCGCTGGCGTTTGTGGTGGCTGGAGCGCGCTGGGGCTTGCCGGATGGCCAGGTCATGTTCGTGCTCGTGCTCACGCTGCAGGCCACCGAGGCCTGCATTGCACTTGCCCTCGTCATTCAATTTGCCCGTCGTTTCAGAACGCTTGACGTCGACGCGGCCTCCGCGATGAAGGGTTGACGCGTGACCCATCTGCTTACCTTCATTTGTCTTGCACCCCTGATGGCGTTTGTTGTGCTTTCGATCGCCCGCGAGCACCTCTCGGAGACTGTCGTCGCACTCATCGGTGTTGGCAGCATTGGTGTATCGGCATTCCTGACCATGATCATCGGTTATCAATTTCTTGCCGATCCGGTAACTGGCGGTGTGTATTCGGAATCGCTGTGGACGTGGATGCAGGTCGGCAGTTTCGCGCCGACTTTCACCCTGAAACTGGATGCCTTGTCACTGGTCATGCTCGGTGTGGTCACCGGGGTTGGCTTTTTCATTCACCTGTATGCGTCGTGGTACATGCGCGGCGATGAGGGTTATGCCCGATTTTTTTCGTACATGAACCTGTTTGTCGCCAGCATGCTGTTTCTCGTGCTGGCCGACGACTTGCTGTTTCTGTACTTCGGTTGGGAAGGTGTTGGTGTCTGTAGCTATCTGCTGATCGGATTCTGGTACAAGGATCCCGCGAATGGCGCGGCAGCACGCAAGGCCTTCATCGTCACGCGTGTTGGCGATACGTTGATGATGGTCGGCCTCTTCATCCTGTACCGTGAATTCGGCACGTTGCACATCGAGACGATTCTGCAGGCAGCACCTCAGGCCTGGATAACAGGCAATCAGACTGCCACGTTCGCCTGCCTGCTGTTGCTGGGTGGCGCGGTTGGTAAATCTGCACAACTGCCTTTGCAGACCTGGCTGCCCGATGCGATGGCCGGACCGACCCCGGTCTCGGCACTGATTCACGCAGCGACCATGGTCACTGCCGGTGTCTACCTCATCGCCCGTTTCGAACCGCTGTACGTGTTGTCACCCTTTGCGCTCGCCTGCGTCGGGACGGTTGGCGCGATCACGTTGTTGCTGGCTGGTTTTACGGCGCTGATGCAGACCGATATCAAGCGGATTCTGGCCTACTCGACGATGAGCCAGATCGGTTACATGTTTCTTGCCGAAGGCGTCGGTGCGTTTGACGGAGCAATGTTTCATCTGGTGACGCATGCCTTTTTCAAGGCACTCCTGTTCCTGTCAGCGGGCTCGGTGATTCTGGCCATGCACCATGAACAGGATATCTTCAGGATGGGTGGCCTGCGGACGCGCCTGCCATTTGTGTTTGTGTGCATGTTGACGGGCAGCCTGGCACTGGTCGCCTTTCCGTTCACGGCGGGCTACTTTTCCAAAGACGAGATCCTGTATCAGGCTTATCTGAGTGGTCATCATGGTTTGTGGATGGCGGGGCTCGTCGGCGCCTTTCTGACCTCGCTGTACAGCTTCCGACTGATCTTCGTAGTTTTCTTCGGACCGGAGCGATCGCACCACACGACCGATGTGCATGCCAGTCCAGCACCATCGACACAGTCGCTCAGTCATCACATTCCGCTAGCGGTGTTGCTCGTGATGTCCCTGCTCGGCGGCTACATTCATCTACCGCTGGATGGCCTGTTTGCCGAACCGGTTGCGATGAGCGCCGACAGCCTCGTGATTGAGTATCTTCCGGTGGTTGTTTCACTGGCTGGCATCGCGCTGGCGTGGATGCTGTTCCTGCGATTGCCACACCTTCCCGCAGCGATGGCGGCCAACGGGTTAACCGGCACAATCGGCAGGCTGTGGCGCAACGCCTGGGGCTTTGACGCACTCTATGGCCTGTTGTTTGTGCGCCCCTTTGTCTGGCTGGCGCAAATGAACCGAAACGACATCCTCGACCAGATCATTGGCGTCATTCCGCTCGGTCTGCGTGGTCTGGGCTCGACGCTATCGCTCACACAGAACGGCAACCTGCGAGGTTTCGCTGCAGTCTCCGCGATCGGATTGTGCGTGCTGCTTGGCATGGTCTTGTTCACATGAGCACTAATTCATGACCCTCGTCTGGTTGATTCTCATCCCGCTGCTGGGCGGTGCAATGAGCTGGCAAAGTGGGCGATGGTCCAGTGTCGCACCGCGCTGGCTGGCGCTACTGACTCTGTTGATCGGCCTTGGCCTGTCGTTGTGGCTCTGGCTGACGCAGGACTTTTCATTGACCGGCGCAGGTTTTGCAGCGGCAGCCGACTCAGCGCCAGCCGACGCAGTGCCACAGTGGACACTTGAATATCGAGCCCAGTGGATCCCCGCAATCGGTGCGAGTTTCCACCTCGGCCTGGACGGGCTGTCGATCCTGATGATCGTGCTGGCGAACCTGCTCGGTGTCCTGGCCGTTGCCAGTGCGTGGCGCGATACCGATGCAGATCCAGGGTTTTTCCATCTGAATCTGCTCTGGAATCTGGTGGGTGTCATCGGTGTTTTCCTCGCGCTGGATCTGCTGCTGTTCTTTTTCTTCTGGGAAATGATGCTGGTGCCGATGTACTTCCTGATTGCGCTCCGGGGTTACAACCCGCCCGGTGGCAAGTCGCGGCAACACGCAGCAGTGAAGTTTGTCATCTACACCCAGGCTTCAGGATTGCTGTTGCTGGTCTCGATTCTCGGGCTGGTATTTGTCCACAGTCAGAGCACGGGTCTTTTGTCGTTCGACTATCACGACCTGCTCGACACGCCCATGGAGGCATCGGTCGAATGGTTTCTGATGCTTGGTTTTTTCATCGCCTTCGCGGTGAAGATGCCGATGGTGCCACTGCACGGCTGGTTGCCGGATGCACATGCCAGCGCGCCGGCATCCGGAGCGGCGGATGTTGCCGGGCTGTTGCTGAAGACTGCGGCCTATGGCCTGTTGCGCTTCGGTATTCCGCTGTTTCCGAATGCATCGCTCGAGATCGCGCCCGTTGCCATGTGGATGGGTGTAGCAGGCGTTGTCTACGGCGCTGTCGTTGCGTTTTCCCAAGCTGACATCAAGCGTCTGATTGCCTATACGGGCATCAGCCACATGGGGTTTGTGCTGATCGGTATTTATGCCGGGACAGAACAGGCGCTGATCGGCGTGGTGGTACAGATGATCGCCCATGGTCTGTCTGCAGCTGCCTTGTTCATTCTGTGCGGCGAAATCCATGAACGGTACGGCACGCGAGACATGCGTCAGTTGGGTGGTTTGTCGACGCCAATGTCGAATCTGCCGCGACTGTTCATGTTCTTCGCGCTGGCCACACTGGGTCTGCCGGGGCTTGGCAATTTTGTCGGCGAGTTCCTGATCCTCTCCGGTGCCTTCTCTGTGGCGCCACTGATTGCGATCACCGCATCGGTGGGATTGATCCTCTCGGTGCTCTATTCGCTGATCATGGTGCAACGAACGCTGCACGGACCCTTGCGTGCGAGCACGAACAATCCGTCGCCCAGCCCCGTGGATCTGTCATGGCGCGAGCTGACCATTGTGGTGTCGCTCCTGATCCTGCTCGTTGGGCTTGGGTTGTACCCGCAACCGGTGATCGACACAGCGAGCGCTTCGATACACGCATTTGATGCGCTGTATGCCGGCGGAGTGTCACCGTGAACGCGCAGGTATTGGCCATGTTGCCCCTGCTGATCACCACGGGCACGGTGGTGGCGGTGATGATTGGAATCTCCATTCGGCGTAGTCATCGAGTGACTGCAGCGCTCACCATGATGGGGATCAGCCTGGCGCTGGCAAGCCTTGCACCGGCATGGTTCGGTGCTGATCCGGGATCGGTTGCGGTCACCGGGTTGATCGAGATCGACGGTCTCGCCCGTTTTGCGATGGCGATGATTCTGGTCACGACGCTGGGCGTGTTGATGTTGTGCCCTGCTTACTTTGAGAGCTACCGTGACCATCGCGAAGAACTCTACCTTTTGCTGGGCGTTGCAACGGTCGGCGCGCTCACCCTTGCCGCCGCCAACCATGCGGCAACGATATTGCTGGGTCTGGAACTGCTGAGCCTGCCGATGGTCGGCGGCGTTGCTTACACCATCGATCGCACACGTTCGATCGAAGGGGGCATCAAATACCTGGTGCTGTCAGCCGCTGCCACGGCGACCTTGTTGTTCGGTGTCGCGCTGATCTATGCAGAGCTTGGCCGCCTCGATCTCAACGCACTTGCGACGGCGCTCGCGAGTGCGGGGTCTGGCTCACTCCTGGTGACGACGGGTGCGCTCATGATAATGGCGGGGATCGCCTTCAAGCTGTCGTTGGTACCTTTTCACCAGTGGACTGCCGACGTTTATGAAGCGGCGCCGTTGCCGGTGACTGCGTACCTTTCGACGGTCGTCAAGCTCGGCGCCTTTGTGGTTGCGTTACGCCTTCTGCACTCGGGTGTTGCCAGTGCTTCGCCCTTGATTCCGACCGTGGTGTTTGCCCTTGCGCTTGCGTCGATGCTGGTGGGCAGCCTGCTGGCCATCAACCAGACGAACCTGAAGCGACTGCTTGCGTATTCATCCATTGCCAACTTCGGTTTTCTGGCCATAACGCTGGTGCTGCCTGGTGACGAGGCCGCCCGAGCTGCGGGTGTCTATCTGATTGGATACATCATCGCCTCGCTGGGCATGTTCGGTGTCATGACACTGTTGTCGAGTCCACTGGGACAACTCGATTTCGAGAATCTTGAGCAGTATCGCGGGTTGTTCAGACGTCAGCCGTTTGCCGCGGCTGTGTTGATCACGATGTTACTCTCGCTCGCCGGTATTCCGCTGACGGCCGGCTTCATCGGCAAACTGGTGATACTCACCGTGGCGGTACAGGCAGCTCACTGGTGGCTGGTTGGCGGTGTGGTCCTCGCCAGTGCCATTGGTGTGTTCTACTACCTGCGGATCATCAGTGTAATGCTGGACGGCCGTGGGCCAGAGGTGGATGGTGGAGACACAGACGCACGAGACGAAGCCGTTGTCGGCAACTGGCTTCGCACGATCAACGCAGTGATGTTGTTGGTGTTGGCCATCACGACGATCTGGTTCGGCGTGTTCCCGGAATCCCTGTTTACGATAGCGCGGCAGACGGTGTTACCGTGACACCGATCTTTCCCGACTGGAGTGAAAAATGAAGCCTGTGAGCGTTGTCACCGGAGCTAATTCAGGCATCGGACGTGCCACCGCCATTGTGCTGGCCGCACAGGGGCACCAGGTCTATGGCACGGTTCGGATTCTCGCCAAGGCTGAAAAACTCAAGGGCATGGCGGCGCAGGCCGGTGTGGCCATCGAACTGGTTGAACTGGATGTGGCTGATGATGCGTCGGTGAAAGAAGGGTTCAATCGCATTCTTGGCGAAGCTGGACGTGTTGACCATCTTGTGAATAACGCCGGCATCGGTGGCAACGCCGTCACCGAGGAGTGTCCTATCTCGTTGTACGAGGAGACAATGAACGTCAACTTCTACGGCGCAGTGCGATGTATTCAGGCGGTATTACCGCAGATGCGGGAGCGTCGCAGTGGCTCCATCATCAACGTCTCGTCCGTGGTCGGGCGTGTTGCGGCCATCGCCCAGCAACCCTATGTCACATCAAAGTGGGCGCTCGAGGGCATGAGCGAAGGTCTCGCCCAGGAAGTGGCGCCGTTCGGAATTCGTGTCGCGATCATTGAGCCCGGTGTTACCAAATCTGCGATCTTCGCCAAGAACACGGATCATCCCGAGGGCTCAGGTGCGTATGCAGCGGCCTATCGGCGCATGTTCCAGTTTTACGCGCGGGGCATCTCTGAGGCGACCGATCCGATGGAAGTGGGCCGGTTGATACACGAGGCGATTACAACCAGTCAGCCAAAGCTGCGATATGCGTCAAGCTGGGGTGGTGCCAGCATGATTGCTGGTCGACATGCCATGGGCGATACCGCGTGGGCAGCGTTGGGAGCTGTTGAGGAGGATGCGGACTATTACGCCGCGTTTGAAAAGCATTTTGGGGTGGATATCAGTCCTGCTTAGTAAGGAGCTTTGATCGTTGTACCCGCAACACACTCTCAACCCCGGTAAGGAAAAGTCTGATTAATCAGATTTTCCCGCGTGGTGCAGGGATGCACCACCATTTTTCATGCGTGAAACGCAGGGCCTCTTTGCAAAAGACAGGGCGATGAGCTGTCCAGGCTCCGACCTCCGCACTTCGCTGCAGCGAAGTGCTTGGACTTGATTCATTCGCAGGAGCGAATTAATCAGATTTACCTAAGATATTCTGACGCCTTCAGTCACCCGAGGAGAGGACAAACGTGAGCACCAGACATCTGCTCGACCCTGAGCTGCACTCCATACTCGAACTGCCCACCCTGTCGTTCAGAGATGAGGGGATGCCGAAGCTGCGGGAATTGCTGAAAGTGCGCGAGATCATGGGGGATGCTGAACGACACCAGGTGCAGCGCTCGGAGATTACGGTTACCAGCGCAGATGGCACACAGATTCCATGCCTGCTCTACATCCCGTCGGGTGTGGCCAAACATCGTGCCGGATATGTGCATGTGCACGGCGGCGGCTACATCCTTGGCTCGCCCAGGCAGGCGGACATCACAAATCTGCAGATCTGCGCCCGGCTCAATGCAGTGGTGGTGGCGGTGTCCTACCGGTTGGCGCCGGAACACTCCATTCCCAAACCGTTAGACGACTGTTATGCGGGATTGGCCTGGCTGCACGACAACGCCGCAGCGCTTGGCGTGGATCATTCACGTATCGCCGTTGGTGGTGAAAGTGCCGGCGGTGGTCTGGCGGCGGCGCTCGCGATCAAGGCGCGTGATGCCGGAAAATACGCCATCTGCCATCAACACCTGACGTATCCCATGCTGGATAACCTGACGGGTTCTGCCGCGCATCCCGGTGATCCGCTGGTGGGCGAATTTGTGTGGACACGGGAGAGCAACCAATACGGCTGGAGCCGCTATCTGGGTACGGCTCCAGCGCGTGCGCCACAAGTACCCGCACGGGTGGAGAACTACGCCGGGTTGCCACCAGCGTGGATTTCCACTGCCGCGCTGGATTTGTTCCGCGATGAGAACATTGCCTATGCGCAGCGGTTGCTGGCCGCAGGTGTCGCGGCGGAACTGGTGTTGTACCCGGGCGCTTGTCACGGCTTTCAACAGGTTGCGGATGCCGGTGTCAGCAAACGATTTGCGGCCGATCATCTGGCCGCACTCGGCCGAGCACTGGCACCCCGTTAGCCCGCGTAATTCTTGAATAACACGAGCTAGGAGTCTGCGCGGCAGAAGCTCGACAGGCTGCGGCGGCGCAACGATGGCCCGCTTTTCCGTTCGTTTTCGTTGCGTAGCACCTACTACGCGTCTCAAACGAACGAAAAATCGGACTCGAATTGACACTCGCCTCGCACCGCCGCCTTCTGCCGCGCAGGCTCCTAGCGGCGCGACCGCTCAGTTCCCGAAAGGATTGGCGTTGCGGCGCCCGAACAGTGGTAAATCCTCTGGGTGGACATCCACCCATTGCGCGGGTCGTTTCTGAAAGAACGACGCGTTGCCCTCGGCGGCATCAGGACCTTTGATCGCCCAGGCAATGGCGTCATCGTCTTCGTAGATGGCGCGATACAACTCGCCTTCATCCATCAGCCGGCCCCAGGTCATGCGCTTGACCACAGCTACCGCGGTGGTCGATGAGCCGACGGCAATTTCGGTTGCCAGCCTGCGTGCCTCGTCCATCAATCCGGCCCTTGGTACCGCGCGCAGCACCAGCCCCATCGCGGCAGCTTCACGACCGGTGATCTTGCGTCCGGTCAGCAACAGATCGGCGGATTTTTCCAGGCCGATCAGACGTGGCAGGGTCCAGGTTGCCCCCATCTCGGGAATCAGTCCCCACTTCACGAACGAAAACGCGATGACAGCGTCTTCGGCCGCAAGGCGGATGTCGCAGGTGAGGGGGTAGGCCGCTCCAAAACCACCGGCTGCGCCGTTGATTGCGCAGATCACGGGTTTGGAAATTTGAAACGGATAGGTGCGCAGCACCCGCTGTGGCGGATGACCGTTGTTGTCCTTGGGTGCATTGGCAGTGCCTCGCTCGCGCACATCGTTGAGATCCAGACCAACGCAGAACGCATCCCCGGCTCCGGTGATGATCACCACTCGCACATCCGGGTCACGGTCACACTCACGCAGATATTGCGTCAGCTTGACCGCCATCTCCGGGCTGTACGCGTTGCGCTTTTCCGGCTGGTTCAGCGTGATGGTGGCGATGTGCTCGTGTTTGTCGTACAGCAGATGGCTCATGGCGTGTGATCCTTGGAATAATGCGCGATGACGTGATGGGGCAGGAGAGGACTCAGCAGAGACCTTATAGCGCAATCGTCGCGGTCACGACAGGATCGATCGGCAACTCTCGAACAGCAGAAACTGTGGTCACCCGCCAAACCACAGCGAGTACTGTGTCAGCGCACCGTCCTCAAGATTGATCATCACCATGATCGGCTCAGAGAGTTTGTCAGGTACTGCGGGCCTGGTGCCAATGAAAGCCACCACGCGGCTGTCAGGCAGGATCTGCTCCAGTTTGTCGATACCGGTATCGACAGCCCACACCGCCTCACCAGATGAGTCGACCCGCGTGACCACCAGCATCCGCTGCGGAAAGCCGATGTTCTTCCAGTGAATCTGCAGCCGGCTCTCGGGTGTTCCGAATGTCATCGGCGCTGCATCCACCGCGTCGAGTACCCATGCCGGCTGAATCTTGGTCGGATCATCGGTCTGCGTTTCGCTGATCAACGAATTCACGGGGTGTGGTGGGATCGGATGCGGGGAGGGTGGCAGGTTCGACAGCCGGGTAGCCTTCAGGGTGTGCGGATCGATCTCGACAATGGTCTGTCGATCTCTCGTGCTGACAATCAGATGACCGATCACTTCGTAATAACCTACCGGCCACAGCGCTTCCAGATCGGGGTTTGTGCGACGCAGTTCATCCAGCGTGATGAGTCGTTTGGTCGCGTGGTCATAGGCTGCGATGTCACCGGCCAGCAGCCACAGCAAACGGCCGTCGAAACCAAGCAGGCGCACACCGTTGAAGGATTCGGACGCGGTGTGATCACCGGAGATGGCGATGTGGGTCGCCGCTACGCTCGAATCACGCGGACGAATGAACAGCGA
This sequence comes from Gammaproteobacteria bacterium, assembly GCA_031385325.1. Classification (GTDB taxonomy): domain Bacteria; phylum Pseudomonadota; class Gammaproteobacteria; order Pseudomonadales; family Azotimanducaceae; genus SYFY01. Next base: position 5,563 of record JANNBJ010000152.1, on the reverse strand, counting down.
CACGTCGAACCGGTCGTTGTCCGGGTTTCGATTCAGGCTTGGCACGTACCGTTGCTGGGTGGAAATCAGCTGCGCGATGAACTGCGGCGACCCGACGGCCTCACCGAGGGGCGCGCCCGTGGTGCGGGTTTGCAGCACCGGCGCCAGAACCTTCCAGCCCAGCGCGCCGAACAGGGCCGCGCCGCCAACGATCATTGCGAACCTGGTCTTGAGCCGGGATAGTTTGAAATAAGCCTGTGCCGCCTGTGATTGCGCGGGTGTGGATTTGTTCGGCAAGCGCCATGCAGAACGGCTGCCTGTCAGTTGATCGACAATGGCCTGCCAGGATTCAAGATGTGTGCGGGGCGGTGATCCATACACGCCCGACTGCGTCCAGTCGCGCGAGCGCCAGAGGTGATCGAGAAACTGCTGTTCGTCGGAGAACTCGCGATGCGACTCCTGGTCGCCGTACTCCTCGTGAATGAACACACCACCCTGACGGTGAATACGGCTTCCACCTTCTTTGTGGACAGTTCCAATCGACGCGCCTGCGTGCAGCTGTTTGAGTACTTCACGCTGCAACGCTTCGATATCGGCCGGGTTGTCGCCAGCGTGGTTGTTACCGCTCACGAGGTGGCTGCCGGTGCCAATAACCAGAGCTGGCCATGCAGGTGACCCGACATAGACCAGAAACGACGCAGTGCAGGGGCGGTGACTGGGCTGCCCAGTTGCGGAATGTCCCGCTCGAGATTGGTATGGATAAAGGCGCGCGCCAGTGCACCTGGTGTGGTCCGACCAGATCGACCACTGGAAATGTTTCGAGGCTTTCCAGCAGTCGACCCATCATCATTCTGGTGACATCCATCATCGTATATCGAAAACATGGGTTTCAAATTGCAATGATAATAGTCCGGGCTAGATGTTAACTATGTAGTGCCAACCATGATCTTTTCGCCCACACGCCGTCCCAAAAGGGGTGGCAGGTTCAGCGTTCATCTGCCCGAGTTCGTTTTAACGCAACGCACGAACAGCCCACGTCGGCACGGGCTTCGCGATCCCCTTGAATTCGATATTGCCCATCAGTCCGGCTTCGACGCGCCCTTCCAGCAGGGTGGCGATACGCTGTGAGATCAGGACCTGTCCGCCTTCAGCTTCCGAGCAGAGGCGGGCGGCCAGATTGGTTACCGTGCCGATGGCGGCGTATTCATAGCGCCCCTCGAAGCCTACCCGACCACAGGTGGCATAACCGGTGGCCACTCCAACACCCAGCTTAAGTTCGTGGCCTCGTCGACGCCAGATGGCGGAAAGTTCTTCGGCACGATCACGCATCGCCAGCGCCAGCGTGACTGCACGGCCAGCTGGATCATCGCAGGGCATCGGATCGTTGAAGATCACCAGCATGCCGTCGCCGGTGAACTGGGAGAGTGTGCCGCCCTGCGCGAAGACGAGTGGGCCGAGCGTGCCATGCAGTTCACCGAGTACGGCCATCACGTCTTCGGGTTCGGCGTGTTCGGCGAACGGCGTGAATCCACGCAGGTCGCAGAACAGTACGCTGACTTCGCGACGATGGCTCTTGAGGTTGTCGATGCCGCCTTCACTGATCGCGTCAGCCACCTGGGGTGGGAGGAAGCGACGCAGCTGATTCAGCCGCTCGACCTGCGTCACCTGCTCGGCGACGCGGGCTTCCAGCTGCTGATTCCAGTGACGCAGCTCCCCGGCCTGCTGTTCAACCTGCGTGAGCAGGGCTTTTTGCGCGTCACGCAATCGTTTCTTTTCGAGGCTGGCACCGATGCGCGCTTTCAGCAGCACGGGATCAAAGGGTTTGGTGAGATAGTCTTCCGCACCCGCTTCGATGCAGCGTGTGATGCTCGTCATGTCGTCGAGTGCAGAGATCATGACCACCGGAATGTCGCGAATGGCCGGATCATTGCGGTGCTTTTCAAGCACCGCGAAGCCATCCATTCTCGGCATCATCACATCCAGCAGCACCATGTCGACACCGCCTGCCGCCATGCGCTCCAGCGCTTCGATACCATCGCAGGCTTCGACCACCCCATAGCCCAGCCGTTGGAGACGGCGGCCCAGCACTTCGCGGTTCGCTTCATCGTCATCCACCACGAGAATGGTCTCGAGATGTCCTGCGCGCGGGGCTTCCGCAACGCCCGTGGTTTTCTTTGTTTGTAACGGTCCTTGCCCGAGCCTTACCGCAAATTCACCCAATCGAGTCGCTGCACTGCTCAGACGCTGAACATCCGCGGGCGGCAGTTCTCCTGCGTTCGCGGTCAGCGATGCGGTGCCGGCCTTGAGCTGGTCGACCAGTGTACGCAGGCGCGCCACGCCTTCGCCGGGCTCACCCTGGGCATCCAGCAGCCCCGGAATAATGTCGAGCACCTGCCGGGCCTGAGTGCGCAGGGATTCCAGCAACCCCTTGTTAGCCGGGGTCAGAGAGTCTTCTTCTTCCAGCAGCAGCTCGGTGTAACCGATCAGATGATTAACCGGCGTGCGCAGCTCATGACGCAGTTCCCGCGCTTCTTCGGCATTCACGAACCGACAACACCGAGGGCGGACATCTTTTCGAGCAGGCGCGGCAGATCGACGGGTTTGGTGTCGTAATCATCACATCCCGCTTCCATCGCCTTTTCGCGATCACCTGCCATGGAGTGTGCCGTCAGCGCGATCACCGGGATTTTAGCCGTGTTGGCATCGGCCTTGATCATGCGGGTTGCTTCCCACCCGTTCATGATGGGCAGGCCCATGTCCATCAATATGATGTCCGGTGCCTCGCTCTTCGACTTGGTCACACCCTCGGCCCCATCCATGGCGAAGACGACCTCGAAGCCGCGCCGTTGCAGGCGCCGGGCGAGCATGTCGCGGTTGGCTTCGTTGTCTTCGACAACCAGTACTTTTGGCATATTAGTCTTCCTTCCATTTAACCCTTCAGTGCCGCCACGGAGGCAGTTCGTCACGATTCAATCCGCGCGATACAGCGCCGAAGGGATTCAAGTTTTTCCTGTGCAATCAACGAATCCATGCTCGCCTCCGCGACTCGAGAATTGATTGTCGAAGGGGCAGAAAGTCAGCGCCTCAGGAAACCGCACGGTGACGTCGATATTGCTATCCGGCCTTGCCACGCCTGCAGCATAAGAACCAAACAGGTACGCAAGTTCAAGCCCTGGAACCGCTGCCAGTATCTTCGTCAGTGGCTGTCTCACATCCCGCACTTGATTGTTTCACTTGGTACTGACTTCAAGCTGAAGTTTACACCGCGCCGGGTTCAATGCTGCGAGCGCGCATCGTGAGGCGTCTGACCGGTCGGTCGTCAATTCGGCAGACAAGGTCTCGTCCGATGCAATCGTAGTTGCGGCTGGTTTACGCGCAGGCTAACGAGAAGGCAGCGAACCGGCGGCCGAACTGCTCCCCGGTCATGCCGATGTCTTCCAGGTAATCAACGGCGCAGGTACACCGATTCGTCCCGACCGGCCTGCGGCATCAGGCGCCGATCTGAAAACCGCGCCAATTGGGTGTAAATGGGTGTTTTGCCGGGTGTGTCTCGAAAATGGGTGTCTCGAAAATGGGTGTAAATGGGTATAGTTTTGGTCGATGCTGCAAACCCATGCCATCCAGATCACCTCAGAGATCCTCATCCTCGTCGCGCAGACCGACCATCACATAGACCTCCTGTCGGCCCGCATCCAACTCAAATGATGCAAGACCGGCCATGGCTGCATGAACGTCACTTCTACCCTGAGCTGCGCGACACCGAAGGCCGCCGAAGCCGCGGCCGAGAAGGGCAGGTTCCTGCAGAATGGGCGGACACCGGAAGCCTATTCGACAAAGGGATTGATGACCCGTACACCAGAAATAATCTGGTCGTGCTGCAGATCTTCCGTCAGGAGCTGCTCACATGAGGCAGATCGTGCGGCTTCGACGATGAGAGCATCCAAGAAAGAGATCTGCACAAGCCGGGTCAGGTCGATCGCGGCAAGAACCAGCGCAACGCTCGGGATGACTACTTGAAACTGAGCGTGCTGTTCCAGTCGGCGCCGGGCCAGTGCCGGATCCAGGCTCAGCTTGCGGGTAGCGTTGAGAAAGTATTCCTGCAGCACCTGGATCGAGATCACACCCTCGCCGCTCAGCCGCAGTTGGGACCAGGACTTCACAGCAATCGCTTGCTTGCGCGGGTGGGCGCGGTCATCGCAGTGCAACAGGATGTTGGTGTCGAGAAAGCTACGCGCCATGAAAGAAATCCAGCCGCTCTGCATACAGGGACTCGCGGTCGAAGCGAGCGCCTCCGGAATCACCCTGACCGCTGAGCGCGACGAACTCGGCGATCTCGGCTTCAACGGTCGCTCGACCAGCCAGCTGCTCCAGATACTCGCGCACGAGCTGATTCAGGCTCTTGCCCATCGCCTGGGCGACCAGTCGCGCTCGCGCTGCTATCTGCTCGTCGACCGAAAGGGTCAGATTCATCGCCGTCACCACCAAAATCGTGAACACAGGTTGCGTGCTAAACGTAGTGGATGCAAACCCGCGAGAGATCAACGAGGACATACCTGAGATCAACGAGGACATACCTTGAGATCAACGAGGACATACCTCGGAGATCAACAAGGAGGAGATCAACAAGGACATACCTCGTGAAAATCGGTTCAATGCACGAGGTGTGTCCTCAATTTCTCTCTTCAACCTCTTTGTTCAGGTTCTGCGTTCCAGTTCAGCTGGCACCGTTCTAACTGTCGATGCCATCTTCCTCGACCACCGTTGTCGGCAGCGTCACTGTGAACGTCGAGCCTTCCCCAGCAACCGACGCAACCGTGATGTCGCCACCCATCATTCGGCAGAACTCCCGCGACAGGGCGAGGCCGAGACCCGTGCCGCCGTATTTGCGACTGGTCTCGGCATTGGCCTGTGAAAACGCTTCGAAGAGACGACCCAGCTGCTCCTCCGTCATGCCGATGCCGGTATCGCGGATGGCGAAGGTGACTGTGGCTTCTGCAACAGGTTTGCGCACCGTGAGTGTGATCGTTCCTCCTTCGGTGAACTTCGCCGAGTTGGAGAGCAGGTTGAAGAGCACCTGCCGTACCTTGACGAGATCCGCGCGCATTGGGCCGATGTTGTTCGGGCAATCAATGACGAAGGTGTTGCGGTTCTTCTCCACCAGCGGTCGCACGATCGCGTCAGCATCACGAATCAGCGTAGGGATGTCGAAGTCCTCCAGGAACATCGTCATGCGACCGGCCTCGACCTTGGAGAGATCGAGAATGCCGTTGATGAGCGTGAGCAGGTGTTTGCCTGCGGTCTGGATCTTGCCGAGGTCCGGGAGGAAGTTGTCCTGGCCGAGATCTTCACACTCTTCCTGCAATAGCTCCGAGTAACCGATGATCGCGTTCAGCGGTGTGCGCAGCTCATGGGACATGTTGGCGAGGAACTCGCTCTTGTGACGGGAGGCGATTTCGAGCTCCTGCGTCTTCGCCTGCAGTTGATGGAAGAGGCGTGAGTTCTCGATGGCGACCACCGCCTGGCTCGCCAATGCGCGCAGCACTGTCCGCTGGCGTTCGGTGAAAGTCGAGCGGTCGAAGCGCCA
>JANNBJ010000117.1:0-3507 GCA_031385325.1 Gammaproteobacteria bacterium | reverse complement strand
CGAGGGGCTGGAACGCCGTCAGGCTGTCCCACAGATTGCTGGGCAACCCCGAACTGCCCAGCACCGTCGCCAACTGTCCCTGTTGCCCGTGCAACGCGAGATAGTTGAGCACCACCGTCTCCGCCAGCAGGTTCACTGCGTTGGCGGCCGGGGTGCCCGATGTTTCGACCGAGCCATCGGCGCGCATGTAGCCGATCTGTTGATGCATGGCCTGCTGGGCGGGGGTACCGCCCATCAATACAGGTCTGCGCCCCGGGTTGTACACCAGGAAAAATGGCGCGGCGGTTTGTTGGTTGTCACTGGTCCACTCACCCTTGCCACGTCCATCGACGCTACTGTCGATGACGCCATTGGAGGACAGCGAGCCATCCGAAGTCAGGTACAACATGAGTGGTACGCCGCGGATCGCCGCATACTGGAGACACGCGCCCATGCATTGTCCGGCGCGGAAATCTTTCACTTCACCTTCCGCACGGCGACCACCGTGATAGTCGTAACCGCCCATTTCGATGGTGCCGGCACCGGCAAAACCATTGATCACCATCTTCATGACCGAAGCGGTCTTGCGGAATTCACCACCGGACTGATTGTTGGCGAGGAATTCGGCAGCGGTGAAGATGCCCGTTGCACCGACAATCTCCGGATCACCCGCGGGATCCAGTGTTGAGGGATTGCCGAAGCGATCTGCCAGATCCGCACTCTTGAGGTACCCGCAGCGCACCAGATCCTTCAGCACGGCGTCTGAGGTAATGAGATTGCCATCGGTATCGATGGATCCCATCTTCTTGTCGCTGAGCCGGTAGATCGACTCCATCACCGCAACGGCATCCCGCTGCGATAACACGGTCGTCAGATCACCCACGTCAACAAGCCCGGTCACGTCGCTCGGCCGATCCACCTTGGTTGGGCGGATGGTCAGATCGATCATCGCCTGGGGCGCCATGGAGTTTCCGCCGGAATCAGTATTCTCGGACCCGATCAGCGTCAGCAGCGAACCGTTGGCACCTGCCTTGGCGATTCCGTACATGGGGTTATGTGGATTGTTACCCGTATCGTTCTCCGAACGTGCCGGAATCACCGCGCCGGAAATGTTGGCGGCGGTGGCCGGCGTGATCCTGGTCAGCATGCCGCGGAGAAAGGCGCTGTCCGAATGAAATGCCAACCCGAGTTGCTGGTTGATGAAATCGTTGGTCTGGGACTGTGGGTTGACGATGGGAGGCACCATGTCACCAGGCAGACCCTGCCGTTCGTAACCTTCCGTACTCAGGAAATCGAGTTGGCCACCACGTTGTCCGACCAGGACGTTGGAACCGGCCTGGTTGCTGCCTCCGGCGAGGTCGAAACAGATGAAGGGAATCTTGCCTGCACCTTGTGTGGCGATCCCGCATAGCTGTACCAGTCCGGCGAGATCCGGAGCCAACGCAGCGTGGGCGCGACCATTCAACGTGATGAGCGAGCCACCCAGCATTGCGCCGCCACCCATGATGAACCCCTGCGCCAGGAATTCCCGCCGGGTTCTGGGTACGCGGTGGTCTGCATGACGGATCGGATCGTCGTACTTGCGGATTCTTTTTCTGAGCATGAGGTTCTCCTTGGTCCGCTGGTTTACTGGACGAGCATCGCTGCGCTGCCTAACACGGCAGCACACGCAGCCTTGACGATGCGTACGGTGCGGTCCGATTCACAGGTACCGCCACACGCAGCCAGACCGTCAACCAGCGAGTTCACTTCATTGGTGACGTCGACGGCAGCGGGCTGCGAGCTGAGGCCAGTACCCACCATCCGACTGAGCAGCGGGTTGATGAGCAGGCTGCGATCAGCGAACGCAGTGGTGACATTGGCCGAGAACTGCAAACCCGGGAAGTACGCTGCACGCGCTACAGGATCATCGACCAGCACACTGCAATAGCTGATGGCAAGCTGGGTCACACCCATCTGCTGGGATGAGATGAAGCCACCGAGATTGGTCGAGACGGGCATGGCCGTTTTCACCTGATCGTAGGTCGTGGCGACTTGTGGATTGACGTGCGAGACCCCCGTCAGCTTCGACATCGATGCGTTGATCTCGGCAAAGTCGCGAATCCCGACGATCGGATCACGTGGTACATCAGCGGGTGGAGGTGGCGCGACCGGGTCGGCCTCAACGACCACATGCGACGCTGTACCAAGCAGTTCGAAGGTGAGGAAGAACTCATCCAGGGCTACACCTTTTTCCAGGGGCACCACGGTACCCAGCCGCGAGATGGGCAGTTGCCCGTCGGCAGCGGTGTAGGCACTGTCGCTGAGTGAGACATCAACGTTCTGGAATGCCTGGCCGACCGGCAACTCGCGCCCATTCAGTCCAATCCGGATGCCTTTCATGGGGATTCCGCCGGGTCGAGCGCTGGCATTGAGGATGGTGAAAAACGGCTCGTTGAAGAGGTAACCGTACGAGTCAAACTGGCTGACCTCAAAAACGACATAGGCATCCGGAATGTTCACATGCTGGCTGACGTTGAAGAGCATGTAGTAGCGCTCACCAACCCCAGCTTCGAAGTTCTGCTCGATCTGCGTTTGAGTAAGTGCTCGACTGTGGATCGCCATCAGACGCACGGTACCTGCCCATCGATTGCTGTTGTCCACTTCACTGCCGATGGCCAGGGCAAACGTATCGTCCCAGTTGTTCAACAGACCACCCGACACACGATCGACGTCGCCCGTGAACTCGCCATTTACGTAGATCCGGCGACCGCTGACAGGGTTATAGGTGATGACCACATGTTGCAGTGTGGCCTGCAGGTCTTCGTCATCATCGTCGGTGGACAGCCCTGGTTCACCTGCCTGATCGTTGTCTTCGTTGCGAACGAAACTGTCATAGTTGTACTGAGTCTGACCCACCATGAAATTGCGGCGAGTCGATGATCCGGAATAACTGACGATGCGCGCCGGACCGTCCTGGGTCACGTTGGCTGGTGCGTTCCACAACTCGATCGAAAATTCCCCGGTGCTGCCGATCAGCGTGTGAAGCTTTTTGCTCGCGGTGGTTGAGCCCTGAGCCTTGCCGGACATGAACTGCACACCCCAGCCGCCTACCCATTGGTAGGTGCCGGACAAGGTGAGATTCAACGCGGGCTCAACACCGCTGGTATCGAAAACCGTATTGCCGCTACCAGTCTTGAATTCATAGAGCGCAATCACGTTGGTGTCATGTCGGCCACCGGATGAAGAGACGATTCCGTTAGTGAGCTTCAGTGATTTGCTGGTCACCAGTGCCGGGTCGATCTGCGTCAACGAGATGCTGTTGGACAACGCGGTTATGGCTGCCTGCATGGTGTCCGAGTTCGACGCGCAATTGCTCCAGCAATTGTGGAACTCGTTGCGCAGTCGCAGTACGAATCGGGAATTCGCCGGATTGTCCAGATCGATCTTGGACTGTGCCGCAGCGTAGGCGATATCCACGTCTCCGGAGGCAAAGAAGGGGGCCTGAGGTACTGTCGCCGTATCGTTATGGCAGCCCACGCAGTACTG
>JANNBJ010000110.1:0-6090 GCA_031385325.1 Gammaproteobacteria bacterium | reverse complement strand
GGCGCGACTCGATCGGACCGCTCCCCTTCTGGACGTCCTCGTACTCGATTTCCGCCACTTCCAGAAACCGCTGCGCTGCCTCCCGCTTGCCTGCGTTGTCTTCGCCGGCAAGTGCGAGGGCTTTTTCTGCACGCACAACCTGCGCTGCGGCTTCCCTGGCGCGCTGTTCGGCCGCCTCCAGTGCTTCAACAAACGGGTGCTTGTCAAATCGCGCCACCAACTCCTGTGCGGCAACATGCTCGCCTTCGGGCACCAGCCAGACGATTCTCGCGCGGTTGCTTTCAATCGGAGAACGGATGGGCACTACTCGCGCAGGCTCGACGCTGCCCCTTCCAAGAACAGTCATCTCGAGAGTACGCGGCTGCACTATGACTGCGCTTTCGGGATTCGCTTTCGAAAACGCGCCAGGGTCTGCCAGCAACCAGATTCCTACTACTGGCAAGGACAGGGCCGCAAGTACCAGACCCGCATTGAAAATAGTGGCGCGGCCCTTCTTGCCACCTTGATCCGCGCCTGTGTCGCCGGGCGAAATCGAAACGATTTCAGCGCCGTTGCGCTCTGACTCCGGTAGTGGCGAACGCAGTTCGTTCCAGTTCATGACGCTGCTCCAAAGATGCTTGATCACCAACCTCCTGGTTCACGGCGAGTGAGCGCTCCAACCAACCGAGGGACAACTCGCCTCGGGCAAGCGCGAGCTGCACGACCGAACTGACATGTGCCGCAGACGCCAGCAATTCGCCAAGTTCCGCATCCGCCAATGCGGCTTCCGCGTCGACGACGTCGAGATTCGACGCAATGCCGCGCTCGAAACGGGCTTGTGCAACACTCAGTGCACGTTGTGCCTCGGCATGTTGCTGACCCGCCAGGTCCATGTTTCGCACTTCCGATTGCACGGTCGATTCCGCCTGACGGACTTCTCGCTCCAGCCGACGTTCAAGCATCTGACCGGTACGCAGGCTTCGTTCGTAGGCAATTTTCTGCGTTCGGATCGCCCGCCGTTTCGCCAGAAAATTCAGGTCCGAATCCATTCGCAAAGAGAAATACGTGTCGCTGCTGTCGGCCGTGTAATCCTCGAATCCGTTGCCGTACTGGCTACCAAGCCAGGCAACCTCAAATCGCAGATCTGGTTTCATCCGTCGCACGGCCGATTCCAGTTCGAGCTTTGCAGAGCGCTGATCAAGCTGCTGCATATGCCACTCCGGACGCTGCTCAGGAAAAAATCGTGAAGCCTCTACCGACGTGAACGCAGGCAACACACCAGCGACATGAACTTCGGCGAGGGTAAGCTGCGCAAGTTCTGCATACTCCTCTCGCTCCAGCTCCGCCGCGTAACTGGCTCGTTCAAACGCATTCTGCCTGTCAAGCCGGGCCAGTTCTGCGCGATGTACGTCGATCCTCGATACCAGCCCGACTCGTTGACGAGCACTGGCCGCAACCACGTGTCGGGCGGACCGGCCAAGCGCAACCTCAGACTGCGCCAGCAACCTCCTCGCCAGCACCAGCTCGATATAATTCCCAATTGCCAACGCAGCCAGTTGCTGCGTTCGACGTTCAATGTCAAGCCCACTGCGTCGCAGCTGCAACTCGGCGCGAGCCAGTCCGAGTTCGTTAGCCACACGACCGAAGCCCTGGAAAACAGGGATTCCCAAGCGGGCAAAGCTGCGCGCGCTCGCCCCGGATCCAAAACCCTCGGTCGCATAACCGGCGCTGAGGTCGATTCCCATTCGGGTGCGTCGGGAGAATTCGATGCCAGTCCTCGGTCGTGTGCTGGAATCCACGGCCAGATTGGCGACCGGTCGGATGACGGTACGGAATTGATCTTCTTCCACTGCCACTCGATCCTCTGCCAGAACGAGGTCCTCTTGAAACGAACGGGCTTCGTCACTGATTTCCAGTACTCGTTCTACATACTCGATCAACGACTCCTCGGCACCGGCAGATGAACCGTCGATCTCCCGTGCCTGCACAATCGTGTACGAACTGCACGCCAACCCCAGAACCAATCCTGCAACTCGTTGTAGAACACTCATGAACCTGAGTCTGCGCGGACAGCCCGGCAGCAACACCCCCCATTTGGGCTAACGGTTACACACTCGAAGGAAATGAGTTCGCTACCTCTCTATCGACAGGCTATGCACAGGGCAACGGCAGGCGATCAAGCGATGGCCAATCTCCGCCGACCCATGCGCAGACCTGATTCGAGGCGGATCTATCGGACCGGTGGCCTCAGGTGCTCGGTATATGATCGACAAAGAGCTCGGGATTAATGAGGCACGCGAGGATTGTGTTCCACTGACGGTAGATCTGCAGGTGCGTCTCACGCGGTTCGATCCGCAGCCGACAGTCCGGGAGTCGTCTGACAAGGCGTTCCACGGACGTCAGCGGCGAGGTGATATCCAGCGAACCATGCCAACATTGCACAGGCAGCCGTACCTCCTCGACTGAAAATTCCCAGGGTCTGGTCAGCATGAGGAGGTCGAAGATCATCTGTGAGCCGCCGTTACGCAAGTTCTCTTTCAACACGCTGATGGATAGCTCGTAGAAAGCGGCATCGCGGTACATTGCCTGGTCTGCTTCTGGCAACTGCCTGATCCGTTGGTCAATCTGATTTCCCTGCATGCCCCGCATGATCAGTTGCAGCACGAGGCGGGCGAGATTTGTCGGTAACCGGCAGATGAGCCTGAACAGCTTCTGCATATCCTCGTCCATCAAACTGAAGTCATCTTCCGCGTCCAGCTCTGCCACGGTACTGACCAAACACAGTCGTTCGAACCTCGTCGGCATCTTTGCTGCCGCCGCCAGCGCGTAGCGCCCGCCGATCGACCCACCCATCAATAGCGATTTTTGTATACCGAGATGGTCGAGCAGGTGTTCGACGCATTCAGTCCAGTAGCTCATGGTCGGATCTTCAACCGGATCAGACAGGCCAACCCCCGGCCGGTCTGGCATGATCAGGCGAATACCCTGTTCAAATAGACGACTCTCCGAAACAGGCAACTGCAGCCTCGAACCGGAAAATTCGTGCATCAGCAACACTGGCGTACCGTCGGCAACGCCATACTCGGCGAAGCCGATGTGGTGACCAGCGGCATGATGCAACCGTTGATTGCGTCGGGGGGTCTCGGCCAAGCCACGGGTGCCATTCTCGGTGTGCACCGACACCATGCGCCTCAGCAATTCCGGGCCACACAGGACCTTCTGTACCAGCTCTGAGCGACTATGCGAGTACGTCTTTGAAAATATCTGTTTCACTTGCGAACGCACGGTGTTTTCCATAACGCCCCGGCTCGACGCCAGCGCCGTGTAACTTTGGTCGGACAACAACCCATCCAGCAGCTCGGCCTCAGCACGTGTCAGCGAATAAACACCAGCCAACTCGCCACCGTGTCGCCGGGTTTGCAGTTTCGCATCGAACCAGGCAAGCAGGCACAAACGAGTCCCATCTGCCAGCCGCAATGGCAGGACGTAAACCCGTATTCCGTCGCATTGGTCCAGGGAGATCTCCGCTGCCCCTGGCGGGCTCTGACACTCCTTGTCGAAAAAATCGTCAAGACAAGCCCGCACACGCGCATCGTTGATCGTCAGCCGACCGTCTTCAAGACGTATTTCTGCTCGTGTGCGCAGAAACTCGGAACAGTGCGCGCCAACATAGAGAACCCGCAAGGACGATTCGACCACCAGCAGTGGAAACGCAAGCGTTGCAAGCAGTGGTTCCAGCGTGTACGCAACACCTTCCTGCTCACCGACATATCGGCTGAGAGACAAAGCCTGTACCAGATGTCCGGCGATACTGCGCTCGGTCGCCGATTGTTCATCTGCCATTCCTTCGCAACTGGAGACCGGCAGGATGCCAGCGACATCACTCAGCATCGTGTTCACCAAGGTCGGCCAGACCTCGGGGTGCAAACCTGCCTCATAGATGACGTCGATCACTCGCCGTAGATGCAAAGCTGTGGCCACTGGCTGGTTTGCAATCATCGCCATAGTGATGACCTTGTGAGGTCGACAGCTGGCGCAAACAAAAGTCTAGGATCTTCCAGCAGCAGCGTTACCAGGCCAGATTGTGATCGTGCTCCGGTCTTCCTGAGTACACTCTTGAGTTGAGCACGCAAGGTATGCCGGCTCAGATTGAAGTCGGTGGCCAGCGCCTCGATACTGCTGCCACGGGCCAACCCGAGTGCCAGCCGAATCTCTTTCGGGGTGAGCGAGAACTCGGTCTTCAGGTATTCCAATCGCAGGGCCGGCAACTCTGCCGCAGAACTGACAAAAACTGCCACAAACTGGCTGACGCCATCGCTGTGGTCGCTGCCGGTGCAATGATCCAGGCGATAACACAGTAGCGAAACGCAGTGCTCTCCAGCTCCAAGAGTCACATGTCGACCTAGCACATTGGTCGGATTCTGTACCGATTCGACAGCGTGCCTGAACAGGTCTCCTTCGGAGCGCCGAGTGATGACGAGGCGGCCATTGGCGATGGCAAAACCGTTATTCGAGGCAGCAATGGTGCGGGCGGCGATGTTGCAGCTGACGATCATATGACTGGATCCATGCAACACCAGCACCCCGACACTCAAGCTATCCGTCAGCGCAGCAGCGATCAGCTTGAGCCGCTCTCGACCAGCGTCCAGGTGTCTTCCCAACTGCAGCACCCTGGCGACGTGAGGTTGCAACTCGTCGATGAACGGTCTGGCGGACTTTACATCCCGCCCGCGAAGCACCAGCACATCACTGTTGGAGCCATCCTGGAAAACTATGCAGCTGATGAATTCCATGCTCTTGTCGCCCGGCCGACTGGCATGGGCAACCATTCGGGTAACACCTTCCGGCCCCCTGCTCTCCATCCAGGCTTCTTGTGCGCCAACGACACCAATCAGCTGATCAAGCCATTCAACCCATGAGGAATCGCTGGTAATGACGTGATAGGAAGACACGATCAGTCTGTCGAGTGCATCGCTCGATTGAACTGTATCGACTTGTTTTTTGTTCACAGGCCACCCCGACCACATTTACTACACCTGCCCGCCAGACCGAGTCAAGAGCGCTCCGGCAAGTTCTCCGGTAAGGCTGTTCCCGGGCCAGACCTGCCGACAACCTGCAGCGCTGCAGGCCTGGCCGCTCAGCGATCGACCGCCTGTATCCCGATCGCCCGCTGCCACGGGGTCTGACGTGCATGCCGTACGGATAGCCGGCGCAGAACGATGAGGGGTTGGGTGAGCTAAAATATAGCCCGTCTGGGTGATGCGCGGAGGCTGTGGAGACCGCAATGATCCTCAACACGACGCCTCAGCAGCAGTCGGTCTGGTTCAGACACAGTTCAGGGTGGGAGAAGCAGGATGCGGCATCGATTTCGACGATCGGATTTCGCAGGCAAGACATATGGTCCGACAAGCGATGGCTCTGGTTTATCTCGCTCTGACGCTGGTCGGTCCGATGGCCTTGGCACGTGAAGCGCACTACAACCCACTCGATGATCGACACCTCCCGGTCGCTACACCTGGTCAGGTGGCTCGGGCTGACGCTTTCGCAGCGGCGTCCAGAAATCGGGTTGCGACGCACGTTCGCCTGGTTGATCGGACTTTCGACATCCCGGCCCACTATGGCGCAGACACAGTGCTCTGGCAGGATGCTGCAACTCCATCGGGAAGCCACTACTTCGTCGGGTTCGGTTATCGGGGATACGACCGACAATACTCACCCTACCCGTGGGCGGAACGTATCCGGAAGGAGTTTGCCCAGTTCACCGGCACATCGGAGCCGACACATCGACATCACTCATCGGGTCACAGCCCTTAGCCTGATCTTCGGCTTCATCGCTGCCTGGCTTGCGCCGCACCATGCCTCTGCCGCAACCATCATGCTGTTGTTGGACGAACGTATATCAGGCGTGTACGGCACCACGGCCACTGAAACCCTCGGACACGCTGAAAACGTTCTAGCCTCGGAACTACGCGCGGCGGGTTATACGGTGGTCGATCCGGCAACGGTGCGCGCCAACCTGTTACAGGCCAAAGGTCTGCGCCTGCTGGAAGGTGATGACAAGGCTGCCGTCGCCATCGGCCTGCAGCACGAGGCTGACTATTCGGTGCTGGG
>JANNBJ010000085.1:0-22758 GCA_031385325.1 Gammaproteobacteria bacterium | reverse complement strand
ATTTAAAGGGGATGCGCATTTCTGCGCTCCAGCCGTGTTCACCGATGGCAGAGCGCACATTCCAGGAGGTGTTCCACTCCAGATTGAAACCGCCACCACCCGATCCAAAGGACTGGGCACCTTCTTTCGTGACTTGGGCGTCGTACTCCACAGAAGATGGTGTTGTGCCAAAGATGAATCCGTTCTGTCTGTCGTTGAAGGCATCGATCAGCACTTGAAAGCTGTCGACGTCGTCCAGAACCGAATCCCGTCTCGAATCGCCAACAACGATGCCCGCCGGATCATCGTCATGGCACACCACGCCGACGTACAGGGCTTCGTCATCGAAGCCAACGTACACCTGCGTTTCCTGAGTGGATGGCTGACCTTCATATGGCCGTACCTGAGTGAAATGCTGCGCCGGCTGCAGGCCTTGCCACGCATCATCGCCAAGCACGTCGCCGTCGAGCATGGGCGTAATGCTCAAACGTGTTGCCCCGAGAACGGGCCGGTCAGCCGCGATCGTTTCGAGAGCGCACAACACGAGCAGTATCCCCGCAACGAAGCGGCAAGCCGGATTCAACATGTTCAGAAGAGATCGTTGACGAGCTTGTCAACGGTGCCAAGAGCGGTTTCTGCACTGTTGTTGCGAAGCATCGGGATGAGGCGCGTGACCCCGAGTGCCGCGTAGTCTTCGAGCATGCCTTTGGTCGGCAGCACTGGCGGGGTTATGGATAGTGACAGTTCGCCAAGCTCGGCTGACCTTGGCAGTGTCGCTTGCAGTGCCTTGAGAGCGTCGAGCACTTTCGCGGTGTTGGCGACGTCCAGCGCAAATCCGTACCAGCCCTGTCCACGTTGTACTGCGCGACGCAGCGCGCCATGACTGGTGCCGCCAACGATGACTGGCGGTCCACCGGCCTGTACCGGTCTCGGCTGGGCGTTGATACCACTGAATTTGACATAACGGCCGGCGAAGGTGGGCTTTTCTGCGTTCCACAGTTCCCGCATGGCATCGATGTACTCATCGGTGCGTGCGCCGCGGCTGGCGAAATCGACGCCCAGTGCTGCGAATTCCTGGTGCAGATAACCGGCGCCGATGCCAAATAACAAGCGACCACCACAGAGTACGTCCAGGCTGCCGATTTCCTTGGCGAGCACAACCGGATTGCGCTGTGCGACCAGCGTAATGCCTGTGGCCAGCTTGATACGGCTGGTCTGGCCAGCAAGGTAGGCGAGCAGCGCTGGAGGATGCAGCATCGGGGTTTCCGGCGCGGCAGGAGAGGGTGCTTCGCGGGGATCTGGCAGGACCACGTGTTCGCCAGTCCACAATGACTCGAAGCCGGCAGCTTCAGCGCGTTTTGCGACAGCAGCAGCCGTTGCCGGATTGGCGCACGCGCTAGTGTTGATGCCAAAAAGTCCGATCTGCATGGTTAGTTCTCCGGCCCGCCAGGGTCACAGGGACACGACCGAAGACGACGACGATCATCGTCGATTGCGGTGCGTTTCAGTTTCGTGGAATGCAGGCATTGTGCCAGAGAAAGAGCGAATCCGGGGTCTTTGGGTACACCCCATTGTCTCGAATAGACGAGTCGATGTGCGTAAATCGATGCGTCTTTGGGCACAATGGCGCGCCATTGTTATCCAGACGCGCAAAAACATGGAACAGACCAACAAGCCGGAAAGCACGTCCCACTTCGGTCGTTATCTGTTCGTCGGCTTTCTCACCGTGGCACCACTCTGGGTCACCTGGCTGGTATTTGATTTCCTGCTGGAGCTGCTGGCCAATGTCGGGGCCCCGGTGCTCTTGGCGCTTGCCGGTCTGCTGCAGGAGACGGCGCCAAAATCGGCACTGTGGATGCAGGACGGCACACTGCATCAACTGGTGGCAGTGCTGGTGACACTGGGTGTCTTGTACGGGATCGGTATTTTTACGTCGCTGCTGCTCGGCAAACGCATCGTGTCCTGGCTGGAGTCGCTGGTTGGCCGGTTGCCATTGGTGCAGACCATCTATGGTGGCACCAAACGGTTTCTGCAAAGTGTCAGCGCACCACCGGCGACCGGCCAGCGTGTGGTGCTGATCAGTTTCCCGACACCACGCATGAAGGCGGTCGGGTTTCTGACCACGGTGATGAAAGACCAGCAGACGAACCAGGATCTGGCAGTGGTGTACGTTCCTACCGCACCAAACCCGACGTCCGGTTACATCGAGATCGTTCCGCTTGAAGATGTGGTGCAGACGGACTGGACCGTGGAACAGGCCATGACCTTTGTCATGACCGCCGGGGCAACCGCGCCATCGTCGGTGAGTTATTCCAGCGCGCCATCTCCGGCAGTGCCAACCAGTCTCACCGATTGATGGATCGGCCCCTTCCGATCGTTTCGACCTAAATGCGCAACTCCCGCAGCTCCGGGTCATCGTGTGAGTGCGCCCAGAGCACTTCGAAGTCCAGGAAGAGTCGACGGGCGGGGACAACGGCGTTGAGATGCAACGACCCTTGAGGCTCACGCCAGTCCGGCAACAGCCAGTAGCCAGACTGATCCCAGGCGACATGACAGGAATCGGGAGCTTCGTAGTCCTTGTCGAGAATCCGGATCGAACACTTGCTCGACAGTCGACGGGACAGTGCCAACAATCGATGGCTGCGGCCGATGATCAGATCACTCGACTGAATCAGTATCCGCGTTCGTGTGTTTGCCGCGCGACGAGTGAAGGCGGAAATGTGGTGGGTAGTGGCGTCATGGTCAAAGTAGAGCGGATCGAGGAGGTGGCTGAAGATGACCAGTTCTCGTCGAGCTGCTGCCAGACCTTTGAGGAGCGCATCCCTTGCCTGAGCCTCGCCAGTGAACAGATCGACCTGGCTCTGCATGGGGGGCGCCGCGGCGACAATGGGCTCAGGTGATTGGGCGAGAGTCGTCCGCCGTCCCCGCAACTGGGGCGCGGCGATTGCGAGCAGTCTGCGCATCGAGCGATGCGGTATACCGGCTTCGAAATATTCATCGCCAAACGACACAAATCCGCCGCGCTGATAAAAGCCGATGGCGTGGGTTTGAGCGTGCAGGAACACCTCATTCATGTTCCGACTCTCCGCCTTGGTCACCGCGGCGGCGAGTAATTGCTTACCGATGCCTTTGCCGCGTTCATGGGCGAGGACCGCCATGCGACCGATCTGACCCGTTGGCAGAAGTCGTGCACAGCCGACCTCTCGACCGGCACTGTCGAGTGCGAGGAAGTGACAGGCGTCGTCATCGAGACCATCCCATTCTTCGTGCTCCGGTACTTTTTGTTCATCGACAAAAACCACCTTGCGAATGCGCCTTAAGCGGTCGGCATACGTCCGCCAGTCAACCTCGATGACATGCACCTCCATCAGTCGAGGCGCCTGGCCAGTTGCGCTGCCAGTCCGATGTAACGGGCAGGAGTCAACGTCTCAAGTTCGTGTCGTGCCGCCAGTGGCAGTTTGAGATCATCGAGAACGGCTGAGAAGGTCGAGGCATCCAGACTGCGACCACGGGTCGCGGCTTGGAGCTTTTCGTAGGGCTCGTCCATGCCGTGTTTGCGCATCACTGTCTGCACGGCTTCCCCCAGCACTTCCCAGGCGGTGTCGAGGTCTTGTTCCATGGCCTGCGCGTTGACGCGCAATTTGCCGATCCCTTTCAGTGCCGACTGGTAGGCGATGCTGGAGTAAGCCAGCACGCTGCCGATGGAACGGAGCACCGTTGAATCGGAAAGATCGCGTTGCCAGCGTGAAATCTGCAGCTTTTCGGCCAGATGCAGCGCCAGCGCATTGGCAATACCGAGATTGCCCTCGGAATTTTCGAAGTCGATCGGATTGACCTTGTGCGGCATCGTCGAAGAGCCGGTTTCACCTTCAACCCTGGCCTGACGGAAGTATTCGATGGAGATATAACTCCAGATGTCCCGATTGAATCCGAGCAGAATCTGGTTGAAGCGGGACAGCGCGTGGCAGTACTCGGCGACATAATCGTGGGGTTCGATCTGGGTCGTCAGCGGATTGTAGGCAAGACCCAGATGGTCAACGAACCGGGCTGCAAGACCTTCCCAGTCGGCGTTGGGATAGGCAACCGAATGAGCATTGAAATTGCCGACTGCACCATTGATCTTGCCAAGAATTTCAACGTCAGCCAGTGCGGTACGTTGCCTTGTCAGTCGGTACGCAAAATTGCGCATTTCCTTGCCGAGAGTCGTCGGGGATGCCGGTTGACCGTGGGTGCGCGACAACATCGGCAGATCGGCATTGTGGGTGGCCAGTGCGCTGATGGCGTCAATGACCTCCTGCATCCTCGGCAGTAGAACGTCGCGTCGACCATGTTCCAGCATCAAACCGTAAGCGAGGTTGTTGATGTCTTCCGAAGTACAGGCGAAGTGAACAAATTCCTTGTATCTGGCCAGTAGGGGTATGCTCCCGAGCCGGTCCTTCACAAAGTACTCGACGGCTTTGACGTCGTGATTGGTCGTGCGTTCGAGACGGGCGATGTGTTCAGCGTCCGGGCTGGAAAATTCCTGGTACACCAGCCGCAACCGGGCGGCGTCGGCGGCGCCTGGCGCGGGTAGTTCCGATATTTCCGGCGCACTGGCCAGATGCAGAAACCATTCGATCTCAACCTGCACCCGGAACCGATGTAGTGCCTGTTCGCTGGCGATCCAGGCCAGATCTTCAATTCGGTTGTGATACCGACCATCAATGGCCGAGATCGCCGCGAGCGGTGATGGCGTGGTCATGCTTGAATGGTTCCGGTTCGTGAAATCATGGATTACAGACTGAGTTCGCCAAGCGTCCGTTTCATCGCGCTGCGCTGCATGAGGAGGTGCCATTGACGGCCGCCAAGTTGACTCCACGCCCAGGCAAATCGTATTCCCGCGAGCAATATGGCGCGTATCTGTTCGGCCGATCGTGCTTCCTGCAGCACTTCCGGTGCACCAGTCACCTGGATGCGCTGGCTGAGCTTGCTGATTGTTTCCTTGTAGATGTCGGCCGCTGCCGTCGTACTGGGTTCGCCAGCCGCTGCACGATCGAGTAACACCCGCAATCGATCCACCATCGCGCGGTCCTGCTTCAACAGAGCGGCAAGCTTGAGCAGCTGTGCCACATAGCGTGCTTGTTGGGGCGAGCGAATCTTGCCAGTCAGCAGATCGGCGGCGATACCCATGCCAACCCGGTATGCAGCGAGTGGGTTGAACACGTCGCCGATATCAGCCTGATTCTGCGTAAACACTGCATCCAGCAGATGTTGAGGTGCTGTGCGGGAGCGCCCGTTCGCAATATCGTCGACCACGGAAGCGGCTTCGCAGAGTGCACTGAATGCAAGGCAACGCTGCTGGAAGTTCGTCAGACTGCTCATGGTTATCCGCCACCGGTGATGGTTGCTCCGCCGAGAACCTGCTCTCCGCGGTAAAAACAGACGTACTGGCCCGGGGTGATGGCGCGCTGCGGGATGCTGAATCGCACCAGTAGTTGCCCGTCAGCGCGATGGAACACCTCGGCCTCCTGATCGGCTTGTCGGTACCGGATCTTGGCGCGGCACTGCAGTGGAAGTTCGGGCGTCGAACCTATCCAGTTCACATCCTGGGCGCTGAGCCAGTTGCCCGCCAGATCATGCGCGTGTTGGGAGACCACGAGTGTGTTGTCTTGTGCTCGCTTGTCAGTCACGTACCACGGTGCTTGCGCACCACTGGCCTGGCCCCCGATGCCCAGTCCTTGACGTTGTCCGATCGTGTAATAGGCGAGCCCGGTGTGTTGTCCTCGGGTTCGCCCTTCGGTGTCAGCTATTCGTCCCGGCTCCCTGGGCAGGTAACGAGCCAGGAAATCGCTGAATCGTCGTTCACCGATAAAGCAGATTCCGGTTGAATCTTTTTTTGTCTTGTTGGGCAAGCCGAGGCGGGCGGCGATCTGCCTTACCTCATGCTTCCACAGATGACCCACCGGGAAGAGCACGTTATGCAGTTGACCGGCAGATAGCGCTTGCAGGAAATAGCTCTGATCCTTGCCCGAATCGACGCCCTTGCATAACACTGGAAAGCCCGGCGCCTCGATCAGACGCGCATAGTGACCAGTCGCGATGAACTGCGCACCGAGGGACTTCGCATAATCCCTGAACTGACGAAACTTGATCTCGCGATTGCACAGGACATCGGGATTCGGCGTCAGGTTGTTCCGGTAGGCCTCGAGGAACGTCGCGAATACGTCATCCCAGTACTCGGCGGCAAAGTTTGCCGTCAGCAGTTCGATGCCGAGCAGCTCGCAGACGCTCGTTGCGTCGGCCAGGTCAATTTTGGCGGTGCAGTATTCGGTGCCGTCATCCTCGTCCCAGTTTTTCATGAACAGTCCACGAACCGCGTAACCCTGTTCCATGAGTAGCGCTGCCGCGACGGCAGAGTCGACACCGCCGGACATGCCAACAATGACGGAAGCGCCGCGTTGCGGATGGGAAACAAAGTCAGAGGTCATGGTCGGGATTTTACGTGTGCCAAGCGAATATTGCCTGCAGGTCATTGATCGGAATTCCAGGCAGTTCGAGCGTGTCAAACGCCGCCCAGTGATCCGCCGACGGCTTTGACTGCTGCGACATGTTCAACAATTGCAGCTTGTACTTCCCGCATAGGCCGCGCCGGCAAGCGCAGGATCATGCGGTCCACACCCAGTCGCGAAAGGCGTTTGTAGACATCACTATCGAGACCGATGCCGGTGATCACGATTGAGGGTCTGGCTTTGCCGGCCGCCTCGGCCAGTCGAAACAGCGCAGGAACCAGTTCGTCGAGATCGGCGATCGGCGTGACCCGGCCGCGCATTGCCGGTATCTCGACCGGTACAACCGATGGCATCCAGCCGTTGCCGTACGCAACCACCCGCCTCAGGACGTTGGGTCCGCCGCCAGCCACCAGGACCGGAGGGTGTGGCTTTTGCACTGGTTTTGGCCATTGCCAGGAGCGTTCGAGGTGCACCAGACGCCCGTGGTACTCCGCGACCTCCTGAGTCCACAACGCCTGCATGGCTTCGACACGTTCACGCATCAATCGAAACCGGGTGGCCGGGTCGGTGCGGTGGCTGATGAGTTCTGCTTCGTTCCAGCCGGCTCCGATGCCAAGCTCGACCCGGCCGCCGCTGAGGAGGTCGAGGGTCGCCACGGATTTGGCGGTATTGACCGGGTCACGTTGTGTGATCAGGCAAATGGCAGTCCCCAGGCGAATGTGCTGTGTTGCGGTAGCCGCCACAGTCAGCGAGATGAATGGATCAAGCATGCTCTTGTATTCGCGCGGTATGTCCGCCCCCATAGGAAAGTCGGTGGCGAGCGGAATGTGGGAGTGCTCGGACACCCAGAATGAATCAAAGCCGTGGTGTTCCACTGCGGCGGCGGCCTCATCCGGTCGTGCGCTGTCGTCGGTGGTGAACAGGCTGAGTCCGAACTTCATCTTCTGAGTCTCCTCTAGATCGGTTGCAAAAAGGTGCAAAAAACGATGCAGCTTGGCGAGCAGGTGGGAGTGTACGGTTTCGCGCGCCTGACTTCCCGCACGCTCCTGTTCCCGAATCTGGCTGCGCCTGCTCTACAATGCCGGTATGAACAAACTGACTCACATCGATGAACGTGGCCAGGCCAACATGGTCGATGTTTCCAGCAAGGATGAAACGGTACGTCGCGCCGTTGCCGCTAGCGAAATTCGCATGGCCCCCGCGACCCTTACCGCCATCGTCGAGAATCGTCTGCACAAGGGGGAGGTGTTTGCGACGGCGCGCATTGCCGGCATCCAGGCCGCAAAGCGCTGCAGTGAATTGATCCCGTTGTGTCATCCGCTGATGTTGTCGAAAGTCTCTGTCGACTTCGAAGTGCGAGCACCTGACCGGCTCGTGATCCAGGCCGAGTGTCGATTGACGGGCAAGACTGGCGTGGAGATGGAGGCGCTGACAGCCGCGACCGTCGCAGCCCTCACGGTCTATGACATGTGCAAGGCCATTGACCGCGGCATGGTGATTGAAAACACCCGGCTCATGCACAAGTCCGGTGGCAAGTCGGGAACCTGGGAAGTCGTTACCTGATGCAGCTGAGAGTGCTTTTTCTGGCTCGACTACGTGAAGTCACCGGCATGAGGGAAATCATGCTAGATGTGCCCGATGGTTCAGTCGCCGCGCTGCGTAACGCGTTGGAGTTGCAGCTCACTGGCACCGTGGTGGACTCGCTGTTCGCACAGAACACTCGACTGGCCCGCAATCAGAGCCTTTGGGATGGACACACGGCATTCATGGCCGGTGACGAAATCGCTTTCCTCCCACCGGTTACCGGAGGATAGGCATGCACATCGAGATCCGGGTCTGTGCTGAAGATTTTGATGTTGGCGCCGAGTGGCAGGCACAGCGGCTGCGTGTTGGCGGGGCGGCTGGGGCAGTCGCAACCTTTGTGGGTCTGGTTCGTGATCGTCATGCCAATGATCCGGTGCAAGTGCTTGAACTTGAACACTATCCAGGCATGACTGAATCCAGTATCGAGGCTATCGTTCAACAGGCGGGAACACGCTGGCCGATACTCGATGTGGTGGTTGTGCATCGTGTTGGACGGATGCTGGCCGGGGATCAGATTGTGCTCGTGCAGGTTGCTTCTACTCATCGTCCGGCTGCGTTTGCAGCCTGCGAATTTTTGATGGATTACCTGAAAACTGATGCCGTGTTCTGGAAGCGCGAAGAGCGGGACAGTGGTGTGCACTGGATCGAGTCGACGCCGGGCGATGTAGAGCGCCGCAAGGGCTGGTCGTCCTGATTGTTCCGCACAGGAATCTTGTTCGAACGCATCGCATTTTTTTGGCCATCGTTTCTCGCCTGCGGTTCACTCACGCGTCTATAATCCCGACGAACACTGATCTGTGCGTGCTGCTCTGGACACGGCGTTGGCCCCGCATCCGATCCGACACTGAATTCCATACCGAACGGAGAACTCATGGCTTATCAGCACATCGTGGTGCCGAAGGACGGCGCCAAAATCACTGTCAACGCAGACAGCAGTCTGAATGTTCCAGATCGCCCGATCATCCCGTTCATTGAAGGTGACGGTACTGGCGTCGACATCACCCCGGTCATGATTGAAGTCGTCGATGCGGCTGTCGCCAAGGCTTACGGTGGCAAGAAGAAGATCGCCTGGATGGAGATCTACTCTGGCGAAAAATCTCTGGAAGTCTACGGAGAGGATGAGTGGTTGCCGGCAGAAACGCTGGATGCAATGCGAGAGTTCGTGGTGGGTATCAAAGGTCCGATGACCACGCCGGTCGGTGGTGGCATACGGTCACTGAACGTGGCTCTGCGCCAGGAACTGGACCTCTATGTGTGTCTTCGCCCCGTGCGCTGGTTCACCGGGGTCCCGAGCCCGGTTGTGTCACCCGAGAAGACCGACATGGTGATCTTCCGTGAGAATACGGAAGACATCTATGCGGGTATCGAATGGGCCGCAGATTCCAAGGAAGCGGACAAGCTCATCGCTTATCTGCAGAAAGAAATGGGCGTACAGAAAATTCGCTTCACTGAACATTGTGGTATCGGCATCAAGCCGGTTTCGCGGGACGGCAGCAAGCGGCTGATTCGCCAGGCCCTGAAGTATGTCGTGGACAACGACCGCGGTTCGCTGACGCTGGTCCACAAGGGCAACATCATGAAGTTCACTGAAGGTGCCTTCAAGGATTGGGGTTATGAGCTGGCCCGCCAGGAGTTTGGCGCCACGCCACTGGATGGTGGACCATGGCATTCCTTCAAGAATCCACGCACCGGCAGGCAAATCGTGATCAAGGATGTCATCGCAGACGCGATGCTGCAGCAAGTGCTGACCCGGCCTGACGAATATGAAGTGATTGCGACACTGAATCTGAATGGGGATTACCTTTCCGACGCGCTGGCCGCGCAGGTTGGTGGTATCGGGATCGCACCCGGAGCCAACATCGGTGACACCGTTGCGTTGTTTGAAGCTACCCATGGAACCGCTCCGAAATACGCGGGTCAGGACAAGGTGAATCCGGGGTCGCTGATTCTCTCTGCTGAAATGATGCTTCGGTACATGGGCTGGCGCGAAGCAGCCGATCTGATTATCAAAGGTGTTGAGGGAGCCATCTCGAAGAAGACGGTGACCTATGACTTCGAGCGGTTGATGAAAGGTGCCAGGCTGCTCAAGTGCAGCGAATTTGGCAAGGCCGTTATTCAGGCGATGTAAGGCCGAGCATGCATAGTCCTCTGAACAAGTTGTTTCGGCGACTTGTTCAGAACTTCCGCATCGACAAGGAGATTTGAATGATCTGGTGGTGCGACAGTCATGCCAATGACAAGCCTGTGCATTGACATGAAACGGCATGAAACGACGTCGTCGATTTACTGCATGCAGAAGTTTGGCCCCGTTCAAAATAACGGGATCACCCTCTGACCAAGAGCTCTTTCAGCGTTGTTGCCGTCGCACCTGATCTTCTTCGGCCAACCCGTTATCAACATGGTCGATCTCCGGCAGGTTGACGTGAACACCTGCTTCAGTCGGACGGATGTTGATGGCATGTTTGCCTTTTGGACCATCGGTGATATCGAACTCGACATCCTGTCCGGCTTTGAGCGTTTTATATCCATCCATAACGATGGAAGAAAAATGCGCGAACAGGTCGTCCGTCATTTCGTCTGCAACAACAAAACCATAGCCCTTGGCGTTGTTGAACCACTTTACTTTGCCAATCGCCACTTCGGCCCTCGAATCTGCCCCCCCAGGAGGCTCTGACTATTCATCCTTTACAGGCGCAAAGTCAAGTTGGTAGTAAGGGTGAAGCAATTCTGCGTGTCTGCTGATTGGACAACGCTGACGCTGCGCATAGACTTGGTTCTGAAAAGGAGGATGGATTGTTTTCCGAGATCACAACTCAAAGGTCATTACCCGTCATCGTCTGTGCAGACGAAGACGACCCGTCAGGCATTGATACTGGTAGCGGCGTTGCCACAGCGGCATCCAAGCCGAAGCTGGCGCGACCACCGATGTTCAAGGTCATTTTGCTGAACGATGACTACACGCCAATGGAGTTTGTGGTCCATGTCATCCAGAAATTCTTTGCCTATGACGTTGAGAAGGCCACCCGTTTGATGCTTGTCGTCCACACTGAAGGCGCAGCAGTGGTGGGCACTTTTCCGCGTGATATCGCCGAGACCAAGTGTGATCAGGTGAATATCTACGCCCAGGAAAGTCATCATCCGCTCAAGTGCACTATTGAGATAACGGACTAGTGCCCCCATGCAACGTCCTTCATCTGCGAACAACGGCACAAAAAGTGCTGCGCTCAATTGCTGGTACAGTACGCGCAGTACACTGAATGAACCGAAAGTAGTGCGCTTGATCTAAGATTAGGCAGTGGCCCGGTAGATACCGGTGTTTTGGCCGCCCGAAGGCGGCAACGGAACGTACAAGAGGAACTTGCGATGTTGAGCAAAGATCTGGAAGTCACGATTAATCACGCGTTCCGTGAGGCGAAGAGCAAACGGCACGAATTCATGACCGTGGAGCATCTTCTGCTGGCACTCCTCGATAACACCACCGCAGTTGATGTGCTGCAGAAGGTTGGTTGTGATATCGACAAATTACGCACTGATCTCAAGGAATTCATCGAGTCCACCACACCGCTGATACCAGCCGGTGACACCGATCGCGATACCACGCCAACGCTCGGTTTTCAGCGTGTACTGCAGCGGGCGGTGTTCCATGTCCAGTCATCCGGGCGCAAGGAAGTCACTGGCGCAAACGTGCTGGTCGCGATTTTCAGCGAACAGGAAAGTCAGGCGGTGTATTTCCTCAAGGCCCAGAACATCGCACGTATCGATGTCGTGAACTACATCGCGCACGGCATTCCCAAGGTCACGGGCGAAAGTGTGAATCGTGAGGGCGCGAACGAGCAGGAAGAAGAAGCGCTGGCGGCCGAAGGCGGCCAGCAAAGTGCGCTGATCGCTTTTGCTTCGAATCTTAATGAGCAGGCACGGAAAGGCTCGATTGATCCGTTGGTCGGGCGCGAAGTCGAACTTGAGCGGGTGATCCAGGTGTTGTGCCGTCGGCGCAAGAATAACCCGTTGCTGGTGGGTGAATCCGGTGTCGGTAAAACCGCGATTGCCGAAGGTCTGGCCAAACGTATTGTCGACGGTCAGGTGCCCGATGTTGTTGCGGAATGCACGGTTTATTCGCTCGATCTTGGTGCGCTGCTTGCTGGTACCAAGTATCGAGGTGATTTCGAAAAGCGTTTCAAGATGCTGTTGGCCGAGTTGAAGAAGGACAAAGGCGCCATCCTCTTCATTGATGAAATCCACACCATCATCGGTGCCGGCGCTGCGTCAGGTGGTGTCATGGACGCCTCGAATCTGCTCAAGCCGATGCTCGCGTCAGGCGAGATCAAATGCATGGGCTCGACCACTTATCAGGAATATCGCGGCATTTTCGACAAGGATCGCGCGTTGTCCCGCCGATTCCAGAAGATCGATGTGGTCGAACCTACGGTGGATGAGACGTACCAGATCCTCAAGGGGCTGAAGAGTCGGTTCGAAGATCATTACGACCTGCGTTACACCGACAAGGCACTGCGTGTCGCCGCCGAACTGGCAGCCAAGTACATCAATGATCGATTCATGCCTGACAAGGCGATCGACGTCATAGACGAAGCCGGAGCGGCACAAAAGCTGTTGCCACCAAGCAAGCGCAAAAAGACGATCGGACCAGGTGATGTTGAACTGGTGGTCGCGAAAATTGCGCGTATCCCATCCGCGCAGGTGTCGTCCTCTGACAAGGAAGCACTGCGTGATCTGGACAAGAAGCTGAAGATGGTGGTCTTCGGCCAGGACAATGCCATCGATCAGATGTCAGCGGCGATCAAACTTTCGCGCGCCGGCTTGAAAGCTGGTGAAAAGCCGATCGGTTCGTTCCTGTTCGCTGGCCCGACTGGCGTCGGCAAGACCGAGGTCTGTCGCCAGTTGGCCAAGATCATGGGCGTCGAGTTGCTGCGCTACGACATGTCTGAATACATGGAGCGACATACCGTCTCCCGGCTGATTGGAGCACCTCCAGGCTACGTAGGGTTCGACCAGGGCGGTTTGTTGACCGAAGCCGTCACCAAGCATCCGCATAGCGTGGTGTTGCTGGACGAGGTCGAGAAGGCCCATCCGGATGTGTTCAACCTGCTGCTGCAGGTCATGGACCATGGTGCGCTCACGGACAACAACGGTCGCAAGGCCGATTTCCGCAATGTCGTGTTGATCATGACCACCAACGCCGGTGCCCAGGACATGAGTCGGGCGTCTATCGGTTTTACCGAACAGGATCACCGCTCCGATGGCATGGAAGCGATCAAGAAAATGTTCTCACCAGAGTTTCGCAACCGGCTTGATGCGATCGTCATGTTCGGTTCTCTGTCGCGGGCCACGATCCTCACGGTGGTGGACAAGTTCCTCACTGAACTGCAGGCGCAGCTCGACGAGAAGAAGGTCATGCTAGAAGTTGATGACGAAGCGCGTGAGTGGCTGGCCCGAGAAGGCTATGACGAAAAAATGGGTGCGAGACCCATGCAGCGCATCATTCAGGAAAAGATCAAGAAGGAGCTTGCTGAAGAGGTGTTGTTTGGCAAGTTGGCCAAGCACGGCGGCACCGTTCATGTGACGACCAATGACGGCGAGCTGGCGATTGAGATCGAAGAGGCTGTGGTCCACTGATTCGGGTCGGGGAACCTCAGCCGAGGTCGAGCGGTGCGGAAAGACGTCTACTTACGGAATGTGATTCGTCCTTTGGTCAGATCGTAGGGCGTGAGTTCAACCTTGACCTTGTCACCGGTTAAAATGCGGATGTAGTTCTTCCGCATCTTGCCGGAGATATGGGCGGTGACGATGTGGCCGTTATCGAGCTGCACCCTGAACATTGTGTTGGGCAGCGTGTCCACCACGGTACCATCCATTTCGATCTGTTCTTCTTTCGCCATACACTCCTGAAGGGGCAAAAAATGACGGCGAATTCTGCCCCATGCGGGAGTACTAACGCAAATCAACCCATTGGCCGTTCACAAGCAGCTGCACGGGCCGGTAGTTGGTTTTGTACCGCATCTTTTCTGAATCCTTGATCCAGTAACCCAGGTAAAGGTAAGGCAGGTTCAATTCCTGCGTCAGGTTGATCTCCTCCAGGATCATCTGCGTTCCCAGGCTGCGAATGTCCAGTCTGGGATCATAAAACGTATAAACAGCAGATATTCCGTTGTCGAGACGATCAAACACGCCGACAGCCACCAGCGCTGTGCCGAGATAACCGCAGAGGAAGTAGGTGCTGGCCCATGGGCTCAGCAAGAATGAACGGAACTGATCCTCGCTGGCTGGGAACATATCGCCGTCATCGTGTCTGTTGGCGATATAGCGTTCGTAAAGAGTGAAAGCGGCGCCCGAAAATGCGGCGGTTGTGATTTCGAAGCGCAAATCCAGGTTGCGCCGGATCGTTCGTCGTTGCGAGCGATTAGGCGCAAACGCTTCGACTTTAAGTCGGGTTGGGATGCAGGCGGTACATCCTGCGCACTGTGGGCGATACAGGTGTCCGCCGCTGCGGCGAAAACCGAGTTGGGTGAGCCGGGCGTACATGCTCGACGAGATCGTCTCTCTGGGGTCGAGAAAGAGGGTCTTCGCCTGGCGATCATGCAGGTAGCTGCATGGATGCTCCGGTGTCAGGAAAAAACGCAGCTCCGAAGTTTCCGGTTTCATGGGCCAGCGTGTCCGCTCAGTTGTGGCAGATCATCGCGCCAATCCGGGTCCAGATGCCAGCTACCCAATCGGTCGGGGTCGCGCTGGCCGGCGTCGAGTTGTATCAGAAAGCGGCTGCGGGCCATGGTTCGGACCCCCAAGGTAGTCAGATGTGCATTTGGCAATTGGCAGTCAAGCAGCGTGAATCTCCATCGACGAAGCTGGATGTGCAGTGCGACAAAGGCGACTTTTGACGCGTCCGTGGTGCACGAAAACATGGATTCGCCGAAAAACAGGCTGCCAAAGGACAGACCATAGAGGCCGCCGACCAGCGCGCCGTCCTGTCGGACTTCTACCGAATGCGCATATCCGGCAGCATGCAGTTCGGCATAAGCCTGCTGCATCCGGGGCGTGATCCAGGTACCCACGTCCTCGCGGACCGACCGTTCTGCACAACCTCTGATCGTGGACCCGAAATCATGGTCCATGCAGACATCAAATGGTCTGTTGCGTATCGCCTTGCCCAGACTTCGTGTGACCCGAACGTCACCTGGCTTGATTGCGGCCCTTGGATCGGGGCTCCACCACAGGATGGGTGATTGGTCCGACTCGAACCAGGGGAAGATTCCTTGACGATAGGCGGCGAGGATCCAGTCCGGGTTCAGCACGCCGCCGCGCGCCAGCAGACCGTTCGGCTGCGCCTGATCGGGCGAAGGAAAGCGAGGCGTGGAAAAGCGTGTTGAAGAAAAGCGCTGCAACGGGATGCGTGGCGAGCCTTCGTCACTCATGGATGGCCTACCGGAACTGGTTGATCACCTCGATGAACGGCGCCGCCTTGCGTTGCGGAGCAATGTGCTCGCTCAGGCTCTGGCCATGTTTGTTCGGGGAGTCAACAGACTTGCCGGCGGCTTTGTACACTGGCAGAAATCTTGCGAAGTCTTCAACACGCATGCTCCGATAGGCGTTCAACAGGATGCTGAAGTCCGGACTTTCACCATCGCCCATCGGCGGCTTGTGCAGGAATCCCGCAATACGGGCGTCATCCCATACTTCGTCGACGATGGCCTTCTTGTCCGGACGCATGTTGATTCCTGGCTGGCTGCGAAGCTGGTCATCATAGGGGAAAGGTGGCGGTCTGCCCATCCCGGCATCGGTTGGCGGGGGTTCGGTCGCAGGCAGCAACTCTGCTGGCCAAGCACTTGTATTTCATCAACATTGTTCCCGAATTCCAGCGCGGGTAGACTGGCGCGGCTTCTCACTGGACAGGACAGGCACGGGCAGTATGCAGGACAGCATTCCCCTTCGAGAGATCAGCCTCGTCGGATTGATTGCGCTAGGGCTCTTTGTGGCACTCGCGATTGGTTCATATTCCCCATACGACACGTCATTTACCTACACCGGTAGCGGTGTCGAGGTGCAGAACCTGGTTGGACATTTCGGTGCGATGTTTGCCGACGTGGTACTGACATTGTTTGGCTGGATCGCCTGGGTGCTTCCCATCATGCTGGTCATCATCGGCTGGCGTCTGGTGAAACACCGGGAAGAAGAGGCCATCTGGCTCGTGACGCTCATCCGGACACTGGGCTGGTCGAGCATGCTGCTGGCGTTGTGTGTACTCATGCACATGCACTTTACAGCTGACGAGTCACTGCCTGCAGGCAATGGCGGAATTTTCGGGCAGTGGCTGGGCGACGTTGGTGTGGGCGTGTTCGGCTGGGTCGGTTTGACCATTTTCATGGTGACCATCGTGTTGGTTGGCGCTCAGGCGGCGGCCGGATTTTCCTGGTTGGTTGTTGCCGAACATGCCGGCCGCATACTCCACGTCCTGAATTTCAGGTTACTGGCGCTGTACGACACGGTGCGGGATCGCTGGTACCAGCGCACGTTCGAACCCGTAGTCCCCAAACCACGCCGTAAAAAAAGACCTGTCGATCCAGTCAATGAATCCGAACAGCTGGAGGAAAACGTCGATTCGGAACAGGCAGAAGAAAAACTGATCGCCGAGCCTGTCAGGACGACACCGACCATTCGGCCGCCAGCGCCACCGGTACGCCGCAAGGCTGACCAGAAAGTTCTGTTTCGAGCGCCGGCTGACGCAGGAATGCCGGATCTTGACCTGCTCGAAGGCATGGCTGAAAAGACCGAGGGTGGTTATTCCGCAGCATCACTGGAGGCCATGTCACGTTTGCTGGAAATCAAGCTGCGCGACTTTGGCGTGGATGCAAAAGTTGAGTCCGTCATGCCTGGCCCGATCATTACTCGCTTCGAGTTGCAGCCAGCGGCCGGCGTGAAAGTTCAGAAAATCAGTGCGTTGGCCAAAGATCTGGCTCGTTCACTCGCTGTCATCAGTGTCCGGATTGTCGAAGTGATTCCCGGTAAGTCGGTGGTCGGCATCGAGATTCCCAATGAGGTTCGTGAGACGGTTCGGCTCAAGGAGATTCTTGGCAGCGAAACCTTCCAGGAAGCCAAGTCCGCACTCACCCTGGCACTGGGCAAGGATATCGGCGGTGAGCCGGTTATCGCTGACATCGGTCGAATGCCACATTTGCTGGTTGCCGGAACCACCGGTTCTGGCAAGTCGGTTGGGGTGAACGCGATGCTGCTCAGCATCCTGTACAAGGCGACACCCGAAGAAGTCCGGCTGATTCTGGTGGATCCGAAGATGCTGGAACTGTCGGTCTACGAAGGTATCCCCCATCTGCTGACCCCTGTCGTGACGGACATGCGCGATGCGGCACATGCCTTGAACTGGTGTGTCGGCGAGATGGAGCGTCGGTACAAGCTGATGGCCAGTTTGGGTGTACGCAACCTCGCCGGTTACAACAAGGCCGTGCGGGAAGCGATCAAGAACGGTGCACCGTTGCAGGATCCGATCAACGCGTATGACGAAGAAGGTCGGCCGAGAACACTCTCTGCATTGCCATTTATCGTCGTTGTGATCGATGAATTTGCCGACATGATGATGGTGGTCGGGAAAAAGGTTGAACAACTCATCGCACGAATAGCGCAGAAAGCGCGGGCTGCCGGGATTCACCTCATCCTGGCGACGCAGCGGCCTTCGGTGGATGTGATCACTGGCCTGATCAAGGCCAACATTCCGACCCGCATGAGCTTTCAGGTCTCATCCAGGATCGACTCACGCACGATTCTCGATCAGGGTGGCGCCGAACAACTGCTTGGTCATGGCGACATGCTCTACCTGCCGCCAGGAACCGCATTGCCGTTGCGTGTGCATGGTGCGTTTGTGTCTGATGAAGAGGTGCATAGAGTCGCTTCAGACTGGAAGGCGCGCGGTGAACCTGACTACGATCCAAGCGTGCTGACTGGAGGCGACGACGAACCGTTCCTGGCAATTGAGGGCAGTGGCGGGGCAGCCGAGACCGAGCAGGAAGATGCGCTGTATGATGAGGCGGTTCAATATGTCATCGAGTCGCGACGAGCGTCGATTTCCAGTGTGCAACGCAAACTCAGGATCGGCTACAACCGTGCCGCCCGCTTGATCGAAGCAATGGAAATGTCGGGCATCGTCACCACTATGAATTCGAATGGCAGCCGAGAAGTTCTGGTTCCGCATCGGGAGTAAGGTATTTCATGAGTGCGCGCCTGTGTGTCGTCCTGTTGTTTCTGCTGACGGCCGGTTCCGTACGCGCCGCCGATGCGCAGATCGAAAGGCTTGAGCATGTGTTGGCTGGACTCGATCAACTCGACGTGACCTTTGAACAGTATGTGCATGGTGTGGAAGGTGAACTGGTGGAGTTCGCCACCGGCCGCTTCATCATGCAACGGCCGAAATTCCGCTGGGTTGTTGATGACCCTTATCCTCAGATCATCGTTTCAGACGGGCAGCAGCTCAAGGTCTACGACCCGGATCTCGAACAAGTAACCGAACGTGAATTGGCGCAGGCGCTGGAAGGCACGCCGCTCGGTATCCTGAGCCGGCCAGATGGGCGATTGCAGGACGAATTCCAGTTACTCTCCCATGATCAGCGCGGCAAAGCGGAGTACTTCATGCTGACGCCGCTGAAGCCGCAAGCCAAGGCGCAGCGTGTGGAAATCTGGCTGGAAGCGCAGTCACTGAAGCGCCTCGATGTCCTCGATGAGTTTGGCGGGCGATTGCGCCTGGAATTCAAGTCAGCGGCGAAATCACCTGCGCCAGCCGAGCCGTTTGTACTCAAGGTTCCAGCCGGTACGGAAGTCCTGCAGGGGTGAACGATCAGCGACCACTCGCCGATCGGCTTCGTCCGCGCAGGATTCAAGACTTTGTCGGACAGCGACATCTCCTTGGGCCTGGTCAGCCGTTGGCGGGTGCTTTGGCGACCCGTCGCCTGTCGTCGATCATCCTGTGGGGACCACCAGGAACTGGCAAGACGACGCTTGCGAAACTGCTGGCAGAACACTGCGGATTACACTTGATCTCGATCTCCGCCGTACTGGCGGGGGTCAAGGACATCAGAGCTGCCGTCGACTCCGCGCGAGAGCGTCTGGTAACAGGCCAGCAGACGCTGCTCTTTGTTGATGAGGTGCATCGCTTCAACAAAGCTCAGCAGGATGCCTTCCTGCCACACGTCGAAGACGGCACGGTCACGTTCATTGGCGCAACCACAGAAAATCCTTCGTTCGAAGTCAATTCAGCGCTGTTGTCGAGGGCACGTGTACTGGTTCTGAAATCTCTCACGCATGCGGATCTTGAGGGCATTATCGATCGGGCTGCGATGTTGCTCGAGCTGGTGGTCCTGCCGGATGCACGCCGTTTGTTGTGTGATCTGGCGGATGGTGATGCTCGCCGCTTACTCAACCTGCTGGAAATCGCGGCCCAGTTCAGAGGGGCTGACAACAGCCTGGAATTGGCGGATGTACACAGCGCCGCGGGTGAACGGATTCGCCGATTCGACAAAGGAGGCGACCTGTTCTACGAGCAGATCTCGGCGCTCCACAAGAGTGTGCGTGGCAGTGACCCGGACGCGGCTCTGTATTGGTTGTGCCGGATGCTGGATGGAGGCTGTGATCCGCTCTATATCGTGCGCCGTGTTGTTCGCATGGCGAGCGAAGATATCGGCAACGCAGATCCTCGCGCACTGCAGATTGCCATCGCTGCATGGGACACCTTTCAGCGGCTGGGATCACCGGAAGGCGAGCTTGCGATTGCGCAGGCGGTGGTTTATCTGGCTGCGGTGCCAAAAAGCAATGCGACGTACCTCGCGTTCAACAAGGCGATGGAACTGGTGCGTCATTCACCCAGTCATGAAGTGCCGATGCATCTGCGCAATGCGCCAACATCGATGATGAAAGGCATGGGCTTTGGCAAAGACTATCGCTACGCACACGACGAAGGTGATCAGTATGCTGCCGGGGAAAACTATTTCCCCAACGAGTTACGTGGAACGCGATTCTATGATCCTGTAGATGCAGGACTTGAGATCAGGATAAAACAACGGCTCGAACGACTCCGGGCGATGGATGTCCAGGCACAACAACCAGCGAAGGAAGGCGGGACGCCATGAGTCCAGGCGTTGTTCAGGTGCTGATGGTTGCGGCAGGCGGCGCTGTCGGTGCGGTGACGCGCCTTCTGCTCGGTATCGGCCTGACTTCGTTCCTGCCTGGCCCGTGGCCGACCTTCATCGTGAATCTGGTGGGCTCGCTGATCATTGGTTTGGCCATCGGTGCGCTGGCGGGAAGCGAATGGTTCGAATCCTGGGGCAGGTTTCTGCTGGTGACCGGTTTACTTGGCGGATTCACGACGTATTCGGCGTTTGCCATGGACGCGGTTATCCTGATTGGTGAAGGACGATGGTGGTCTGCGGGCACCTATGTGATAACAACCACCGTCGGCTGCGTACTGGCGGCGATGCTTGGCGTTCGGATCGCCTCTGGTTGACCTGCCTTCGGTGGTGGCCAAATCAAGCAGGCTGCGCTACAAATACAGACATCGAAGCGAAAAAAGACAGGGGGAGACATGAGCGAGTTCAAGGATAAGGTGGTTGTCATTACCGGTGCCGGTGGTGGCCTGGGTAAGGCGCATGCGCTTGAGTTCGCCCGCCGTGGCGCCTTCGTCGTGGTCAACGATCTGGGTGGCAGCGGCGATGGACGTGGCTCTGGTGACGCGGCAGATCTGGTCGTCGCGGAAATTCGCTCGGCCGGCGGCACAGCGATCGCCAACAAGGCATCGGTATCCAGCAAGGAAGGCGCAAAGTCGATCATCGATGATGCAGTAAAAGCGTTTGGTACCGTGCATATTCTTGTCAACAACGCCGGCATTCTGAGGGACAAGAGTTTCCGCAAGATGTCGCTTGAAGACTGGGACATCGTCATGGACGTCCACCTCAACGGCACAGCTTATGTGACCCATGCCGCATGGCCGATCATGCTCGATCAGAACTATGGGCGAATTGTGTTTACCAGCTCGGCCTCAGGTATTTACGGGAATTTTGGCCAGTCCAATTATGGCGCGGCGAAGATGGGCATGTTGGGAATGATGAACGTGCTGGCAAAGGAGGGCGTGAGCAAGAATGTACGCGTCAATACCCTTGCACCAGCCGCGGCAACGCGTTTGATCAACACCATTCCTGGCCGGAACGAAAATCTTGATAATCCGGATCCTGCCCGTCATCCAAAACTGGTTACGCCGGCAGTGATTCTCATGTCCAGTGAAGATGCGCCAAATGGTGTGACGATTCACGCTGGAAATGGACGATTCTCGGTGTCGGCGATCTTTACCAACGATGATGTTGAGTTGGGCGCGGATGTGACATATGAAGATCTGCTGGCTCGAAAGGATAAACTGTTGGACATGAGTACGGCTCAGGAGGGTTCCCCTTGGCTCAGACGGCAGGCGGCGGCTTCTGCCAAAAAGTGAGCCGTGTGTCATCAACCCGCTGAGTCGTCAGACTTCTCCCAGTAGAGCGCTGGACTCAACCATCGTTCTGGCTGTGTAAGACGCCCGGTGTTCCTCCTATGTTAGGCACCTGGGCGTCCCTATGCCCTGTACGGGTTCTGCTTGTCCAATCCAGAGTGAAATCTATCAACGTTTAAGCACATGTTTGCGTAGACAATTCTCTTGATTTTCGTTCTCGGCGATTGACTGACCAATACCAGTTGTCCGAGGTGAAGAAGCTACTCAAGGAGTTGCAGATGCGTTGGATTGTCATGGTACTGGCGCTCTGTCTGTTCCCCCATATCGGGTATGCCAAACCTCAGGGTCGACCGATGGTGGCTGAGGTCGGGACTTACTACGCCATGCTCGTCGCCCGCGAATTTGAGGCTCTCGAAGCAGCAGCCGAAGAGGCGCGGTCCTCCCAAAGTGTCATTGAGGATGGTCAGCCGCGATTGGCAGCCATCTATGCGGGAGTGGCCGGTACCTGGTCGGAGGCAGATGAGCTTGGACTGGATAAAGCGGCACTGCTACATCAACGCAAGCTGCTGGAAGAGTGGGTGAAACGCGTACCCGGTTCGGTGACTGCAAACGTCGGTTTGGCGAGCTGGTACATTGACTACGGGTGGTTTCATCGCGGCCAGGGTTGGGCGCGGGATGTTGCACCGGAAGATAAACTGGTCTTCAAGGAAAATGTCGAACTCTCGCGTCGTGCACTGCTCGAGTTGCCCGAGTCGATGCGTTCAGATGCCGGCTGGATTTCCAGCATGTTGGAGGTGGCCCTCTTACAAGGCTGGCCGGTAGAACAGCTGCTCGCTTTGCATGCGGAAGGTCTTCGCCTGCATCCTCGTTACCTGCCAATCCACTTCAATGCTTCACGTAGGCTTAGTCCTCGCTGGGGCGGTTCGCCACAAGCGCTGGCGCGCCTGGCAGCTGAAACAGCCGATAGCGTTGATAGCTACGGCGATGAACTGTATGCACGAATCCAATGGGCCAACCGCAGTGATGACATGTTTCACAGTGGTCAAGCCGACTGGCTACGAATGCGCGCAGGGTTCCAGCAGATGACGACCGCTTATCCCAACGATTGGAATCTTAATGCCTTCGCCCGTTTTGCATGCCAGGTCGACGATGCGCCAACGGTGATGAGGGTGTGGGAGCGGCTGGAAGCGCGGGTCGAACCGGAAGCCTGGGATGGCGCCG
>JANNBJ010000017.1:0-56926 GCA_031385325.1 Gammaproteobacteria bacterium | reverse complement strand
CCGTGCGCAGGTATCGATGCCCTGCCGTGTGATCCCCAGTCGGTTCGACTTACCGCCCGATGCGTACTCCCGAACATCCATGCCAGCCCACGAGACCAACTGACCCAAATGGGGAAGATGCGCGAACCGCTTCACATCACCGATCTCGGTCATCATCGTCAACGCAAACAGGTTCTTGACGCCCCCTTCCGATAGAAGAAGCAAGTCAGCGCCTTGACCGGTTCCTCATATCTCGGTGCCACCGCCAGAGCTTCGACTTCCACACCATAAGCAACCAGGATCTCATCCAGGTTCTTCAGCTGTCTGAACAACAGCGACAGGTTCACCTTCAGACTGCCCGTACATCCCTCTATCGTCCTTTCCATCCAACCATAGAGATGTGTACGCCAGTGCGTCTTGCTGGCGCACTCGGCCTTGTAGTGCAACCCGTTGCGCCGCAGCAGCGATTGAATATGCCGTCGCAGATCTCCCTGCTGCTGGATCAACCGGTGCCGCGAGCGCAACAGATCCCGATCCTGTTCAACCTCCGCATCCGGTGGCGTAACAATCGTCAATAGACCGTTCGCATAGAACTCCGCCAGTTCCGCCGCATCAATCCGATCCGTCTTCACCGACTTGTCCGCTCGCCGCGGAATGCTCGATGGCGATACCACTTCGCACACATAACCATGGTCCTGCAGATCGCGCTGCAGTGAGAAGCCTACATACGAAGCTTCGCAACAAACCTTCAGCGCAGCACCGCCAAAGTGTTTACGCACCTTCACCAGCTGTCCAACAAGTCCCTTCAGGGTCGGACGACATTGAAAACTCAAAACCTCTCCGGTCCGCCGATCCAATGCCAAACCGTGGTACTGCACGTCATCGACATCGATCCCAACACACACTACATTCTCGTTCATAGACGCCTCCTGATTGTTCTCGTGGCCGATCAACCACTTGAGATATCCATCTTCGATGGCAGATCTCAAGTCAAGAAGGGGGCGTCTATATCTTCTATCCTCGACCTGGATTGCGGGAGAACGCGTCTACACGCGATCGAACACTGCCCCGCAGTAGACTCGTTGGCGCCCGTTGCTGTTGCGTCAACGAGCGAATTCGAGTGTGCTGCCCAGGCAACGTCCGAAATTGCCTTCTCGTGCTCTGTTTCAACTCGTGAAGATCGGTGAGGTCTTCGAGGACCACAGACGTACTTACTGATCTGTAGGTAGCTTCAGATACCGTAGAAGCCACGTTGTTCTGACCCAGAGCTTGCGAGAAACTCTGGCCGGCTGCTCAAGCCATCAGAGGACCGGTAACGCTACACCTCCAACAGCAGGGTATGAGCGAGCGGCTGCAGGGGGCGGATAGGTGCACCAACTGGCGACCAACTGAGCGGTGGGGTAACATTTTGTGCTCATGGGCATCACCATTCAGTCATCGCGGCCGCCCCTCAACCCTCGACCGGCACCGCAGCCAACGAAGACTCCGGTGTCAGCGTCGGATCCTGTACTGCTGATTCACGGCACCTTTGCTAACGAGTTTAAGCACGACAAAGTGGATTGGTGGCAACCGGGAAGCGCGTTTTGCACCAGGCTGGATGCGCTCCTGGCTGAGAATGGCTCCGCTGCACGCTGTTGGGCGGGGTTCAACGGACACCGTGAGATCTTTGCATGGACAGGCTCAAATCTTGAGTCGGAGCGCCGTAGCGGTGGCCGCGCCCTGGCAGCCCTGCTTACCGATCTTGAGAATGACCCAGCGATAAAAAGTTACCAGCTGATCGCACACTCGCATGGTGGCAATGTAGTGACCAATGCCTTGGGGGAATTGGATCAACTGCCGAACAAGTTGGGTGCGGTCATCACGCTGGGAACGCCAGTACTGAGCTTTACCAGAGGTATCTCGTTCAATTTTCCATGGCTGAATTGGTCGGCAATGACTGCTGTGCTGACAGTTGGTATCTGGCAGTTTGTGATCCGCAGTGGTGATGAGAGGGCTTACCTGCTTGCGGGAATTGTCGCGGTACTTGCGGCCATGTTTCTGGAGATCCTTCGCCCGCTCCCTTCCAGCCGGCGTTGGTCTGTGTATGGCAGCGGCCATGCGCATGCCTTTGCATTCGAAGAAGATGAAGCCATTCGCGGTTTGATCAACGCCAGGGATATTATTCGTCAGCCTCGCAAGTTCATCCAACAATTCCTGAAAGCCGAGAAAACTGTCTCCTTTGCAGTCACGCCGCGCAGTCCACCTGCGGGGCGTGAGTGGCGCACCTATCAGCGCACCGGGGCATACGTGCTGATGAAACTGCTGTATGACAATCTCGCG
This sequence comes from Gammaproteobacteria bacterium, assembly GCA_031385325.1. GTDB lineage: Bacteria > Pseudomonadota > Gammaproteobacteria > Pseudomonadales > Azotimanducaceae > SYFY01. The sequence continues at coordinate 54,628 of JANNBJ010000017.1, read as the reverse complement.
AACCAAGGCAGTGCATCCGCTCAATGGGTTCGCAATTCGAGCCCGCGCCCAATGGCGCGTGGGGACGTGCAGAGTGAGCGGGCACAAAAGATTGCAAGCTTCATGCAGCTCATCCCCGTGCCGCCCTTGCAATGGATGGCATTGGCCGTGCTGATCGCGTGTGTCGCGTTGCCACTCATGTTGATCGGGTTCATCACCCTGCTTGTTACCTTGCCGAAATGGCTATGGGAATGGTGCAAATACCTGCTCGCCGTCTTTGCGGCTGGCCTGGCGTGGGTGAGCCTGCCCTCGCTCATGCTCAAAGCCGCGTTTGGTATAGATCGAGGGTCCTTCGTGTCCGTCTCCAACACGCCTCCTGGCGTGACAGAGCTAGTGCCGTTGAACGATGCAATGCGAGCCGAGTCTGCTGAGCTGTCGAAAGAGTTTGGCAGCAGTAGTGGTGCGAGCATATTAAGAGGCATCGTCAGTCACGATCCTTTTGCCATCAAGTCGCAGATCGAGGCTGCACTGACCGATACGCGAATGGTGCACAGTCACTATTATCAATCGACGGAAATAAGATCTGTGATTGCCAAGCTGATTGCAAACAACTGAACGTGTATCGCCAAACGAGCCGGAGTTGCGCTCGAACAGCGGGGCGCTCGATCCACGTACCAAGCAAACACAGGCCACTTTCCTCTCTCGCGTTCGAATCACGCTGCAGTAACTAGTCTGCTTGCCAGTCTTCATCCGCACGGTGATGTTCGGTTACACGGAGCTCAAGCACTTAAGGGAAAACGAGAACACACCTCGGCGAAAGGCCGCCCGACCCCGCTTTGAGTCAGCAGTCGCCCTGTTCCAGCAGCGTCAGCATGCGTTGCGCAGCGCGTTCCGCACAGCTCGCGATCTCGTCCGCAGACGGCGTCGCCATTCCAAACAGCGTCACCTCAAAAATCTGCATGCGCAGGAGCCCGCAAAAAAGCCTAGCCGCCTGACGTTTGTCGGTGATCTTCCAGCCAGCTTTGTCCGCCCAGACGTCTACGTAACCGACAAACAACGTTTCTGCCACACGCAGTGTGGCCTCGGCGTAGCGAGTTCCCAGATCCGGAATGCGCCAGGCGTCCGCGATGACCACCCGGTACAACCCCAGTTGATCCGGTGACAACACGTGGTGCAGATAGGCCGCACCCGCCTCGCGCAACGCAGTCGCAGGTGCCAACGCATACCAGTCGGGGTCCGTGTCGTCGGCCTGGGATTGCCCTGCTGCTCTCGCGTCACTGCAGGCAGACTGGATGACCGCGTCGAACAGGTCTTCCTTACTGCTGAAGTGTCGATAGAGGGTCTTGATCGATACGCCGGCGTCAGCAGCGATGTGGTTCACCGACGCCACAGAATAGCCAGTGGCCAGAAACGCACCGTGCGCGGCCGCCACGATGATGGCCTGTTTGTGTGCCATCTATGGTCTGGGAATATGGTCCCGCCCCGGAATACACCTACTGACAGGCATCAGTCGGAAGCATTGATTCCAGTTAATCGAATCCCGCTGTTGACCTCAGGCAGTGGCAGCGACATCAACAAGGCAAGACCCACCATGATCGCAGCTGCCCACAGACAGCCGGCCAGTCCTGCAGTCTGGTAGAGCACACCCGATAAAAGGGTACCCAGCAGACGCCCTGCAGCATTGGCCATGTAATAGAAACCCACATTCATCGAAACATCGTCCGCATCTGCATAGGCCAGCACCAGATACGAGTGCAACGCCGAGTTGATCGCAAAGACAACGCCAAAGACCAGCAACCCTGCAACCACGATGGTCTGCGGATCACCATCCTGACCGAGCGTCCAGGCGATGACAGTGGTGACTACCAGCAGTATTGCGCCCCAGTGTCGAGCAGCGGATCCACCAGGCGACTGACTGCTCGCTCGAGGCTGCAGCACATGTGGTGCAAGACCCTGGATCACGCCATAACCGATGATCCACATGGCGAGAAACGCGCCGACCGCCATGAAATTCCAGCCCAGAACACTACTCAAGAACACCGGCAAGCCCACCACGAACCAGACATCACGAGCGCCGAACAGAAACAGTCTGGCGCCCGCCAGCCAGTTGATTTCGCGCTTTCGCGCAAACATCTCCGTAAATTTCGGCTTGTTCCTGCGCTTGCCGATGTCAGTACTCAGCAGGATGAGCGCCAGTACGAACACGACAGTGAGCAATGCAGCCAGGGTCCAAAGGGCACCCTGAAAACCGCTCACCGCCAGCAACACGGAGCCAACAAAAAAGCCAGCACCTTTCAGCGCATTTTTCGATCCTGTCAACACGGAAACAAATTTCAGGAGGCGCGAACCATCGTCATCACCAACCAGCAGCTTGACGCTCCCCTTGGCCGACATCTTGTTGAGGTCCTTGGCCATGCCCGATAGCGCCTGTGCAGTCATCACCAGCGGAATGGAGAGCCAACCCACGGGGACCGTCAGCATCAACAACGCCATGATCTGCATCGCCATGCCGATATGCATGGTTCGATTCAATCCGATGCGAGCACCCAGCCAACCGCCATACAGGTTCGTGACAATGCCGAAGAACTCGTAGAACAGAAAGAGCATCGCGACTTCGATTGGCGAATAACCCAGCTGATGGAAGTGCAGGACCACCAGCATGCGAAGCGCACCATCGGTAAGCGTAAACGCCCAATAGCCCACTGTGACGATCAGGTAGCTGCGAACGCCTGCGTCCATGCGGGATTCAGAGCGCCCGTGCAAGCTTGAGCGCGATATCAATCATTCGGCAGACGTACCCCCACTCGTTGTCGTACCACGCATAGATTTTTACCTGCGTGCCATTCACGACCATGGTCGACAGCGCATCGATGATGGCCGAACGAGGATCATTCACATAGTCCACCGACACCAGCGGGCGCTCTTCGAACCCCAGAATGCCCTTGAGTGATCCCATCGCCGCCGCTTTGAAGTGGCCATTGACCTCCTCCGCCGTCACCGGCCTCGCGGCTTCGAAAACGAAGTCGGTGAGCGACGCATTGAGGAGCGGGACACGCACCGCATGACCATTCAGCTTGCCGTCCAGTTCTGGAAAGATCTTCGTGATGGCGCGCGCCGAGCCGGTCGTGGTTGGAATGAGCGACAGCCCGGCCGCACGGCCGCGTCGCAGATCCTTGTGTCCAGTATCCACGAGCGTCTGGGTGTTCGTGATGTCATGAATCGTCGTCATGCTGCCGTGCACGATGCCGATGGTCTCGTGCATGACCTTGACCACAGGCGCCAGGCAATTGGTTGTGCAGGACGCCGCCGTCACCAGATGATGTTTCGCAGGATCGTACCAGTGATCGTTCACGCCATAGACCATGTTCAGCGCGCCATCGACAGGTGCAGCGACGAGTACCTTGCGAACGCCTCGTTCAAAGTACTGCTGCAACGTGTCCGGGTGTTTGTGGTTCTTGCCGGTGGCTTCGATGACGATGTCACAACCCGACCAGTCCACCGCCGCAAGATCTGCCTGCATCGAATAACGCATGCTGGCGCCATCAACCAACACGGCCTCGGCGTCGCTGCCACAGTCGTGTGGCCAGCGGCCATGGATCGAATCGAACTCAAGCAGGTGAGCCGAACCGTGGGCATTGCAGCCAATCTCATTGATCTGCACAAACTCGAGCGGTGCTTTCCGCCAGCCGGCACGCAAGGCCAGTCTTCCCATGCGTCCGAAGCCGTTGATCCCGATCCGAACCACTTGACCGCTCCCCTGCTCTGGTGTGACTCCAGGAGTCATCGGACCCATCAAACATGACAAATCAGTGACAGTCACGTGTGCGGTGCAGATGATCATCGAGAACACACCCGTTATCCTTCCGATCCACTATCCTCGCACCAGAGAAGATCAGTACTCACATGACTGCATCCCTGTATCACGTCTCAGCGTTCTCATGTTCCTGCAGTTTTTTGTCTGGGGGGCCTGGTTCGTGACCCTCGGTACCTACCTCAACGGGCTGGGTTTCTCCGGTACGGACATCGGCTCGGCTTACCTCACGAACAATATCGGCGCGATCGTTGCGCCATTTTTTGTCGGCATGATCGCTGATCGGTTTTTTGCGTCTGAGCGCATCTGTGGTGTGCTCCACCTGGCGGGTGGAATGATCCTGTACTACGTCAGCACGCTTGAGCGTGTGGATGAGATCATCGTGTCGCTGCTTGTTTACAACGCCTGCTACATGTCGAGCCTCGCACTTGCCAACAGCATCGGCTTCGCGCACTTGAATGACCCAGATACCCAGTTTCCGCGCGTACGGGTCTGGGGCACGATTGGGTGGATCGTCGCGGGGCTGACCATCACCTTCGTATTGGCCGGCTTCACCGACAACGTGGAAGCAACCCGACTGCCGATGACCATGGCCGCAGCCTGTTCCATGGTTTTGGGTCTGTACTGCTTCACGCTCCCACACACGCCACCCGCGGCCAAAGGCAAGCAAGTGAAGATCGGTGACGTACTCGGGCTCGACGCGCTGGCGCTGCTCAAGGACCGGTCGTTTGGCCTGTTCGCCTTGAGTTCCCTGCTGATCTGCATCCCGCTCGCGTTCTACTACAGCTTCGCAAACCTCTTTCTCAATGAGCTTGGCATGCAGGGCGTAGCCGCGAAGATGAGCCTCGGTCAGATGTCGGAGGCAATGTTCATGCTGGCCATGCCACTGTGTTTCCGCCGTCTTGGCGTCAAGTGGATGTTGCTGGTCGGTATGGTTGCATGGGTCGTCCGTTATGGACTGTTTGCCTACGGTTCCATGGATCTGGTGGGCTTTCTCTACCTTGGCATCCTGCTGCACGGTGTGTGTTATGACTTCTTTTTCGTCACCGGTCAGATTTATGTGAATCAGCAGGCGGCATCAGAGATCCGCGCCAGCGCCCAGGGTTTTCTTGCACTCATCACCTATGGCGTCGGCATGGCTATCGGCACCTACATCGCCGGCATGGTCGTCGATGCCCATCTCATCGAGGGAGGTCACGAGTGGCGTTCGATCTGGCTCTTGCCATGCGCTTTTGCGGCGGGGATCGCAGTCCTTTTTGCGCTGGTTTTTCGTGAACCCGAGCGGCGCCCGGAAAGGAGTCCCTCATGAAGATATCTCGTCGGAACTCCCTTGCCCTTCTCGGGTTGCTCGCCGGCGCGACCGCTCTACCTGCTCGAGCGACGCAGCACCGTATCGAACGCGCAGGCGTACAGCTTTACACCTTGCGAAATGCCATGGCGCTGGATGCTGCCGCAACCCTGGCTGCAGTCGCAGCAGCGGGTTACAGCGAAGTGGAGCTTGCGGGCACAGGCAACTTGAATGCCGAGCAGTTCGCGCAGGCGTTTCGCAACACTGCACTCACTGCGCCATCAGCCCATGTGCCCTATGACTTGATCAGAGACCAACCCGAAGAATTGTTGGCGATGGCGCAGGTTATTGGCTGCAAATACCTGGTGCTGCCATGGTTGTCGCCGGAACTCAGGAACCTGAGGGGTTATGCGGCAGCTATCGATCTGCTTAACCACTTCGGCGATCAGTGTTTCAAGTCCGGTGTGCAGCTTTGTTATCACAACCATGACTTCGAGTTTGAGCGCTGTGATGGCGAAGTCGCCTATGACCGCTTGCTCAGAGAATGTGACCGGGAGCGGGTCAAGTTTGAGCTGGATCTTTATTGGGTGACTCACGCAGGCGCCGACGGCGCGGCCTATCTGCGTGCAGATCCGGAGCGTTATCCGCTGTGTCATGTGAAGGACAGTAGCGCCACTGGCGAGATGGTGGACGTTGGGCAGGGGGTGATCGACTTTGCCGCACTGTTTGCGGCCGGTTCCGGCGTCCGGCACTACTTCGTTGAACATGATAATCCCGGGGATGCACTCGCCAGTGTCATTTCCAGCCTTCAGGCGCTCAAGCGGATTCGATTCTGATGCGACGTATCCTGATACTGCTCATGGCTTTGGCATTGCCGATGATTGCGCACGGAGCGGAACAATGGGTGGAGCTCTTCAACGGCAAGGACCTCGACGGCTGGATACCTAAAATCCGCGGACAGGCAACGGGCCTCGATCCGGCGCATACCTTCCGCATCGAAGACGGGAACCTGGTGGTCTCTTACGCGGGTTATGAATCCTTCGACGACCGCTTCGGGCATCTGTTCTTCAAGCAACCTTATTCCCGCTACCGGCTGCGACTCGACTACCGTTTTGTGGGTGATCAGGCGCCGGGCGCGCCAGATTGGGCGTTCAAGAACAGCGGTGTCATGGTGCACAGCCAGTCGCCTTACACCATGCCCGCGGACCAGGACTTCCCCATCTCCATCGAAGTTCAGTTCCTCGGTGGCCGCGGTGATGGCAAGCCTCGACCGACCGCAAACATGTGCTCTCCCGGTACCCACATCGTCTACGCAGGGGTTTTCACCGATACGCACTGCATCACCTCTTCCGCGCCGACCTTTCACGGCCAGGAATGGGTGCACGTGGAAGTTCTGGTGGATGAGGATCGGCTCGTCGAGCACATTGTTAACGGCGAATCAGTGATGCGCTATGGCGGATTGACTACTGGTGGAGGCGTCGTGTCCGGGCATCGCCCCGAGCTGAAACCGGAAGGCGCACCGCTCAAGACCGGCTACATCGCCCTGCAGAGCGAAGGACATCCCATCCAGTTTCGCAACATCGCCATTCTCGACCTGAGCGCTTCTCCATAACGCGAGAGCAATTCAAGTTCAGGCATGACGCGCCCATGCGAGTTCCCCTGGTTGGTAGTCCACACAGGGATCCCAGCGACCAGGAGTTTCCACGTAACGCATGGCCTGGGTATAACCAATCTCGGAAGTGAAGTAGCCGAGTAACGTCAGCTGCTTGATCATGCGGAAGTAGTGGGGTGGTTCTTCGGTGCCGAGGGTGAGTCCATGATCGTGTACCTCTTGGTCAAGACGGACCAGCAACTCGTGACGCTGGTTTGCATCGGCCTCCATATAACCACGTTGAAATGTGCTGATGCACTCCGATTCGAGCTTTGTCATGCCGTCCATGAAGACGCGGCGTTCATCCGGTGAGTAGGTGTCTGTCACCATCACGGCGATGAATGCGCCCACGCCAGCAGCCTTAGCACCGGGTGTGTTGGTTGCGGGCAGGATGGTTTCAGCCACTTCGTCGAGCCAGGCAATCTGTGGGTCGGTGAACTTGCTGCCTGTTGCGTTGAGTCGTTGATCGGCCCCAATCGCGCATGCGCTCAACAGCGTGCTGGTGCCCGCGAGCGTGGTGATTCCTGCCACACGAAGCGCTAACAGGATGACTTCGCGACGGGATTGATGTGTTGTCATGACCGAACTCCTCGGGCTAGATGTTTCGCCGATGCAGCTCGTCCACGGCATGTGCTGCTGCGCGGGCTGTCAGTGCCATATAGGTGAGCGAAGGATTCTGGTTGGCCGATGAAGTCATACAGGCACCGTCGGTAACAAACACGTTGGGTGAATCCCACACCTGGTTCCAGCTGTTCAGTACGGATGACTCCGGGTCGCGGCCCATACGCGCGGTTCCCATCTCGTGGATCCCCATGCCTGGTGAATAACCTGCGTCGTACGTGGCGATGTCCCGGGCACCCGCGGCGTCGAGCATCTCTGCCATGTCATTCATCATGTCCTTGCGCATCGCTGTTTCGTTCGCGCCGATTTCACAATCGATTGCGAGCACCGGCATTCCCCATTTGTCGGTACGCGTGTGATCGATACTGACCTGATTCGCGTGATTCGGCAGCATCTCGCCGAATGCCGTTGCGCCGAGGGTCCATTCACCAGGGGTTGCCAAAGCGTCCTTGAACGCTGGTCCAACGCCGAGTTCCCGTACCCCGCGGCTCCAATCTTCCCGACCGGCACCACCCTGATAGCCAAAGCCGCGCAGGTAGTCTCGCTTGTCGCCATCGAGGTTACGGTAACGGGGAATGTAGAAGCCCGTGGGTCTGGCACCGAAATAATACTTGTCGTCCAGACCATCCAGCCGACCACGAGCCCCCAGGCGGAAGTGATGGTCCATAAGATTGTGTCCCAGCGCACCACCGCGACTGCCGAGACCACCCGGCCACACGTCGGTTGCGGAACGCATCAGGAGCCACGTCGAGTTCAGCGTGGACGCACAGAGAAAGACGATTCGCGACGGATATTCCGTGGTGTTACCTGTCACCGCGTCCTGCACACGTACCCCGTCCACGCGCTTCTTGTCCTGGTCGTAGTTGAGCTCGGTGACGATGGCAAAGGGCCGGAGCACGAGTTTGCCTGTGGCTACAGCCGCAGGCAGGGTGGACGACTGGGTAGAAAAATAGGCGCCAAACGGACAACCGAGCGAACAGGCGTTGCGGTGCTGACAAGGCGCACGTCCAGGCAGTGCCTGCGTCAGGTTGGCGGTACGTCCCGGAATGATGCGGCGACGACCACCAAACGCCTTTTGCAATCGTTCCGCAGAGCGCGCCTCTCCACAGTTCAGTGCCATCGGCGGCTGAAACTTCCCGTCAGGCAGCTGTGGCAGGTTTTCGATCGAGCCAGAAATTCCGGCGAATGATTCCACATGGTCGTACCAGGGCGCGATATCGGCGTAGCGAATCGGCCAGTCCACTGCGATCCCTTCACGCGTATTGGCCTCGAAGTCGTAGTCGCTCCATCGATAACTCTGGCGTCCCCAGGTCAACGATCGACCGCCCACCTGATAACCGCGATACCAGTCAAATCGTTTGATCTCGGTGTAGGGGGCATCCTGGTCAGACGCCCACCAATCCAGGTTTTTCTCGTTCAGCGGGTAGTCACGGCGCAGCACCGGGTAATCAAGCTCCATGGCGTGTGTGCGCTGTCCACGATGGGGATACTCCCAGGGCGCCTTGGTTGCATTCACATAGTCCTTCACGTGTTCGACGTTCTTGCCACGCTCGAGCAGCAGCACAGTGAGACCCCGCTCAGTGAGCTCCTTCGCAGCCCAGCCACCTGCAATGCCGGAGCCGACGACAATGGCGTCGAATTCAATGTCGGTCTTGGACACGGGCGGCTCTCCTTACGCTTTCAATCCCAATCGATCGAGTTGTTGTTGCAGATGGGCGAGGGCTTCATCCGTAGGACCAGGATAGTCACCGGCTATCGGCTGATTGCCGATGTAGCCGAGTTCGCGGATGCCCTCCGGACTCGAATAGAACATGCCCGCCACCAGCAGTCGGAAGCGCGCCATGAACTGTACCGCACCGGCCAGACTTGGCGGATGGGCGCGCTCGGGAAAGGCGATGTCATCAACCAGTGCGAGCTGATCAGTGTTCTTGAGCGTCACAAAAAGCACGCCGTGTCGTCGCTCGGCTTCGCGATCAAGCCAGTCGAAACCGGCCAGCAGCAATTTCCGATCGGCTTGCTGATCCGGGTAGGGTGCACTGATCCACTCATCGAGTACGTCCACCACACCGACCTGGCTCGCGCTCGGAATGTCAGCCTCCGCTGGAATCAGGATGTCTGCCAACGCCGCGACGAGTGTCCGGGATTTTGTGTCGAGAGTATTGGGCCAGGGTATGACCGGATGAATGAGATCCGGATCTGTACCATAACCCCTCGCGCTGACCGGTGGCATCTGTGGCCACATCCAGGGCGCTGTGGCATCCCCACCGGTGGCGATGGTGCAACCAAACGGCAGGGCGCTGCTGGCGGCGAACAGCGCCGCGCGACGCAATGATTCGCGGCGCGTCAGTCCGCCTTGCCGATCAACGGTGCGCGTCACACCACACCTCGCTGCATGGCGCGAGCCAGCCAATCCGCGTTGCGCATGGCGAGGGTCATCAGCGTCAGCGTGCAATTCTTGTGGGGGTTGGACACGAACACACCGCCATCGAGTATGAAGAGATTCGGCACGTCCCAGGTTTGGCCCCACTCATTCGTGACTGACGTGCGCCGGTCACTGCCCATACGGGTGGTACCCACTTCGTGAATGATTTCCCCACCTTTTTTGATGGCCTGCTCCGGACGCTTGTCCGGTCCATCGACCTGGCCACCCATGGTCTCAATGATCTGACGCGCGGTGGTCAACCCATGAGCTACCTGGTTGAGTTCGTGCTCCGACCAGCGCCAGTGGAATCTCGGTACAGGAATGCCCCACTGGTCTTTCACCTGTGGGTCGATCTCCATGAAAGAACGAGCGTTCGGCAACATCTCGCCGCGCAGTGACAGGTTTACATGAGCGCCGTAGCGCCTGCGAACACGTTCCTTGAGCGCCGCACCATAGCCTGCAGCAGAAAGGCCGACACCCATGCCGGGTTGCGGGAATGCACCGCCCACTTCGAAGTGATAACCACGTGGAAAATTCAGCTCGCCACTCACCTGGGCCGCATAACCCCACCAGGGAATGAAGAGGTGATTGGCCGTGTGGCCGTCTTCGTTGTAACGCGGTCGATTTTCGAGCGCCGGCACGTAACCGGAAACCGAGGCACCGGTGGAATCCATCAGGTTACGACCAACCTGGCCGCTGGAGTTGGCGACCCCGTTGGGCATCGCATCCGTGCCGGAGTTCAACAGGATGCGGGCTGATTCGCAGGCGCTCGCAGCCAGTGCAACCACGCGGGCAGGCAGCGTCTCCGACTGGCGGGTTCTGCGATTGATGAAACTGACAGCAGTGGCCCTGCCATTCGCGTCAACGTTGACCGAACGAACCATGGCGTCGGTGATGATATGCAGACGCCCTGTAGCCTTGGCCATAGGTAGCAGCGAGGTGGTGGTCTGGAAGGCGGCACCGATGGAGCACCCCTTACCGCAATTGGTAGCCCAGAAACACGGTTGGCGGTTGTCCAGTGGACGGGTCAGGATTGCGCGACGCATTGGCACCATCGGAATGCCGAGCTTCTTCGCCGCTGCGGCCATCAGAAGCTCCGGAACGCGCGGCTTCGGCGGTGTGTGCAATACACCCGGTGCTGAATCAGGCATGTCTTCGATACCCGGATTGTTGCCGCAGACACCAATCAGTTTTTCCGCCTCGTCGTACCATTGGGCTATGTCCGTATACTCGAACGGCCAGTCAGCACCATGGCCGTCGCGGCTGAATCCTTTGAAGTCATGGTGGCTGAAGCGCAGCGAAAAGCGTCCCCAGTGATTGGTTCGCCCACCAAGCATGCGCGCCCGCCACCACAGGAACTCGCTGCCCTCGGCAACGGTGTAGGGCTCTCCCGGCACCTGCCAACCGCCATCGACGGTCGCATCATGAAAGCCGAAAGGCTTGTCGGGCGTGGACATGCCACGCAGTGGTGCGTCAGCGTTGGTTTGAAACATGGGTGTTTCGCGAACCGGGTCGTAATCACGACCGGCTTCGAGCATCAGCACCCGCGAACCAGCCCGCGTGAGCATATAAGCCGCCATCGCGCCACCGGCACCGGAACCCACCACGACCGCGTCGTAGCCAAATCCTTGATAAACGTGGCTCATGGCAACCGCCGTATGCGGATGTCGCGGAAGGCAACGCGATCGCCATGATCCTGCAGTCCGATGTGCCCCTCTCGAACGGTGCCAAATCCCTTCCAGGTTGCGAATTTGCTGCCTGCAACCAGCTCGTTCCACCTGCTGCCGCCGATGACAACGTCAACGGTCGCCTCGCCGTTCTGCCAGGATTGCAGGTGACCCGCCTGGTGACGAATACGAATGTGATTCCAGTGGCCGACCGGACGCTGCGAGGTCGCGGGAGCTGCCATCAGATCGTAGAGTGACCCGGAGCGTCGGTTGGCTTGTTTGTTGTCCGGGTGACGTGCATCGTCCAGAATCTGGATTTCGGGAGCGTGGACATAGATTGGAAGATCGGTCTCGTCGGCGAGGAAGAAGATTCCGCTGTTACCCACTGCCGAGATCTGCCACTCCAGTTCCAGCTCGAAGTCCGCAAAGGTCTCCCGGGTGATCAGTTCGCCGCCACCACGCCCGGTGAGGACGATCTGACCATTCTCAATGATCCATCGGGCCGGGATATCGGTGCGGCCATAACCACGCCATTGCGAAAGCGAGGTCCCGTCGAAGAGCGTGATCCAGCCATCCGCCGGTGCTGCAGTCGGCGGTGTCGAGCTCCCTTTGGAAGTCGCGCAACCCACCATCAGCACAATGCACAGGACGCTGCCCGCCGTGGTTACCCAGCGAGAAACACCGACTCGTTTCAAAATGTGACTCCCCATAGAAGCATCCCTCTTCACTCTAATCCTCTGCGCCTTTACTGGACAGAAAGGGACTGAAGGATCAGCCCAAAAAGGTGGAATTCACCGTCGATCTTCACGGCAACCTGACGAGCAAACCGTCGAACGTGGCGGTGGAGCCGGAAGTGACGCAGCGTCTGCCGAGGTATCCGGGTTACCGCAACGTTGCGGTCTCGATCACGAGTTTCACCACCGGCAACTCCCGGGTTGTCCGCGCTTGATAGTCGAGATATGCAGGCCAGCAGCGGGTCATCAGGCTCCAGTATCGCGCACGCTCTTCGTCGATCAGCGTGCGTGCACGAAGCCCGAAAATCATGCGGCCTGCCACAGCGCTGCAGGACGGATTGTGCAGAAGATTGAGATACCACCCCGGGTGTCGACTCGAACCACCACGACTGCCGACCACAACAAAACCCTCACCACAGGGTTGGTAGAGCAGTGGCAACGATCGCAACGCGCCGGTTGTTGCGCCGATGGTAGTGAGGAGCAGCGTCGGTACGATGCCGATGCCACCGACAGGTGATGCATCCCAGTCGTGGGCGGCAATCGGATCCTCGGCCCACAGATTCATGTGCTCGACAAACCAGGGTTGTGTGTTGACTGCCATGTCAGCGGTCCTGCATTGAGATCACTATTTGTTCGCCAGTTCCAGCATGGCCTGATGCACCAGAACCTGCAAATCCTGCCGGATGTTGATGTGGGTATAAGGACGCATCAGGGTCATGAGAATCGTGATGGGTTCTTTGACCGGATTGATCCACGACATGGTGCAGAACGCTCCTCCCCAATAAAACGAACCCTCCGACAAAGGCGTGGCTTCAGCGTTTCGATCCAGTATCACGGCGCAGACAAGTCCGAAGCCCGTGCCAGCCAGCCAGAGGGGCAAGGCTGACATCCGGTTGATGTGTGTCTCCAGATTTGCCCCATCTACCGGTTCCATCGTCTCCTGACAAAACGCGTTATTGCCGATGTAGTTGTTGGCAAGCCTTGTCGTGTGCGTGAGGTCGTGTGCGTGAGCATGTCGTGAATAATGCGCCACTGACTTCCGTCGTTACCGTCCTGCACAAAGGGATACCCGGATAAAAACCACGCGCCAGACTAAAGACAAAGTGCCGCAGCAAAACTGATGGTACTCAAAAGTCATCTGACCAGTGTTCTGTCAGGGAATAGCCCTGGCATCCAGCGTGAGGCCAGCGTGGCGGGAAAGGCGAGATACCAGGGTTCACGTTGGCCGCTTGATCTGATTATTCCGTTTTCCTGAAGCGCTTTTGTTACGCGCTGTGCAGTTGTCAATACCGGTCGAAATTTCCCCACTTCTGCCGAAGTAAAATTCCCCACCTGGTTGAGTTCCTGGGATCAGTCTTGCGGACTGATGGACACCTCCTTCCTGGGTCGACCGGGTCCTCGTTTGATGGGTGGGTTATTAGCGTTGTCGACCAGAGTCGAACGAGAACGCATGCTCTCGGGCAACAGATCAGCATGCTCGCGCAAGCGATACGAGTTGCCTTCGATGGGGATAACGATGGCGTGATGCAGCAAGCGGTCGAGTAACGCCGTGGCGACCACGGCATCGCCAAAGATGTCAGCCCACTCACCGAAGCCGCGGTTGCTGGTCATGACCATCGCCGAGCGTTCGTAGCAGGCGTTGACGAGTTGGAAGAACAGATTGCCGCCACCCGAGCCGATGGGGAGATAGCCGATCTCATCGACGATCAGGAGACTGTAGCGAGCCAGAAAACGGACACGCTCACGCAGCCGTCCTTCACGCTCGGCCTTGCGCATTGATTCCACCAGTTCCACCAGCGTTGCGAAGTAGACACTCTTGCCCGCCCGTATGGTCTCAACCCCCAGGGCAATGGCCAGATGACTCTTGCCCGTACCCGGCGGTCCCAGGAAGTGCACACACTGCTTGCGCTCGATGAAGCCGAGCTCGGCCAGCGCCATTACGCGATGCCGGTCCAGTCCGGGCTGGAAGCTGAAGTCGTAGCCGGACAGGGTCTTCACCGTCGTCAGCCGCGCCATTTGCAGGGCCGACTTGATACGCCGGGTCTCACGCGTGCTGTATTCCTCACCCAGCAGGGCATCGAGTGCTTCAATCGCCGTGACTTCGCCCTGCTCGATCCGCGAGAGGATCATCTGCAACGTCTCCAGTGCGCGGGGCATGCGCAGATTCAACAGGTTCCGACGGATGCGGTCGGTGGTGCTGTCGCCGGTACTCATGACATTCCTCCGAGTCGGGAACCGACCTGTTCGTAGATCGCCAGGGAACGCGCAGCCACGACCTGCCCGGGCTGTACGAGGACTGTGGATGGATCAGACTGACGGAGCCGCTCAGGGGTGGCATGGGGGCGTCGATGACCAGCCAGCACCGAGCGTTGCCTGCGTCCCTGCAGCAGCACATGCACGGCGATGAGACGGCCGCTTTCCAGTATCCGTACCAATGTAGGCGTGGTTTCCACATCCACGACGCGAGCACGGGTACCATCCGGCACGCTGTAGTAATTACCCCCAACACTGACACAGCCATCCCGGCTGAGTCGTCGCTCGATGCGCAGGACCGCATCGAAGCGTCCCATCGGCAGCGGCTGCAGCGCCGACCGCTCCTCGGCAAAGTGTTCGGCCACGATGCGATCTGTCGTGCCATGCCGACGCGCGTTGGCGGTGTCTTGCAGCCAGATTCGCAACTGGCGGTTCATGTCGTTGAGATCCACGAAGCTGCGCGCCATGAAGAAGTCGGCACGGATATAGCGGAAAGGTCGTTCGACCTTTCCCTTGGTCTTCGCCCGGTACGCCTGACAGGCCCGCGGTGTGAAGCCATAGTGATCTGCACAGGCCAGCAGTTTCTCGTTGTAGATGACGGGCAGATCGGCATCGGGCTCGCCGAGCACGGCCGTCTTCATCCGGTCGTACAGGATCTCCCGGGGCACGCCGCCGAAGTGCTCGAAGGCGGCCATGTGACAGCGCAGCACGGCCGACAGATCCTGACGCAGGACGAACTCCGCCCACAGATAACGACTGCAGCCGAGCACCATGGAGAAGAGCCAGACGGTGAGTGCGATCTCCGGTTGGGTGGTAAAGGTGACTTTGAAATGAGCAAAGTCAACCTGGGCCTGCTTTCCCGGTGGCGTCTCGAAGCGGTGCTCGAAGCGCACATCCGGTGGCGGCCGGATGCTGCGCAGCCAGGCATGCAGAATGGACTTGCCACCGGTGTATCCCTGCTCACGGATCTCCCGCAACAGGCGCATGCCGGACAGTTCCGGCCAGGTGGTCACCCGGTCGCGAACATACTGTGCGTACGGTGCGAGCAGCTTCAATCGAGGCGGGCGCGGTTGATAGGCAGGGGCAAGCAGACCTTTACGAATGTACTTACGAACGGTCTTGCGATCGTGTCCGGTGCGCTCGGCAATCGCCGAGATCGTCAGACCTTGTCGATGTAACTCCACAATCATGATCAATTCCTTGAGGTTGACCACCTGTCCTCCCGCCTGTTCACCATGGAACGGCAAGGGTAGGTCAGGGGCAGATCCCTGGCTGGCCTCGGCCAGCCAGGGATCAGAGTTCAAACTGGGGAATTTTCAACTGGCAACATTGGGGAGTATTCAACCGGTAGTGACAGCAGTCCTTTCATTGACGCCAAGAACGTCCTTCACATCGGCACGTGCTACATCGCCACGCAAGACGAGGAGTTCCAGGAGTTTTGGGGACCGAGCGGGCAACATGCCAGAACGAACTTCTTCTTCGCACCAAACAAGTACGCGGTTTTTTAGCCCTCTCGGTTCCATCATGCCCTCCATGAAAGCGACTTGATCGATACAGGTCTCTAACCAGAACTTTGTAAAGTTCACCAGGGAGCGCTCGCTCAAGTTCCCCCGGCCATCCAGGTCACCTTGCCGAGGATAATCACAAGCCGCTAAATGTTCTTTGTATCGGGTTTCGTTTCTGGCTAATCCGCGTGCGATAGACCAGAGGCCGCCAGTGCCCAGCAGCTCTTTAAGCATGGCGTAAGACATCAGGCGCGCGACCCGTCCGTTTCCATCTATGAACGGGTGCAACCAGAGCAATCGGTGGTGTGCACTCGCTGTGGCCTGAATGGCATCCATTTTTCCGAGCTTTGCGTAACTTTCCTCAAAGCGCGACATGAACCGCGGCAGCGCTCCAGCGCTGACCGGGATGTGCCTGCCGACGATAACGTCCCGTTGCCGATATTCTCCCGGGAGAACGCGCTCACGCTCGTCGGTGTCTTTGTGCGCGACCCATAGCAGGTCGTCGGGGAGTTCTGCACAGAACCTCTGATGAATTTCCAGGATTCCTTCAGCGGTAGTTGCGCGGCCATCCAACCCCCCTCATCAACCCAAGCTTGAACACTGATGTGTGCCCTGGCTTCGAGTTGCAAGTCGCGCTGTTTCGGATCCGCGCTGAAGTCATTCTTTAACGCGCGTTCAATATCGATGGGGTGGGTGTCATGGCCTTCGATGAGGTTCGAGTAATAGCAGTTCATCGAGCGCACGAGGTCAGCCAGCGAGGAGACAATGGGTGCAGGTAAGCTGGCTTTGAGCCGGATAGAAGATTCGGTCAGCTTCAAAACCAGGTCGGCGAGTTCCTCACGCGCGCTAGCATGCTCACGCACCAGGAGCGGCTCCATCGCAGCGACATTTTTTCCGCGGTCTTGTGGAGATTTAGCCATCTTGTTTATGCGCCCATTCTAGATTCTGCGACTATATTGTCGGATTGTTTTTCGGATTTAGTGGCTAATAGCAAATACACTTAAATTATATATATCATACGTTTAGGTTAATTCTAACCGATTAGTTCTCTTCAGGATGACGCTTTCCATGTCGGGTTTGGAAGGGTTACCACTACCTGGCCGCTGGGACCGCGCGCTGAGTGACAGCACGCTCCGCCCGGGAAAGAGGCAGGAAAAAGGCGCGCGATTCGCCCTATCCTGCACCACGCTTCCCCGTTGGCCCTGGCGCCAAGGACCGTGTCAACCGAGAGAAAATTGCGATGATCGAATTACCTGATTGCATCACCGTCGAGAACTCGGCCGCCAACCTCACCATCCTGCGCATCCATCACCCGGCGGCATCGGCGCGCGTGTCACTGCAGGGCGCTCAAGTGCTGCATTGGACTCCGCTGGGTCAGCAGCGGTCCGTGCTGTACCTCAGTCCGGATGCAACCTTCGAAATTTGCCGCGCAATCCGCGGTGGCATCCCCCTGTGCTGGCCCTGGTTCGGCGCCCCGACCGCAAACCCGGATCTAGCCGCCCACGGGTTTGCCCGTATTCGCCCGTGGCAACTCATCGAAGCCAGCGCCGCCGGATCCGGTGTCGACCTGCACTTCCAGCTTACAGGCGATCATTCAACGCTTCTTCTCTGGCCTTGGGACTTCGCTTGTCGACTGCGGATCCATCTGGGTGCAACGCTGAGGGTCGAGTTGACTACGGAAAACACCGGCAACAAGGCTTTCGTCCTCACCGAAGCCCTACACACCTATGTCCAGGTGGGCGATATCACACAGGTTACTGTGACTGGCCTCGATGGAGCGCGTTACCTCGATACGGTTGGCGAGCAGGCCTGGCTCGAGCAGATCGGGGACATCCACATCGAAGATGAAGTGGATCGTCAGTACGAGAGCACAGGCCCCGTCAACGTAAACGACCCGGTGCTGCGACGAACGGTGGTGGTGACCAAGTCCGGCAGCAAGAACTCCGTCGTGTGGAACCCGTGGATCGAGAAGACCGCCCGACTCACGGATTTGCCGGACAACGCGTGGCTGCACTTCGTCTGTGTGGAAGCCGCCAATGTCGGAAACGACGCGGCCCTGTTGCTGCAACCCGGCGCAGTCCATTGCCTCGAGACAACCCTTGCACTACTCGACTTGCCGGCAGGTTCGCCCTGATCCGGCAGCGAGTTCGTCTGACGATAGCGGTCTGGCGCGTTCATGCCAGCCGAATCCGTTGACGGGCATCTGCACACCACCGGCCTTGAGGACGACGTTCAGGCATCTGGCCAGATCGGCAACGATTTCATCGAGAAGATCGCGGTTGTCAGGGCGGTCCCAGAGATGATGATGGGGATCGATGATCGTCAAGTCGGGTTCGAGTGGTAGTTCCTGCATAAGATTCAGCCGGTCGCCGCTCTTTGCCATTGCAGTCCTCCCACCGCATTCAGAGGTTTCGCGCCAGACCTCAATCTCACTCCGAAGCGACAAACTCTCTTGAGACGTGTATCAGGTCAACCGTGCACTGCAGATTGCGGTGGAAAAACCCGGTGAATTTTCCTGCCCTCGAAAAAGACTCAGCGTTGCGTCGGAGCCCTTGCCAACGCCTGCAACCTGACAAGCCGTTGATCCCACGCACCAACGTATTCGATCAGGGTGGCAGCGACCCTGTTGATGTCCAGTGTTCCCGCATCACGCATGGCTTCAGGGTCCGCCCAATCTTTCGCGCGGGTAAAAAAACGTCTTGAACAAGGCCAGATCAAAACAGGTCAGAAAAGGAACTTCGGTGCCGGCGAACGCTTGCAAGCTCCTCGCCACGAGGGATGCCGTTGCCCTCCAGACTCTCGGTTCGGGAATGATCCTCGCTGCGTAGCCGCAGGCGCAGTACCCGCAGGTAGGTGACCACTGAGTCTCGGCAGCGTAGTTCGGCAGTCGTTCTAAATTGTTCATCGTGGTTGTGTGTGCAAGATTAATGAGTCGCTGGATTGCTCGCTTCCGAAATCGCATGCGATGGCATCCATTCGGATACCACTATTCGATCGTCCTGCTGCTCGATATCACGGAACATGCACTCTTGCATCCGCTCAGCAGCGGAAGAAGCCGTCTGTCGAGGCCACCGATGATGGCTACCCTTGAGTCAGGATCGGGACGTCTATATCTTCTTTCCACGTGCGAAGAGCCGCTGCCAACAGGGAGCAGCGATTGCCCAACCCCGAATGCTGACAACTACAAACGGAGCAAAGCATGGCGACGCATCTTGGACAAGCCATCGCCGATCACGTCACCCTCGAGTCGGTTTCAGGTATCAACGGAGGATTCGGAGACGAACGACGGGGTTGGACCAGGGTCCTGCCTAACGGTCAGAGTTTCGGTGAAAATTTCGTTGTCCCGGCCAAGAGGCATCTGGTAATCACCGATCTCGATTGGCAGTACGACAATCATGGCACTACTCACGCCAACCGAACGGTGACACTGAGACTTTTAATTGTCGCTGGCGACCCCTCGGACGTCCACGCTGCCCGAAGACTGCTGGAATCGTCGATTACACTCAGTGCCGCTGGTACCGGTGGAACGGTAACCAGCTGGACATCCGGAGGTGTATTCGGACCCGGAACCCGAATCGGTATTGACACTTCCCCACTACAGGCTATGGGCGGTCTACAACATGCTTTGTTGCACGGCTACCTTATCGGCCCAGGTTCGATCCTGGATGACATTCTCCCCTCCCGAAACCTGGCCGTGAGTGCAAGGCTGAAATGAAGGACACGAGTGGCCCAATTCTCCAGAAGGCAACCATTCGTCTGGAAGAAAGTAAGAAGCCACGAAAACAACGAGGACACACCTGGAGGCTCGGTAGTCAACATTACATCGCTGTCCGATAGAGCGACTCGGATCGTTATCATCTCAGGCATAGATGCACTGTTAGGCGTTTCGCTGGTATCAGCGTGCGATTTGACCTACGAATCTCGGTGTGTGTCCTTGGGGAACATACCTGTCCTTGGGGAACATACCTGTCCTTGTGGAACATACCTGAGCGATAGAGTTCCCCAACGCTCAGTAGACCGGTGGCGGTTGTGGTCGGCCTGGCGGAAACACCTGTGCTTGAAGGGCCTGTGCTTGAAGGGCCTGTGCTTGAAAGGCATGAGGTGGCGCGTCAGCCTTCATGGTCACTCGTTCACCGCGCCGCGTCTCTGGAAAATAGTCCCACACCGCGTGGTGATGGACAGCGCGATTGTCCCAGAGCACAACGGTTCGAGCCTGCCATCGCACTCGACATTGCAGACGGGTATTGGATCGATGTGTCGATACAACATGTCCAGGATTGCGGTACTTTCGCGATTCGACAGTTCATTGATCTTCTCTGTGAACGGTTCGTTGACAAACAATACCGGTGCGCCCGAATCAGGATGTCGAATCACCACTGGGTGGGACGCGCTTGGATAGCCTTGTCCGGGCTGTAACTCGAACCCGTAGGCTCTCAGATCACGGGCGCCGCTGTGCCAGGCCGTCAGACCCACCAGCAGTTGCTGAATCGGCGGCGTCAACGAAGTGAACGCGGCCTGCATATTGGCGAACATCGTGTCGCCTCCGCCGGAAGGCGGAACCTCGGTGATGTAGAGCGCGGATGCTTTTGGCGGGACAGGTTCACAGGAGAGGTCCGTGTGCCGACCCTCGCCGTTGGCAACTTTCGTTCTGGCGCTGACGTGTACTTCGAAAATTTCGGGATCACCTGGCATACCCAGACGTGTTTTTGCCGGATGGGTTTGCAACTCCCCGAACAGCCGGCCGAACGACTTGTGCTGATCGCGGGTAAGCGTCTGGCTCCTGAAGACCAGCACAAGGTGGCGAGCAAATGCGCGGCGGATCTCGTCGATGACTGACGATGAGAGGTTTGCGAGGTCCGCGCCTTCGACCTCCGCGCCTAGTGTCGGGCTCAGCGGACTGACGATGATGTGCTGATAGTCGGCAGTCACAATGGCTCCTTGCCTGCCTTCATTCAGCCAAGCGTAAATGAGAGCGAATGTAGTTCGTGTCGGGATCGTTGTCGACGACGTTCAAGTCCACGGTTCAGAACGGAAATCGCCGCCCAGGCAGCGGGCGGCTGACACAGTCATGCATAGTCCGACAGTATGACCATGGCAAGAAGCACTAGGAGCCTGTCGGACTTGAGCGATCGTCGCGAGCCGAGTGGGAGAGCGAGGACAGTTTTTCGCGATTTCGAGGCGCATAGTGGAACTATGCAACGAGAAATCGGGGAAAAATGGACCGCTCTTCCCACCGGCGCAGTAGATCTGTCTCAAGTCCGACAGGCTCCTAGGTGCGAATTCTGCAAAGTCCTCACTCCTGCAAGCACACGAGAAGGCGAGGGGGATATCGTGCCGGAGAGAGAGTTGAGTCGTCAGCAGATCCGACATGCCAGCCAGCGCCGGCCGGCTTTGCGTCCCGACTGGCGGTGCATCAATCGAATCGGCCGTACCAATCTCTCATCGTGAATATCTACTCGCTCCGTTCGATCCCTTCCGCCGGAACCGATCGCTCAAACAGAGCGATGTCCTGGAGTCCCGGACCTGCCTTGGCCTTGATCTCCTTTGGCTTCAAACGCCTGCCATCCGCCGCATAGATACCAACGGGTTTGATGGGTTTGCCATCCTTGCGATCAACAAACGTGAGCCGCTTGCCGTCCGGGTGCGGCAGGTAGGTATCGCCCCAGTGTGTCATGGCAATCATCACCGGTTGCAGCGCCAGCCCCTTTTCAGTCAACCGATATTCCGGGTGACCCGGGCCTTCCGACTTTGCCAGCACCCCTGTCTGCACCAGTTTCTTCAGGCGGACGCTGAGCACATTGCGGGCGATCCCGAGGCTGCTCTGAAACTGGTCGAACCGACGCAGACCAAAAAAGGCATCGCGAATGATCAGCATGGTCCAGTGCTCACCGATCACCGAGAGTGTTTGTGCGAGTGAACAGTTGAAGTGCTCGAAGGATTTCAATTTCATGGTTGCATTCTAGTAACGAAGTTTTATTATGCAACTCTAATATAGTTTCATAATGCAACTATCTATGAGGCTATCTATAAAACTACTGGAAGGACGTTGGAGCGTTTGTCAGCGCGCGGAGGTCTGCAGATGATCAAGATAGAGACAGGAACCGATGAACTGCTGTGCGAGATTGTGCAGCGGGTGGCCATCGTCACGCTGAACAAGCCGCACAAGAAAAATGCGCTCGGCGACATCCTTACGCCGGCGCTGCGTGCGCTACTACCGCAACTGGAAGTTCGCAGCGATGTCGGATGCGTGATGATTACCGGCGCAGGCAACGCGTTCTGCTCCGGTGGCGACGTCAGTGAAATGGGCTCCGGCACAAGTCCGGGTGCACCACCCCCCGGTCTGGAACAACGCATCGCCGATCTCACCGAAAAGCAGCGGGCACTCACGGGCCGTTTGTACCACCTCACCAAACCCACGGTCGCAGCCCTGCCTGGCGCGGCCGCAGGAGCGGGCCTTTCCATTGCCCTTGCATGTGACCTGAGGGTCGCTTCTGACGACGCCTTCATGATCACGGCGTTCAGCAACATCGGTTTGTCCGGAGACTATGGCGCGACCTGGTTTTTGCCGCGTCTGGTCGGCCTCGCTCGCGCCAAGTCATTGTTCTATCGGTCACCGCGTTTATCCGCTACGCAGGCACAGGATATCGGCCTTGTGGATCGTGTGTTTCCCGCAGCCACATTCAGAGCCGAGGCACTGCTCTACGCCGCCGACATCGCCAACGGCCCCACGCAGGCGCTAGGCAAACTGAAGCTGAATCTGCAGATGGGTTTGACGCAGTCGCTGGACGACTCTCTGGCCCTGGAAGCCCGGCACATGATCGAATACGGACGCGGCGATGAAGCCCGCGAGGCAATTGCGGCGTTCATGCAAAAGCGCGAACCACAATTCCATTCCGACAACCAGAACAATGCAGGAGAACGCCCATGAAACCAGTCTGTCTTGTTCTCGGCGCGGGTGCTGGCATCGGCGGCACCACCGGCCGGCGATTCGCCCAAGCGGGTTACCACGCCGCGCTCTGCCGGCGTAGTGATGAGGACGGCCTGAACAACATGGTGGCTGACATCAAAGCCAGCGGCGGATCCGCCTCAGGCTATCTGCTCAACGCTGCGGAAGAAGGCACCATCGAGGCGCGGGTCACGGCGATTGAAGCTGACATCGGTCCCATCGAGGTGGTGATTTTCAATCTCGGCGCTCAGATCGGTGACCGGCCATTGAAAGGCACCAGTTACAAGGCCTTCGAGATGGGTTGGCGCCTGGCCACTTTCGGCCTGTTCCGGTTGGCATCCGCTGTCTGCCCTGCCATGGAGGCACGAGGTCGAGGCACGTTACTGGTCACTTCCTCCACCGCCGCCGTGCGCGGCAATGGCGGTCAGCATTCGCATGCGGCGGCCATGGGCGGACGGCGCATGCTGTGCCAATCACTGAACGCGGAGTTCGGCCCCAAAGGGATTCATGTCACGCACATCGTCATCGATGGCGCAGTGGATGCACCCGACACACTCGGCAAGATGCTCGGCCCGGAACGTTTTCAGGAACTGCGCGACACTCGTGGGCGCGCCGATGGCCTGATGGTGCCGGAGCATATCGCCGAGACCTATCTGCATCTCGCCAACCAGCATCGCTCCACCTGGACGCACGAGATCGATCTTCGCTCCTTTTCGGACAGGCCTTGGTGGAATCACTAAGTCACTTGAGTTACCAACTGAAAACAGCCGCAGGACACATCCGATGAAGCTAGAGTTTCACTACGATTTCGGCAGCCCCAACGCCTATCTGGTACACAAGGTCATACCGGCCACGGCGGCGAAAACCGGGATCGAATTCGAATACGTTCCGGTGCTCTTGGGCGGAGTGTTCAAGGCCACCAATAACGTGTCGCCTGCCGTGTCCTTGCAGGGCATCCGTAACAAGCCGCAATACCAGCGCATCGAGACTGAACGGTTCTGCAGAGCACACGGCATCCAGCCCCAGGTGCCGAATCCGCACTTCCCCGTTAACACGCTGAAGATGATGCGCGGCGCGGTGTTTGCGAGGTCCACCAGCTTTTACATGCGCTACGTCGATGCGATGTATGCCGCGATGTGGGAACAGGCACTGAAGATGGACGAGGACGACGTGATCGCCGCAGCGCTGGAACGTGCAGGCCTGCCCACCCGGGAGATTTTCGCTGGCATGGCCGATCCCGCTATCAAGCAGCAGTTGATCGAACAGACGGAGGCCTCGGTAAAACGCGGTACTTTCGGATCGCCAACAATTTACGCGGGGGGCGAGATATTCTTCGGCAAGGACAAACTGCGCGACGCCATCGAATCCATACAGGCATAGGGAGAACACAGTGAGCGAAACAGAAGTTGCTCTCATCGTCGGTGGCGGGCCGGGCATCAGCGCGAGTTGTGCTCGGTTGTTTGCTGCACAAGGCATGCAGGTGGCAGTGGCCGCGCGCGATACCGCCAAGCCTGTGTTGCAGTCGCTGGCCAGCGACCACGGTGTGGTACTCATTGATTGTGACGCGTCGAATCCTGCTTCGGTGGTTTCGTTGTTTACCGAAGTGAAGCGCCGGTTGGGGGCGCCGAGACTGGTCGTCCACAACATCGACGGGCGACCACGTGAGGTGTTCCGTAAAACAATCACCGAGGTAGATCCGGACGCGGTGTTTGCGACCTTGATGAATTCGACGTTCAGCGCCTTCCTCGTCGGTCAACAGGCAGCCAGGGCGATGCTTGATCGGGAAGGACGGGACGGACACAAAGGCACGATCCTGTTTACCAACGCCAGTGCTGCCCTCAAGGGATTTGCTCGCAGTGGCGCCTTTGCCGCTGCCTCACAAGGCAAGGCAGGTCTCGCCGAGAGCATGGCGCGCGAGCTGATGCCACAGGGTATACACGTTGCCCAGATTCCCATCGATGCCGCCATCGGCTGGGAGCAGCCGGATGGCACCCGTGCACATCGACTGGCCGGCGAGTCGAAGGATGACAACATGGCGCACCCGGATCGTATCGCCGACGTTTACCTTCAGCTGCATCGCCAGCACAAGTCGACCTGGACCTTCGAGGTCGTGCTGCGTCCGTGGACGGAAAACTGGTAGCGCGAGCGCATCACCTTCTCGCGCGAGCTATTCCACGATGAACTTCATGTGGACCTGAAGGATTCGCCCATACGGAGCACAGACTCCTGGACGTGCATCGAAGGCACCCCTGGCAACGTCTGCTCATTCGTTTTCCAATGGACACCGAGACACCACCGGTAGGGAGACCGCACGTGACCAGACCATTCCAACCCCGATCGCTTGTTCATGTCCCGCTCGTTCTGATATTCCTCGTGGGTTGCTGGACGATGGCACCGCAAGCCTACGGGCAGGACCGGACTCCTCCACCAGCACACTCAAATGACCCGGACCTGGACGCTTACGCCGCATTGCCAGCATTGGCTGACCTGCAGATTTCCCCGGACGGCCGTCGAATCGCGGCCCTGCGACCTGTCGGCCAGCTCAACGGGTTGACGATCCTCGATCTCGAAACCCGGCGCTCCAACATCGCCTTGGCCGCTGATCCATCGCGATACCAGATCAACTTCTGTCGGTGGGCGAACGAAGTCAGACTGGTGTGTCAGGTAAGAACCATGGCGAAACTTGCGCTGGGCGGCCGGAACGAAGCCCGCTTTCAGACGACCGGCCTGTTCGCTGTCAACCACGACGGCAGCAATGTGCAGCAACTCAGCGAGAATGGTTCTTTGCTGTTTGGCGAATTTAATCGTGGTGCGTTTGTTTCTCTGTTACCTCACGATCGTGATCACATCCTGATTCCCCAGATTGATCCAAAAGCAGTGCGCGCCCTGCAGGAATCGTTGATCACTTCAAACATCACGCTGTGGCCGGATGTCTGGAAAGTAGATATCAACGACGGCTCAAGATCCAGATTCATCAAGGCCCGCGAGGGAATTGCCATATGGATCGCTGATGACGACGGTGTGGTCCGTGGCGGGATTGGCCGACGTGCGATCATTCGTGACGACAAACGCTGGCGCAGTGTTGATATCAGCGGTCTCAAGGAACAACCGAATCCACAACCTCTGTCACTGTCTGGCAATGCCGCCACCGGTGACAGCATCTACCTCGCCGCCAATCTGGACAGTGATCGGCGCGGTGTGGTGGAGTTCAACACTCTAACCGGCACCATCACAAGAACGATGTACCGCGATGATCGATTCGATTTCGACGGTGATTCGATTTCGCGGGCGGGCGTACTGCAGGCGCTGTTCACCGTGGACGATCAGCTTCGCTACATACCCATCTCCGACGATGCCAAGGCGCTGGATGCCGAACTGCGCGGTGCGCTTGGCGGTCAACCCGCTCTCCCCGTCAGCCAGGATGCTGCTTGGCAGCGATTCACCGTCCTGGTCGCGCCACCCGATCAACCTGCGACCTGGTATCTGTACGATCGTCCAGCCAGGAAACTCATGCGCCTTGGCTCGGAGTTTCCAGCACTGACACCGGAGAATCTGCCTGTAACCACCTGGACTCAATACCAGGCGCGAGATGGCATGCAAATTCCCGCGCGGCTGACGCTGCCAGCAGCGGGCGCGAAAAACCTGCCCGCTATCCTGTTACCACACGGGGGACCCATCGCCCGCGATTCCGGCTTTGACGTGATTGCGGCTTTTCTTGCACACCGAGGGTACGCCGTCCTGCAACCACAATTTCGCGGTTCGTACGGATTTGGCAAAAAGTACATGCTGGCCGGCCGTGGCCAATGGGGCCTGCAGATGCAGGATGATCTGCTCGATGGTTTGCAGTGGATGCGCAGCGAAGGCATTGCGCACGCAACAAGAGCATGCACGGTCGGCCTGAGTTACGGGGGTTACGCCGCACTGGTGGCCGCCTACAAGACGCCCGAGCAGATCCAGTGTGCTGTCAGTTATGCCCCTGTAACCGACCTGGAGGGTCTGGTACGCAACTATCGCCTTTACCAGCTTGACAGTCGGGGGCTGGGATACGCAAATCTGCCGTCTGATCCAGAGGTCCTGGCCGCCAACTCACCTGCCGCCCATGCCGCACAATTCAAGGTGCCGGTGTTGCTGGTGCACGCAGACCGCGATACCAACGTGCTGGTGGAGCAGTCGAGAACGCTGGCCGCTGCGCTGAAGGCTGCGGGGAAACCGCATCGTTACATCGAACAACCTGATGGTGATCACTTCCTCGGCATTCAATCGCATCGTCGGGAGTTCTTTGGCCAGCTCGACCGTTTTCTGCTTGATCATCTTGGCCCTCGAACCGTTCAGTGAACAAAACAGTTTAGTGTCTGGAAAAGCACGCAGCGGCGAAGCGACACATTCCTGGCCCCTTACTCGGGCCGTTTGAGTCGGAAACACTCTCTTTCACGGCAACCTGACAAGCGGACTTAAAGTAAAAAAGAAAATCGTAGCCGCGCAGCCTGGAAAACCATCCGCCTCTCGGCATCGACAGATCTGCCCCACCGAACCGGCGGAGTATGTCAACTGGACACGAACGCGCACAATTGGCATGCAGTAGAATAATTCAACGTAAGGTCGAACAGGTGACCTGCTGGAGACAAGAATGACGACGTGGTCGCGGCGAAGTGTCCTGAAGGCTGCAACTGCACTACCGGTAATGTTTTCAACCAACGCATCGCACAGTAGCCCAGCGCATCGGTCATGGACGTTACCGCACGAGCGGGGCGTGCGTGTTATCGAGAATACCTGGATAACCATGGCCGACGGCGTTCGCCTCTCGGCACGCCTATGGCTTCCAGATGGTCCAGACGAGCCGCCTGCGCCGTCAGTGTTCGAGTACATCCCGTACCGCAAGCGCGACGGCTATCGCATGCACGACGATGCCTGGGGTCACACACTAGCCTCACGCGGTATCGCATACGCCCGCATCGATGTGCGCGGATCCGGCGATTCAGATGGGGTGATGACGGACGAATACACCGAAGATGAACTGCGCGATGGTTTGTCCTGCATCGATTGGCTGTCGCGGCAACCTTGGTCCAACGGCGCTGTGGGCATGCGCGGCATTTCCTGGGGCGGCATCAACACACTGCATATCGCGGCCCGCAATCCGCCTGCCCTCAAGGCAATCATGCCGATGAACTGCACCGAAAACCGTTACACCGATGATGCCCACTATGTTGGCGGAGCACTCGGCCATACCAATTTCCAATGGGGCACCTTGTTCAAGACCGTGATGGCGGATCCCCCTGACCCTGCCATCAGCGGACCACACTGGGAAAACAAATGGCGTGCGAGACTTGCGGCAACGCCCGACATCATGCGAACCTGGGTCTCGCATCAGCACTTCGATGAGTACTGGCGCCGCGGGGTGATCGCAGCCGCTGCAATCAAGATCCCCACTTACCTCGTTTCAGGGTGGCAGGACACCTATACCAAGCCGGTACTTAGACTGTTCGGGAACCTGAGCGGTGTGCGCAAGTGTCTGATTGGTCCATGGGGCCATACCTATCCGTGGACGGCGCAGCCACAAGGCCTTGACTGGGCGACAGAGGAAATACGTTGGTGGGAACATTGGTTGCGTGGTGTGCAGACCGGCATCATGGACGAGCCGATTTTTCGCGCATTCATGAACTATGCCGCCGCCGCGCAACAGATTCCCGACCCGATTCCCGGCCGCTGGATCGCCGAGCCTGCATGGCCGAGGCACCTCACGCCGCTGCGCCTGCACCTGAACAAAGCGGGCCGGCTGGCACCCAGCCCGGGCCGCACCCATCGCGAGGTTCATCATGGTGGCGCGATTGTCGGCCTGACCAAACCTGAGTGGCTGGATCGCCCCTCGGTAGAACAGTCATCGGACGACACGAAGTCGCTCGTTTTCGACACGACGCCGCTTGAGCGCGACATCGAAATCCTTGGACAGCCTGAACTGCGCGTGCGCGTGCAGTCGTCAGAACCCGTGGCTCAGCTGGCCGTAAGATTGATGGAGGTCACCCCATCGGGTGAGTCCTGGCTAGTCAGCTCTGGCTTGCTGAATCTTACCCATCGCAAGCAGGGCGAGGCGCCGTCGGCGCTGAAGCCCGGGCATGAGTACGACGTCCGGATTGAACTGTCACCGATCGCGCACCGTTTCAAACAGAACAGCCGTCTTCGTATCGCGTTGTCCGACGGACTCTGGCCTATGGTCTGGCCATCACCCCGACCCGCAGATCTGACCTTCACTCTGGGCCGACATTCGCGACTGGAACTGCCGGTACGACAGCAGGAAGTTGTGCCCTCGGCGTTCACGATCTCTGAGGTGTTGCGGCCGCCCGAGCCCGGCACCGCGCGGCCACAGACGATGCTTGCCGCGGTCGAGCCCGGTCGTTACTTGATCGAAAATAACTCCGCGCCCTTAGAACGCACGATCAAGGACACGGGTAGTGTTGTCTCACGCGGATCATGGGAGACGAGCGAAATTCGTGAAGGCGATTTCGACAGCGGTGTCTGGAGTCAACGCATCGTTGCAACCTGGAAACGAGCGGACTGGGACTGCATCGTTGAAGCGGGCTATGAACTGCGTGCAAACGCAGCCGAATTCCATCTCGTTGAGACCCTTGTTGCAAAATGCGCTGGCAAGACGATTTTTGAACGCAGCCATTCTGCGGATATCCCACGCGATCTGGTCTAAAACTATGATCATTCAGCTGGAGACCGTGCAATCGAATCAAGCTGACCGTTTGGCCACTACCCTCCTTCGTCACATGGACCTGATCGGTGAAGCCGGAACGAGTTTGCCGATGCACACGCACGATTGGGGACAGTTGTTACTGGTCGCAGGTGGCGCCGTCAGTATAGAAACAGGCAGCGGTCAGTGGTTGATCGCGCCCGGTCGTTCGGTGTGGGTGCCACCTCGGGTTCAGCATCGGCTGTCGATACATCGCCGCGCCACCTTGCGTTTTCTCTATCTCGCTCCCATCTGTTGCGCGGATCTTCCCGCCACCAGCCGGTTGATCAAGGTTTCCGCGCTGCTGCGTGAATTGATGTCAGAGGCGATTCGTCGAGCCCCGCTCGACAACAGCATCCGATCTTCCCTGCTCTGCGATCTGCTGGTGGATCAGACGAAGGATTGCGCAATCGATGCCATTGAGCTGCTGATGCCGGTTGACTCGCGGGCCAGAACTGTCGCACAGCGCATTCAGGATCCGGCCTGTCTTGCGCATCCTCTGGATCGTCTCATCGCCGATTCCGGTGCGAGCCGACGGACGATCGAGCGCCTCTTCACTGAAGAGGCAGGAATCAGCCTTGCACAGTGGCGGCAACGCTGGCGCATGAATGTCGCCGCTGCGCAGCTACTCTCCGGACTCCCGGCCGTTGAAGTTGCCCAGGTCCTTGGCTATGGAAGCGTCAACAGTTTCAGTGCGGCTTTTCGAGAGCAACACGGAACCACACCCGCGAAGTTCGGTCGTTAGCTTCCTGTACGTTGCCACCGTCGCCCGTAGAAGATGACAACCACACCCGCCAGCACCAGAGGCAATGACAGCACCTGCCCCATGGTCAACCAATCACCTGCCAAATAACCGATATGAGCGTCTGGCGCCCGGAAGTACTCGGTAACCACACGCAGCGCGCCATAACCGGCGAGAAATGTCCCGGTTACGACTGCCGTCTCTCGCGGTTTGCTGGACACCCACCAGACGAGCGCGAACAGAACCATGCCTTCGGCAAATGCCTGATAGAGCGGTGACGGATGTCGCAGGACGGCTTCCCACTCACCGGTACAGGTCAGCGAAATGGCCTGGATCGCATCGGCCGCGCAAGGGTAGTGAAAGCCAAACCCGGACTCGGTGACGCGACCTGGCAACTCGGTGTTGGCAAAATTGCCTAGCCGACCAAAGCCCAGGCCTGTAGGTACCGCCGGCGCCAGGAAGTCAGTAACCGTAAAGAAGTTACGTCCGGTGCGTCTGGCGTACACCAACATCGCAACCGCGACGCCCAGCAATCCACCATGAAAGGACATGCCGCCTTCCCAGATTCGCAGCAGGTACAGCGGGTCACGCAGGAAGTAGTCGAAGTTGTAGAAAAAAACCGAGCCCAGTCGACCGCCGATGACGGCGCCGAGTGCGCCGTAAAACACCAGATCGGAGATGGCTTTTTCGTCGAATCGACCCGGCATCGAGCGGCTACGCAACATGAGCAGAAAGTAAGCAGTTGCAAACGCAGCCAGATAAGAAAGCCCGTACCAGCGAATGGCGAGTGGACCGAGCGAGACGATTATCTGATCGATCAAGGGGTAGTGCACAGGTCGATCCTTTTACTGGTTAAACTGGGGCCATGTGTCTGGTTTTATTTGCAGTTGGAGCACACCCGGAATATCCACTGGTGGTCGCCGCAAATCGCGACGAATTCTACCGGCGGCCGGCGCTGCCCGTACATCATTGGGACGAAGATCCGCGTGTCGTCGCGGGCCGCGATCTTGAAGCCGACGGCACCTGGCTGGGTATTTCCGCGGCCGGCCGCTTTGCAGCGGTAACCAACTATTCGGATCCCGTCGACAGCGCGCCGCTCTCGCGGGGCGCTTTGACTGCCAGCTTCCTCACTGGCGAGATGACTGCCGAGCAGTATGCAGCCTCGATCGAGGGTCCGAGCTATCGCGGTTTCAATCTGCTCCTCTGGGATGGCGACCACATGGTTTACGTCTCGAACAAGGCCCCCATGCAGCGACTTCGTCCGGGCACGTACGGGCTCAGCAATGCCGCACTCGGTTCGGAATGGCCCAAGGTCCTGCGTGGTCGGTCTCTGCTCCAATCCATGCTGCGGCAAACGCCGACCTCACGACAGCTGCTCAATCTGCTGGCCGATGACTCGGTGCCGCCGGATCACGAGTTACCTGATCGAGGGCGCCCGCTCGAAATGGAGCGACGCATCGCGCCCTGCTTCATTCGCGGTGAAGAGTACGGGACACGTGCCAGCAGCGCTGTGATCTTCACCCACGAGCACGTCTCGATTGCCGAGCAGCTGTATGGACCGGGCGGCGCACCCGGCGACCACCGCGAGCTTGTCCTGCCCTGGAGCCGATGATGGAACTGACCCTTGCAAACCGTACCGCCATAATCACCGGTGGCTCTCTGGGCATTGGCCTCGCCATGGCGAAGGCGTTCTACAGCGCCGGCGCTCGGGTTGGCATTATCGCCCGCCGCCCTGACACGCTGGCACAGGCGAAACAGACAATCTCCGCCGAAGCTGCACCAACCGGCGCACGCATCGAAACCTTTGCCTGCGATGTTGCCGACAACAACCAGCTCCAGTCGACTTATGCCGACATCGTCAGCGTTTTAGGTCCCGTGGATGTGCTTGTCAACAACGCCGGCAAAGCCGCAGTCAAACCGTTCATGGACATCACCGACGAACAATGGCAGGACGACATTGATCTCAAGCTAATGGCAGCCATCCGACTCACCCGGCTCGCCTGGCCCGGAATGCAGACTCGCAAGTTCGGTCGGATTCTCAATATTCTGAACATTGGTGCCAAGGCACCGAGTGCACGCACGGCGCCGACATCCGTGACCCGCGCCGCCGGTATGGCATTGACCAAGGTGCTGGCCAACGAGGGTGCACCACACAACATTCTCGTCAACGCCCTGCTGATCGGTCAGATCAAGAGCGATCAGATCCGTCGCACCTGGGAGACGTCTGGTGCCAACCAGCCACTCGATGAGTTCATCGCCGAGTTCGGCAAACGTCTGCCCATGGGACGAATGGGAGAAGCTGAAGAAGTCGCCAACACAGCGTTGTTTCTGGTCTCCAACGGCGGCAGTTATATCAACGGCTGCGCCATCAACATGGATGGTGGGTTAAGCCCGGTGGTCTGATTGCGAGCCACGCGCCAGGCGAGTCAGGTAGAGCGTTCCCAGGGTCAACATCACCGCGACGGCCGAGAGTCCTGCGAGTGCGCCATGAAAGTTGCCGGTGGCGTCATAGAGCACACCAAGGCCCAGCGGCCCAAGTACCCCGCCGATTTCCGCTGCGGAAAAGAACATCCCACTGGCGATGCCAGTGCGCGATTCACCGATCCCGGGGAGTTCAACGAGCGTGAGTACCAGCACGGTCATCAATGCGGACCGCGCAATTCCCTGCATGACGAGCCCGAGTGTCAACAAAGGCCCAGACACAAATTGCAGCAACAGGCTGGCCATCAGCGCAGCCAGACACAATCCGAGCAGGATCTGAAAGCGTCGGTCCGGTGTTGCCAGTCGAGGAATCAGGAGTGAGCCGGCAATGCCGATGATCGTCGGTAACGCCGCCCAGTAACTCGCCTGGACTATCGGCAATCCATGGCTGCGCAGCAGTTCCGGCAGCCAGTTGTTGAGACCATGGTTGAACAGGAAAACACCCACGCTCATCAACAGCACAATCTGTACGGCCCTGGTGCCAATCAGTTCACGCATGACCTGTCCTTGTGGCAGGCGCGGTGCAGCGACTGCCACTTCGCGTGCCCGCAACCCAAACAGCCCGGCAATCACAATCCACACCAGCGCCGCAACCACAGCAACACCCGACCAGAGCAGCACCACGGAGCGCCAGTTGCCGTCGAAGTACGGAAGCAGCACCGAGTGCGTCAGTGTCAGAGAAACCACACCACCGATTGCTGGTCCTGTCATGTAGATACCCATGGCCAGCCCGCGATCGCTGCCGCTAAAGAATTGCGCGACAACTTTGGGTGCTCCCGAGGAGATGACCGGACCGCCAATCCCAAACAGGCCAACCGCTAACAGCAACGTCCAGTAGTCATCTGCAAAGGCTCGTCCAGCCGCTGACAAGGCGATCAACAGAGCGCCAATGAACAGTGCCCGTCCGCCGCCCAGGCGATCCAGCATCATGCCGCCGGGCATGGCAGCGAAGATGTACACGAGTTGCCATGCACCCATCACACTGCCCATCGCCGCATGCGTGATGCCCAGGTCTTTTTCGATGGGAATGACCAGCGGCGCGATACTGGTCGCAGTCAGCCCGAACGCGGTATAGAGCAGCCACAGGCCGGCCAGCAACCACCAACGACTCATCGCATCACTACCGACCGATCCTTGCGTCTGATTTTGCTCGCCTGCTCAGCCGTGATGCCGCGGAACAACCCGACCGAGACCGGCATCGATCAGTTCCTGCTGCATGAACCGTTCAATCTCGAGTGGATCTTCCATCTTCAGCACCTTGGCAACGATCCGTCTGGCCCGTGCCAGCGTGATGTGCCGGATCACCCACTTGATGCGGGGCAGATTGGTCGCATTCATCGACAGCACGTCATAACCCATGCCCAGCAGCAGAATCGCGCCAATGGGGGTTCCTGCCAGCTCGCCGCAGATGCCCACAGGCTTACCTTCGGCGTGAGCTGATCGAGCGACTTCGCGCAGTGCCCCAAGCACGGCTGGATGGACTTCTTTGTAGAGGTTGGCCACCCGCGGGTTATTACGATCCACCGCCAGCATGTACTGCGTGAGATCGTTTGACCCTACCGCCAGGAAGTCGACACGACGAGCCAGTGCACGTGCCTGATACACCGCAGCCGGAACTTCGATCATCACGCCGATCAAAGGTTGTTTGACGTCGACCCCCTCTTCACAGACTTCTCGATAGGCACGATTGATGAGGAGCTTTGCTTCGTCCACTTCGCCGACGCTTGAGATCATCGGCAACATGATGCGCAGGATGCCTTCGAGGCCCGCATTGGCTTTGATCATGGCTCGTGTCTGAATCAGGAAGATCTCCGGGTGATCAAGCGTCACTCGAATACCGCGCCAGCCAAGGAACGGATTGTCTTCTTCGATCGGAAAATAGCTGAGTGACTTGTCACCACCGATGTCCAGCGTTCGCATCGTCACCGGGCGCGGTTCAAACGCCGCCATGTGTTCGCGATAGATGACACGCTGTTCTTCTTCCGTGGGAAACCGATCCTGCGACATGAATGGAATTTCGGTGCGGAACAGGCCGATGCCCTGAGCACCCCGATCCAGTGAGCGCGAGATATCTCCGGACAGACCGATATTCACCCACAGCGGCAGTCGCCAGCCATCCGGCGTTTCACTCGGCAGATCGCGAAGTGTCTCAAGCTCGGTCGCAAACTCTCGCTCTTCCGCAATCAGCGTTCGATACTGATCCAGCACCGTACGTGCGGGATTGATGTGGACCTCGCCGTAAAAACCATCGACGATGACGGTCGAATTTTCGACGGCAAAAAGTGGTACATCGAGTGCGCCCATCACCGCAGGCACACCCAGCGAACGAGCAAGGATCGCCACGTGCGAATTACCAGAGCCACGCAAGGACACGATCCCGCACAACTTTTCGGCTGGAATGCTGGCCAGAATGCCGGGCGTGACTTCTTCTCCGATCAGCACCGTCTGATCCGGGAAGAACTGTTTTTTCTGGCGTGTATCCTGCAGATTCGCAAGCACCCGAAGCCCCAGATCCTTCACGTCAGCGCCGCGTTCGCGCAAGTAAGGGTCTTCCATCTGTTCAAACGTACGCAAGTGCTCACGGATGACCTGACGCAGCGCACCTTGTGCCCATTGCCCGAGCCGGATGCGGTCTTTGACATCTCCCGGGATCGCGCCGTCATCAAGCATGTGCAGGTAGACATCGAACAGCGCCAGCTCTTCTGCCGGCAAGCTGCTGCTGAACTGTTCGGCGATGCGCCTGATGTCATCGCGAACGCTCTCAACCGCTCGGTCGAAGGTCAGCAGTTCAACGGTGATATTGTCGGTTTCCCGATCCGGGACCGCGTCGAGATCCGCCAACGGATGTACCACAACCGCAGTACCAATGGCGACACCAGGAGAGCCGCCCACGCCTTTGAACAGTTGATTCGTACGCGCCGCATCACCCTGGGTGAGCGCGCCTATTTCCCCCGTCGCGGCCGCATGCGCAATCAGTGTGGCCAACTGGGCAGCGAGGGTAACCATGAAGGCTTCTTCGCTTTCGTCGAACCGCCTTTCGTTACGCTGCTGAACAACCAGTACGCCCAGCACATTACGATGATGGATGATGGGAACGCCCAGAAACGCATGAAACGGCTCTTCGCCAATCTGCGGCAGGAAGCGGAAACGAGGATGTTCTGTGGCATCTTTCAGATTGATGGGCTCGGCGCGTTCGGCCACCAGTCCCACCAGACCTTCATTGATGGCCAGCGTGAACTGACCGACAAACGCCTGGTTCAGCCCTTCGTTGGCAGCAAACAGGAATCGGTCACGACCACGATTGATGAGATAGATCGAGCAGACTTCCGTGCCCAGCGCCGCACGAACATCCACCACCAGCAGATTGAGGGCTTCACGGAACGAGCCGGCATGCGCGACGTCATCGACGATCTCACGCAATGCCCCGAGCATGTTCATGCAGCGTCGCCGCGACGCTGCCGGATCAGCAGCGGCATGAGTTCACGCAAGGCTCGCCGGTAAACCTCGCGCTTGAAGTCAACAACTTCGAGGACCGGATACCAGTAACTCACCCACTGCCAGTGATCAAATTCCGGATCGGAGGACGCGTCAAAACGGATCGCTTCATCGGTTGCCATCATCCTGAGCAAAAACCACTGCTGCTTTTGACCCAGAAATCCGGGCGTCGAATTGTGTCGTCGCAACCTTGCCGGCAGTCGATACCGCAGCCAGCCTTTGGTGTGGCCGAGGATTTGAACCTGATCGGGTGTCAGGCCAACTTCTTCGTTGAGTTCACGAAACAGCGTGTCTTCCGGTGTCTCACCAGGATGTATACCGCCTTGTGGGAACTGCCATGCATCATGGCCGCCAATGCGGCGTGCCCATAGCACCCGGTCCTGCTCATTGACGAGCACTATGCCGACATTGGGCCGGAACCCATCTGCATCGACCACGGTAGTCTCCTGAAAGTCGCATCGATTGAACACGAAGCGCTACCAAATTACTACGCCGGGGCCGAGCCGGGGCCGAGCCGGGGCCAAGCAGGAGCCGGTATGCGATGATGCATCCATGGACAACAGTTTAATCAACCGGCTCGGCACGCAGACCAGCCCCTATCTTCTCCAGCATGCCGACAATCCCGTGCACTGGCAGCCTTGGGACGCAGATTCACTGGCGGCAGCGCGCACATTGCAAAAACCGATTCTTCTGTCGATCGGCTATTCCGCGTGCCACTGGTGCCATGTCATGGCGCACGAGTCTTTCGAGGACGCCGCAACCGCCGCGGTGATGAATGAACACTTCATCAATATCAAGGTGGATCGCGAGGAGCGGCCCGATCTGGATCGGGTGTATCAACTCGCGCAACAGATTCTGACCCGCAATACTGGTGGGTGGCCGCTCACTGTCTTCCTTGATCCGGATACGCTGACCCCGTTTTTCGGCGGTACCTATTTTCCACGCACACCACGATTCGGCCTGCCGGGGTTTGTAGACTTGTTACTCCGCATCCACGGATTTTTCACCGAGAAGCGCCAGGATCTGATCGCGCAGGGTGACAAGGTCAAGGATGTGCTCGCACAACTGGTGATGGAGGCCTCTGCCGCTACCCAGAATGATGCCGCGCTGCTCCAGGCTGCTCGCGATGCGCTTGGTACGCAGTACGATCGCGAACACGGTGGTTTCGGTGATGCGCCGAAGTTTCCGATGCCGTCCGCGTTGACCCGTGTACTACGACACTGGGCGTACACTCTAAGACGGGGACAGCGCGATAAAGATGGCCTCGACATGGTGCTCTATACCCTCACGCAGATGTCTCGCGGAGGTATTTTCGATCACCTCGGCGGTGGCTTCTGCCGTTACGCGACCGATCGAAAATGGCGGATCCCGCATTTTGAAAAGATGCTCAACGACAACGCGCAACTGATCGCCTTGTTTGCCGATGCACTGGCGGTGAGCCCCGATCCACTGTTGCGCGCAACACTTGAAGAGACCGTGGCCTGGTTACTCCGTGAAATGCGCCATGAAGACGGCGGATTTTTTTCGGCGCTGGACGCAGACACCGAAGGCGAAGAGGGCCTGTTTTATGCGTGGCGACGCGAGCAGGTCAAACGTCTGCTGAGCGCTGATGAGTACCTGGTCATCGAAACCCTCTATGGTCTCGACAAACCGGCGAATTTCGAAAACAGATGGGTGCTGTTTCGCAGCGACAGCTGGCGCAGTGTGGTCAGTCGCCTGTCACTCGAGCCCGATGACGCAGCGGCTTTACTGGCCACCGCGCGGATCAAACTGTTCAACGCCAGGCAGGCGCGGACTCGCCCGGCTTGTGATCACAAGATACTCACCAGCTGGAACGGTCTCACCATCCACGCGCTGGCAACCGCTGGACGTGTTCTGCATCGACCGGACTGGATCGATGCCGCCCGCGCCACCGCCCGGTTCCTGCGTGAAAATCTGTGGGTCAACGGTCGGCTGCTCGCAACCTGGACCAGCGGGCAGGCGCACCATGCCGCCTATCTGGATGACTACGCGTTCGTGCTGCAGGGACTGGCGAGTCTGCTTGCCTATGAGTGGGACGATGTGACGGCCAGTTTCAGCCGCGAGTTGTGCGAGACAGTCCTCGCTCAATTCGAAGACACCGAACGCGGTGGCTTCTTTTTTACCAGCCACGATCACGAAAAACTGCTGTATCGCCCGAAGCCAACCCTGGATGACGCCATGCCACCAGGCAATGGCGTGCTGGCTGAAGTCTTGCTCACCCTGGGGCACCTCTTTGCCGAGCCGCGTTACCTGACGGCGGCGGAACGAACACTCGCTTGTGGCCGCGCTCAGATGGAGCAATTGCCAGCGGGGCATTGTTCCATGTTGCATGCACTGGAGATGATCGCGTCGCCACCAGACACGATCGTGCTTCGCGGCCCGGTTGAGTTGGTCAGTGAATGGCGAGACGCCATCAGCTCGGGTTACAAGCCCTGGCAGCGTGTGTACTCGATTCCCTATGACGGTATTCGATCAGTGCCGGCCTATCTGCCGAGAATGGTGCCGATCGAAAGCCGTCAAACCGTTACCGCCTATGTGTGTCGCGGCCTGCAGTGCAGTTTGCCGATCTCGGATCTGGACGAACTGGAGAAGGCTATCGGGGACCGCGCCATCTAAATGCACGGCTAATTTTCGGTGAATTCCTTGACCGGCGTTTCGCGCAAGGAAACTGGTGGCGGAAGGAAGTACCGCCAATGAAGCCGTGCTTGCTCAGAACTTTATTAAAACGATTCGACGAAATCCTGCCACGGCAGCGCACGGACACCCGGTACCAACGCTGTAATGTTACTGGGCGTTTTGGCACTTTGATGAACTAGCACCATTTCAACTGAACGCTGACC
Source organism: Gammaproteobacteria bacterium (assembly GCA_031385325.1). Classification (GTDB taxonomy): domain Bacteria; phylum Pseudomonadota; class Gammaproteobacteria; order Pseudomonadales; family Azotimanducaceae; genus SYFY01. The sequence goes on along the minus strand of JANNBJ010000017.1, from coordinate 15,442 downwards.
GCCGCTCACACGAGCAACCTGCGCAAGATGAACCATGCGACTTGCCATTGACGGAACGGGCGTCCGAGTGGCTTTGCATTCAACGAGCGACAGCATGCCCCCATGGCGCGGCACAACGAAGTCGACTTCCAGACCTTGTTGATCGCGAAAGTAGTAGATCTCCCGGCGGCCTCCGCGATGGACTTGCGACTTGACAATCTCGGCGGCCACAAAGCCTTCGAATATCGCGCCGAGAAATGGAGAACGGCCAAGTTCTGCCGCGGTCTCGATACCGAGCAGATGGCATGCGAGCCCCGCATCGGCGATATATACCTTTGGTGATTTCACCAGCCGTTCGCCCAGGTTCTCGAAGTATGGTGGTACCACAAGGATCTGGGCGGTGGTCTCAAGCACTCTGAGCCACTGCGCAATCGTCGATACACTGACACCCAGAGGCGCAGCGATATCGGTCTTGTTCAGCATTTGGCCGTGACGGCTCGCCACCAGCGCGAGGAAACGACGAAACGTCGAGAGATCACGCACTCCGGTTACCGCGCGGACATCGCGCTCGAGATAGGTCTGCAGGAACGAACTGAACCAGAGCGTCGCGGTGCCAGGCCGAGCAGTTACCTCCGGATACCCGCCGCGAAGGAAAGCCACCTTCGGAGTTTCGCGGTACGAAAACGGTAACAACTGGAGCACTGCGGCGCGTCCCGCCATCGATTCCGAAACAATGCTCATCAGCGGCGCTTCCTGGGATCCCGTAAGAATCCACTGACCGAATCGGCGAGGATGGCGATCAATACGTGAACGCACAAGCGCGAACACTTCGGGTACGTTCTGAACTTCGTCAAGAATGACCGGGGGGCTTACGCTGTCGAGAAACCCTGCGGATCAGCTCGCAGGCGCGACACGATGTCGGGGTCTTCCAGGAGAAAATAGCTTGCTCGAGGAAACAACTGACGGAGGAGATGCGTCTTTCCGGAACGACGGGGGCCTGTCAGCACCACAGCCGGGAAACTCCGCATCGCCTGCAAAAGTACAGGTTCAAGCTCGCGCTGCACATTTTTCATAGTTGATATTTCTAAAGTTGAACTTTAGTTTTATCAACTATTCCGATTCAACCTGCCGATTCAACCACCAACTCCAGTAAATCTTGTCATTGTTGGCCGGCCGTTCGGGCGCGCTGAAACCTGTGGTGCCACCCACCGGCAGGGTTCGGACGAAGTGGACCGCTTGAAAACCATGAGCAGATGGCTGATCCATCGATCAGCCGGTTTTCAATATGCGTTCAGAGTGGCCATGCCAGATCAAGATCGCGAGCAGCTTTTACATCATCAAGTCGTCTAACGGGCAAGGTGTGGGGCGCAGAACGCACCAGTTCGGGGTTTTCTTCTACCTCGCGCATAATCGCTCGCATCGCCGCAACAAAACCATCGAGCTCTTCCTTGCTTTCAGTCTCGGTTGGTTCGATCAGGAAACACTCCGGCACCAGCAACGGAAAATAGGTGGTTGGTGAGTGGTACCCATAGTCGAGCAGCCGCTTGGCGATATCCATGGCAGAGATGTTGTGCTTCTTCGCGGTGTCCTTGAACGTGATGATGAATTCGTGGGTGGCACGCCGAGCCGGATAAGCCAGCTCGAAGCCGGCCTGGGACAACCTTGACGCGAGGTAATTGGCATTGAGTGTGGCGAAATCACCTACCCGGTGCATGCCTTCGCGCCCCAGCATTCGCGCATAGATGTAAGCACGCAGCAGAATTCCGGCGTTGCCACCAAACGTCGACAGGCGACCAATGGTCTGCGGAACATCATCCTCATCGAGCCAGCGATAGAGCCCCGTCGCTGTCTCGATGCCAGCCATCGGTACAGGCAGGAAAGGCAACAGGCGCTCACCAACACCAACCGGACCCGCACCTGGCCCACCACCACCATGTGGGGTCGCAAAGGTCTTGTGCAGGTTCATATGCAAGACATCGAACCCCATATCGCCGGGTCGCACCTTGCCCAGAATGGCGTTCAGGTTGGCGCCGTCGTAATAGAGCAGACCACCCGCCTGATGCACAATGCCCGCAATCTCGGCAATTGATCGTTCAAACACGCCACACGTGGAGGGGTTTGTCATCATCAGTCCAGCAGTCTGCGGACCGACTCGTTGCCGCAATGCATCAACGTCAACGTCGCCATCACTGTTGACGGGGACTTCAGTGACCTTGTAGCCACACATCGTCGCAGTCGCCGGATTGGTGCCATGCGCGGTACTGGCAACCAGGATCTCATTGCGGGCATCGTCGCCGCGCGCTTCGTGATAGGCACGAATCATGGCTATGCCAGCAAATTCTCCCTGAGCACCTGCCATCGGTGCCAGCGAGACACCTTGCATTCCTGTCACATCCTTCAGGATTTCCTGCAGCTCGTACAGACAAGCCAGATAACCCTGACTGGCCGACTCTGGCGCGAGAGGATGCCGGCCCAGGAAACCCTGCAGGCTCGCCCCTCGATGTGCACCGCGCGGGTTGTACTTCATCGTGCACGAACCCAGTGGATAGAACTGGGTATCGATCGAAAAATTTCGGCGGGAGAGATTCGTGAAGTGGCGCACCACCTGCAGCTCTGACAGCTCCGGCAATGCAGGTGGAGTGCTGCGCAAGGCATCCGGTGGCAGATCATCCAGCGCATCACTGGCTACCGGTACGTGTTGAGCGCGTGCGCCACGCCCCGGCTGACTCAGCTCGAACAGGCTCTTCATGACAGCACCTCGCTCAGCAATCGTGCGTAGGTGTCGATATCGCGGGTGGTACGTTTTTCCGTGGCACAAACCAGCAGCTCGTGAGAACGAGCCGGATCATAGTCAGACAGCGGCAATCCGGCCAACAGGCCTCGCGACAGTAACGCATCACGAACTTCAGCAGCGGGCTTCGGCAACGTCAGCACCGCTTCATGAAAGAACGGACCAGAAAACGTGAGCCTCACACCGGGGATCGCCGTGAGGGCTGCGACCAGCGATCGCGTATTCGCATGCGATGCCTTGGCCGCACGACCAAGCCCTTCCGGACCCATCATCGCCAGGTGAATGGTTGCCGCGGTCACCAACAGGCCTTGGTTGGTACAGATATTCGAGGTCGCCTTGGCTCGACGGATATGTTGTTCACGGGCTTGCAGTGTGAGCGCGTAACCAACGCGGCCTTCGAGATCCACCGTCTTGCCAATGATGCGCCCGGGCATCTGGCGAACAATCGCCTGCTTGCAGCAGAGAAACCCGAAGCTGGGACCGCCTGACGCCATCGGAATTCCGAACGGCTGACCATCACCGCAGACGATGTCTGCGCCAGTCTCGCCCCATTGGCCAGGCGGCTTGAGGACTGCCATGGCGAGCGGGTTCACAACCGCAATCACGCTCATGCCTGCCGCATGCGCCCAGTCGGTCAATTGATCCACAGCTTCCAGGCCGCCAAAAAAATTGGGTTGCTGGATAACCATCGATACCGCGCCTGGTAGTTCAATCAACGCCGCCATGTCGAGCCGGCCATCGACCACTGGCACAGTGACAAACTCAACCCCCTGCAAACGCGACACGTTGTACGCCGCACTACGCATGAGTGGGTGGAGTGTGCCGGCCACCAGAATTCGCCGCCCCTCGCCTTTTTTGTTGGCACGCAAGGCCATCAGGATAGCTTCGCCAAGGCCCGAACCGCCGTCGTATACCGAGGCATTTGCCACATCCATTGCCAGCAAACGCGTCATCATTGATTGATATTCATAGATGAGTTGCAGCGTGCCTTGGCTCGCTTCGGCCTGATACGGCGTATACGCGGTCAGAAATTCCCCACGCCCAGCCAGATCCCAAACCGCCGCCGGAATGTGATGGTCATAACAACCCGCACCGAGGAAGCAGATACGTCCTGCATCCTGGTCGGCCCGCTCCTGCATGATCTGCAGGATCTCGAGTTCGGAAATACCGGGCGGTGTCTGGGTGAGTCCCTTGGCCCGAATCGCCGCTGGAATTTCATCGAACAGCGTATCAATGCCAGCCACGCCAATGGTGGCCAGCATGTCCTGCACATCGCCCGTGCTATGGGGTATGAAAGGCATCGTGGCTCAGATCTCTGGTGTTAGTGTTCGTCGTTCGCACAGACTTCGGCATAACCTTCGGCATCGAGCAATCCTTTGAGCTCAGTCGCGTCGTCAGGTTGCAGACGGAAAAACCAGCCGTCGCCGTAAGGATCCTGATTCACGGTTTCCGGCGAATCTTCAAGCGCATCATTGATGGCAATGACCTTGCCGCTGACCGGCGCATAGATATCGGACGCGGCTTTGACGCTCTCAACCACTGCGATCTCGCCTTGTGCATCGAAACGGGCGCCGATTTCCGGCAGTTCCACATACACGACGTCCCCAAGGGCTTCCTGGGCGTGGTCCGTGATGCCCACAGTGACGGTACCGTCCGCTTCGAGACGTGACCATTCATGCGAGGCGGCGTACTTCAGATCTTTTGGTATATCGCTCATGCCATGCTCCTTAGGTGGGCGATTGCGTATGGAAAATCATCGTAGGACCGTGAATTCAACGGCGGATCACCTGGATATTCTTCACAGCGCCGTGTTTGCTCAAGGCTGCCCTTTTTTTACGAACGGGGGCTGAACCAGTTTTGCCGGCAACCATTTGCCGCGAATCTCTACTTCGCAATCGCCTTTGGCGTCACGCGGGACACGAACCAGGGCGATGCTGCATTCAAGCGTGGGGGAAAATACACCGCTCGTCACCACGCCTTCACCGGCGTTGGTGCGCACCTTGAAGTCGTGCCTGACCACACCTTTGCCAGTGAAGACCATACCCGTCAGCTTCCGTGTGTAGTGCTGACGCAGCGACTCAAGCTTTGCACGCCCGATGAAATTTCGATCGGCAGGTTCGAGTGCCACGGTCCAGCCAATTCGCGACTCATACGGGTGGTTGGCGTCGGTCATATCCTGACCGTAGAGGTTGAGCCCCGCTTCGAGGCGCAAAGTGTCACGCGCCGCGAGGCCGGCTGCCTGAACACCCGCTGCCAAGAGCCGCTGAAAGAGATCCACGGCCTGCGTCGCAGGCAGCATGATCTCGACGCCGTCTTCTCCGGTGTATCCGGTACGACCAATCATCGACTTGCCATGCACCAGCGCATGAAAACCAGGTAGTTCGGCGAGCGCTGGAATGCCACACAACTCGATCACACTGGCGACCGCCTTTGGCCCCTGGACCGCGAGATTGGCGAGATCCTTTCGCTCTCGCCAGTCAGCGCCGGACTGCCGGTTGGTGGCAAACCAGCCGAGGACTTTGTCGCGTGTGGACGCATTCACGACCGCGCGATAACCCTGGTCCGTTCGGTAGACCGTCAGATCATCGATGACGCCGCCATCGACATTCAGCAGCGCGCCGTAGAGCGCCTGCCCGGACGCCTCAAGCTTGCCGACGTCATTGGCCACCAGGGTTTGCAAAAAGGTACGAGCCTGCGGACCATCAATGTCGATGATGGTCATGTGCGAAACGTCGAACACACCCGCCCCGGTGCGCACGGCCTGATGCTCGAGGATCTGCGAGCCGTAGTGCAACGGCATGTCCCACCCACCAAACGGCACCATACGGGCACCAGCTGCGACATGTGCATCGTAGAGCGGTGTGCGAAGGGTCATGGCGACGGGCCTGTCACTTGGAAACGCGCGATTCTAACGCAATGCCTTCGCGATCGGGCCGATGCCCAGCGCTTCACGAAGTATTTGCTGCTTGATGAATGTCTGGTCGTTCACAAATCGTACACCGGCATTGCGCAACCACGACAACCCCGGAGTTTGCCATCCGTAGACACGCTGAAAGCCCGACATCAGCGAGATCAGCGACGCCGATCGTGTTTTGCGACGCCGGGCAAACGCAGCCAGTCGCCCGCTCTGACCTGGATCTCCGCCTGCCGCAAAATGGGAGTCCAGCGCTGACACATCCTCGAAGCCCAGATTCACGCCCATGCCAGCCAACGGGTGCAGTACGCGCAACGCGTCACCTATCAGTACGACTCGCTCCGCAGGCAGAACCTCGCGCGCGAGTTGCTGCACCAATGGAAAAGCGAGTCTGCGATCCACCGCCTCAATACGGCCAAGAACCCCGTCGACGGCCTGTTCGAGCACACGACAGAAGTCCGCCTCCGGCATGGCCTGACGCTCAGCGGAGCGGGCATGCGATTGCGACCACACCACGGCAGACAGGTGAGGCGCCGTTCCCGGCAATAGCGCAACTGGACCATCGCCCAAAAAACACTGGAACGCACTTAGGTCATGTGGACGCTGCGTTTGCACGATAGTCGCAAGCGCCGACTGTCCGGTTTCGAAGCGACGCGGTTCGCTGCCGGTCAGTGTCCGCACTCGAGAGGCAGCGCCATCGGCGGCGATCAACAAACGCGCGCAAACCACTCCTGCCGCGCCTTCGACGGTCACCGAGTCTTCACTGCTGCGTATGCTGGCGACTTCCGCGTCGAGATGAATCGTCACCTCTGGAGCGTCCTGCAGACGTTTCCAGAGACCAGCAACGACCCGGTCATTCTCGGTGATGCGGCCGAGTGATTCGACACCCAGCTCGGCTGCAGAAAAGTGCAGCTGCGCCGTACCGAGTTCTTCCCAGATTCGCATGTTCCTGATCGGTGAACCTTCAACTTCGATACCAAGACCGAGCAGAAAAGCTTCAACGACAGGATTCAACGCAACCGTACGCAATCCCATGCCGAGCCCGCCATCGGACCGCGGCGGCAAAACGCTCGGCGGTTGTCGCTCCCAGAGAACAACACGCAAGCCTCTTTTGGCGGCGGCCAACGCAGCGCCTGCACCAACCATGCCGCCGCCGATCACGCAGACATCTGTCTCAATGGGAGAGGGCAGGGCCATGCCGCGTCAGGCGACCATCAACGCTTCAATCGCCGCCGGCGTTTTCGCGGCGGCAACAGTCAGTACTTCGCGGCCGCTTTTTGTGACGAGCACATCGTCTTCAATGCGAATGCCAATCCCGCGGAAGCGGGCCGGGATATCCGCATTCGAATCATCGTCGCGGATATAAAGCCCTGGCTCTACCGTCAGCACCATGCCGGGCTCAAGCTCACGCCATTCACCACCAAGCCGATAATCACCCACGTCGTGCACATCGAGCCCGAGCCAGTGGGATGCCTTGTGCGGGCAAAACCGTGTGTACGTCTGTTTTTCGATGATGTCGTCAACCCTTCCTTTCAGCAGCTTCAAGTCAACCAGACCCTGCACCATCACCCGAAGCGCAGCATCGTTCGGCGCATTAAAATGTTGCCCGATGACACAACACTCGATCGCTGCGTACTGTGCTTCGAGGACCAGTTCGTACAACGCTCGCTGCGCGCCCTTGAACTTCCCATCGACCGGAAAGGTACGTGTTACATCAGAGGCGTAGTACTCGTACTCGCAGCCCGCATCGATCAACACCAGCTCGCCTTTTTTCAGCGCTGCGCAGTTGTCTGTGTAGTGCAGGGTGCAGGCATTGCGTCCCGTCGCAACGATCGACGGATAGGCTGGCGAGCGCGCTCCGTGCTGCATGAACTCGTGCAGGAGCTCAGCTTCCAGCCCTAGTTCGGTCATGCCCGGACGACACGCACGCATTGCGCGTTCATGTGCGGCAACCGTAATCGACGCGGCCTTGCGCATCAGCTCAAGCTCACGCGCGGATTTGAACAGACGCAGTTCATGAAGCATATGTTTGAGCGCGACAAATTCGCCTGGCGCGATGGCACCACCGGACTCACGACCACGGATGTCCCCAACCCAGCGCAAAATGCGCCGGTCGAGATCGGAGTGATCACCAAGTGTCATGTAGATCCGCTCTCGGCCTTCAAGCAATCCCGGCAGGATGTCGCCCAGATCCGGGACCGGGAATGCATCGTCGACCCCCAGTTCTTCGACCGCTCGGTCCGGACCGAGCCGTTCACCGTGATAGGTCTCGAAGCGGGAATCGTGATCCTGGCAAAACAGAATCGCCTGTCCATGACTGCGACCAGGTACCAGAACCAGGAGCGCATCGGCCTCGTTGAAACCGGTCAAATAATAGAAGTCGCTGTCTTGTCTGAAGGTGTACTCGACGTCGCGATTACGAATTTTACGAGTGCCGCCCGGAATGATGGCCAACGAGCCTGGCAACATCAGCTCCATCAATCGCTCACGACGACGGCGATACTCGGCGGCAGGGACACTCACTCGTCGTCCTCCTCGGCCGGCTGCAGCAGCAACAGCACCGTCACCCTGATGTACTCCACGATCTCTGCATACAAGCGCTCAGCCTCTTCTGCTTCCAGCCCATCGATATCGGCGGAGCTGATGGCCGCAAGATCTTCCAGTATCTCTTCTTCTTCTTCGCTGCAGGTAATCTGACCGAGCGCTGCGAAGCCGGCGAGGAAAGCTGCGCACCATTCGGCCAGCGCTTCTACCCGAAGCTCGACCGGTGATTCATCATCCGGCAGCAACGGCATGAAACGAAGATCGTCGGAAAGGAGCTCCTCTTGGGCAATCTGCGCAAACCGAAGCAGCGCATCAGCATTCTCCACAGCATCGGCGCCGACCAGGGAGAGATAGTCATCAAGGGGCAGAACATCATCCTGTCTGGCATCACTCTCGTCCGCCCAGTTGGCGTCCTCATCAATTTCGGCATCGACGGGGTTCGTGCGGCCCTGGTGCTTAACTCTGAGCTTCGCACACTGGATGCCACAGACCGTCCCGTGCAATTCCGCTGGGCTCAGTTCAGAGGTCGCCGCATTCGCGGCAAAGGCCAATTCGGACACAGACACTCCTGATCCAGCGGTAGGGGATAACAAACTGGGCGCTATGCTAATGACCTGCGCTTCCCATGCACAGGAAATATGCGCAAAATGAACTTTGCCTGACTGATGCCGCCGTGGAACAGACCATGCCGACAACCACCTGGGAATCTTTGGAACAACGCGTTGACCAGCTCATCGAGCTGACGGCTGTGCTGAGCAGGGAGAATCGCGCCTTGAAAGTGCAACAGCACAACTGGTCAACCGAGCGCGCCAAGCTCATCGAGAAAAATGAGCTCGCCAAATCTCGCGTCGAGGCGATGATCTCGCGCCTGAAGTCGCTGGAACAGGATTGAGTCTATCCATGGCTGAACTCACCACCGTTACAGTTCAGATCCTCGGTAAACCCTATCAGGTCAGTTGTCCAGAGGAAGAAGTGGACGCACTGTCCGCATCCGCGCGTTATCTCGATGGCAAGATGGCCTCGATCAAGGGTTCAGGAAAAATCATCGGCCTGGACCGCATTGCCGTCATGGCTGCACTAAACATCGCTCACGAACTGCTGAACTCCGAGTCAACGGTCGAACAAACCGGCAGCGCACTCGATCAACGCTTCAACCAACTTGCTCACCGTCTCGATCTTGCGCTGGCGAAACATCGTCAGAACGAAGGTTGATCAGTCGCTGACACGCGCCGTTTCACATTGCCGCATTTTTTTTCGGCTATACTCCTGATCGTTGCCTAGGACGTTCGCCAGTGTAGGAATATCCTTGAGCCGTTATAGATACGACAGGAGTTGTCGCGCTGGTTCCGGTGAGCACATCTGGTGTGGAGTTCTCGAAACTCCCCCGGGAAGCCTGATGGAATCGCACGCTGCTCCGCCCTGAGCCCGACGGTTCAGGGTACCCTGTGCAGCGGCGTCCCGGGTAACTTTCACTACCATGCACGAGTCGAACAACTCCGAGTCGGACATCTCCGGTTCAAAAAACGCCAAGCCAAAAAAGACAGGGCTTCGGCGAAAATTCAGAGCCCTCCGCAACAACCTTTCAGTCTCGACCCAACAAGCTCACGCACGCGCAGTTGCCAGCCATCTCTTGCGCTCAGGCAATCTGCTACGAGCTCGAACAGTGGCCGGATATGCTGCCGCGGACGGCGAGGTCGACCTCACTGCGGTATTTCAGAATCTTTGGCGAATGAACGTCGAGGTCGCCCTGCCGGTGATCAACCCGTTAAGTGCGCGGCTGGATTTCTACAGACACGCGGCTGACAAGCCACTGGTGCGTGGACGCTTCGATATCCCGGTCCCGAACCTGCACGCCAAACACCTGCCGATGCTGCGCATCGATCTGATGCTGGTACCGCTGGTTGCCGTCGACTCAAAGGGGACAAGACTCGGCATGGGTGGTGGATACTACGATCGAACGCTGGTCTCGCTGCCTTCTCAACTTCGGCCTCGATTGATCGGCGTTGCACACGCTTGCCAGGTGAGTGAGGCGGACCTGCCCCACGACGCCTGGGACATTCACCTCGATGCCGTGGTCACGGAACTGGGAGTCACCAGCTGTCGCGATTCACAGAAACAGTGATGTCATTAGAAACTGTCTGAAGGAGGATTTTCATGGCCGTACACAAGATCCTGCGCATGGGGCATCCGAATCTGCGACGACCGGCCGACGCAGTTGGCCCGGCGGCGATCCATACCGAGGCCTTCGAACGATTACTCGCCGATATGGTTGATACACTGCACGACTATGGCGGCATCGGTCTGGCGGCCCCGCAAATCGATGTCCCGCTACGACTTGCCATCATCGAATTACCTGGCGGCCCGAGTCGTTATGGCGAGCTTGCGAAGATTCCCACGACGGTCTTCATCAATCCGGTGTTGACGGTCGTCAACGACGAAGCCGCCGGGTATTGGGAAGGCTGCCTCTCAGTGCCCGGTCTACGTGGATTCGTCGCTCGACCCCAACACGTCGAGGTGAGCTACCTGGATCGCGAGGGAAATTCTGCGCGCATGGTGCTCAAGGGTTTTCCGGCCACGGTAGTCCAACACGAGTTCGACCATCTGGATGGACGGCTCTACATCGACCACATTACCGATACGAGCAAGCTCGTCTTCGAGGATGAATTCATCCGCTACGTGGTGCCAACGCTTGAGTCAGATCGCATGGTGTGACCGGGCATTTCCGGCCAGTTACTGCAGGAACATCGTGTACGCGGGGTTGTCCGTTTCTTCCCAGTAACGATAGCCAATGCCCGCCAGCTGTTTGTTCAGACGTTGCCGGTCTGACAGCTTGCCTTCAAAACCAACCAGCACACGGCCCCAGGCGGCGCCATGATTGCGATAGTGGAACAGCGTGATATTCCATCTCCCTTCAAGCCCGTTCAGAAACTTCGCCAGTGCACCTGGACGCTCCGGGAACTCGAACCGATACAACAGTTCAGGTTTTTCGCCATGTACCCGGCCGCCGACCATGTGCCGCACATGCAGCTTGGCGGTTTCGTTGTCGGTCATGTCGGTAACGGCATAACCCTGTTTGCGCAGTCCCACTAGAAGTTCTTCGCCATCTGCGGGTGCCGCAACCTGCACTCCGACGTAGACGTGAGCCGCATCATTGCCCGCATAACGGTAGTTGAATTCAGTAACTTGCCGCTTGCCCAGTGCACGACAGAACTGCTTGAAGCTGCCTGCCCGCTCCGGGATCGTGACGCCGAGAATCTTTTCCCGTTGTTCACCAACCTCGGCGCGTTCCGAAATGTGGCGAAGACGGTCGAAGTTGACGTTTGCACCACTGATCACCGCGACAACATTGTCAAAGCGCTCGCCACGCTGCCGGTATTTTTTCAGCCCCGCGATACTCAGCGCACCTGCAGGTTCAGCAATTGAACGCGCGTCATCGTAGAAATCCTTGATGGCAGCACAGATCTCGTCGGTACTGACGGTAATGACTTCATCAACGTAGCGCCGCGCGATTTTGAACGTTTCCTGGCCAACCTGGGCGACTGACACGCCATCGGCAAACAGATCGAGCGTTTCATAGGGCAGCACGACACGTTTGCCCGCCAGCATGGCGGCTTTCAGGCACGCCGAACCTTCAGCCTCCACGCCAATGATACGAATCTCGGGGCGCAGGTACTTTACATAGGCGGCGATACCGGCGACGAGACCACCACCACCGACGGGCACAAAAATCGCGTCCAGTGGAGCCGCGTGCTGATTGAGGATCTCCATCCCGACCGTGCCCTGGCCGGCGATCACTTCCGGATCATCGTATGGGTGCACGTAGGTGAGGTTCTGGCGTGCTTCCAGTTCGCGTGCATGCTCGGCTGCGTCATTGTAGGTGTCACCGTGCAGGATGATGTGCGCGCCAAGGCTCCGCACTGCACTGACTTTGATGCTGGGTGTGTTCCGCCCCATGACGATGTGCGCACGTATTCCCAGTTCGCGGGCTGCGAGCGCAACCCCTTGCGCGTGATTGCCAGCCGATGCAGTGACGACACCTCGTGCGCGCGCCTGGGCATCGAGCCCGACCATCTTGTTATATGATCCGCGCAGCTTGAAAGAAAAAACTGGCTGCAAGTCTTCCCGCTTGGCGAGTACCGTGCCACCGAGGCGTGCTGACAAGGAAGGCAGTAGCGTCAGCGGTGTCACCGTCGCAACGTCATAGACCCGTGCAGACAGTATCTTCTTGACGTAGCGTTCGAGCATGGAAATCCGTTGTTGGGAGCCACGACAGTATGAACCAGGACGAACAAAAGCGCAGTGTTGCGGTCGCTGCGCTGAAACACATCGAACCCTCGTTGCGCCCCGATACCGTCATCGGTGTAGGGACGGGATCAACGGCCAACCACTTCATCGATCTGCTGCCACAAGTGCGCGCCCGCTTCGATGCCTGCGTCGCCAGCTCCGAAGCAACCTCCAATCGATTGAAGGAGCGGGGACTGAAAGTTCTGGAACTCACCGCCGCCCCACCATTGGCGGTTTATGTCGATGGCGCCGATGAAGTGACCAACGGCCGCGCGATGATCAAGGGCGGTGGTGGCGCTCTGACTCGCGAGAAGATTGTTGCCAGTGCGGCCGACCAGTTCGTCTGTATTGTTGATGAGAGCAAGCTGGTCGGTGTGCTCGGACGTTACCCATTGCCCATCGAAGTGATTCCCATGGCGCGGTCAGTAGTTGCCCGCGCCCTGGTCAGACTGGGAGGACAACCGGAGTTGCGGATGGGCTTTACCACGGACAACGGCAATCTCATTCTCGATGTTCATGGCCTGCAGATCCTGGATCCGAAAAGTCTCGAAGCCCTGATCAACAACATTCCCGGCGTGGTGACGTGTGGGCTCTTCGCCCAACAACCAGCCGATGTGGTGATCATCGCCCAGAAAGACGGTTCAATCCGCACCATCTGAGTGCCGAATCAGAACAGTTTGCCGGGATTCAGAATCCCATTCGGGTCAAACACCTGTTTCACCGCTTGCATCGCAGCGATCTCCGACGCTGATCGAGAGAAGCCGAGAAAGTCACGCTTCAACAAGCCAACACCATGCTCGGCAGAAATGCTGCCGTGTCGTAACGCCACCTCCCTGAAGAGTTCCGGGCTGATGTGATGGCATCGCGCATGAAACTCGGCATCGTCCATGCTTGCCGGTTTGAGGATGTTCAAGTGCAGGTTGCCATCACCGATGTGGCCATACCAACACACCTCGAGATCCGGGTATCGATGGCTGACAAGTTGGTCAACAGCCACGAGAAATTCAGGAACATCAGCAATGCGAACTGCGATGTCATTCTTGTAGGGACGCTCTGGCGCCAGACTTTCCGAGATGTTTTCGCGCAACGCCCACAGTGAGCGGATATCGCGGTCGGACTGGCTCAAGACACCATCCGTGACGATGCCCGCAGCCACTGCAGTTTCGAACGCCTGCATGGCAATGTTCTCTGCACTCGCATCAAATTCGAGCAGCGCATAAAAAGCACTTTGTGCAGCAAACGGCCGCATCGCCTTGCCGCGGGCAATGACTTTGTTCATGGCGAGGTCGGAGAAAAACTCGAACGCCGAAAGATCGATACCGGCAGAAAAAACTCTCAGCACTTCCATCAGGTCAAGCAATCGAGGAACAGCCAACACCAGCACACGTTGTGGCTGGGGCGCCATGGACAGCCGCACCGTGACTTCCGTAACGATTCCCAACGTTCCTTCGGAGCCAATGAAGAGATGCCGCAGATCGTACCCGGTCGCGTTCTTGACCAGGCCATGATTAAGATCCAGCACGGCACCAGAACCGGTCACCACTTTCAATCCAGCGATCCATTGACGGGTCAGACCATACCGGATGACCCGGATGCCCCCTGCATTGGTCGCGACGTTGCCGCCGATATGGCTTGAGCCTACGCTTGCAAAGTCGACTGGATAGAACAGTCCGTGTTCCATCGCAGTCTGCTGTAGAACCTGGGTAACCACCCCGGCCTGACAAGTGATCAAACGGTCAACAGGATTGAAATCGATGATGCGATTCATCCGGTCAAGGGATACTACGGTTTCGCCAGTGCGGGCAACCGCGCCACCCGAAAGCCCTGTACGTCCACCTGATGGCACCAGCGGATAGTTGTTGGCATTACCTCTGCGGATGATCTCGACAACTTCCTCTGTCGTTTCCGGCAGGAGCACTGCCGCGGGATCTGCAGGAAATCCGGTCGTTCGATCCCGTCCGAATCGTTCTTTTGCCTCGGCGTCGGTGCGGCATCTCGACGGCGCCAGACAATCGACAAACGCTGCTGCGATATCCGACCGCGTCATCAGTTGTCTCCCCAGGCAATCTGTTGATCGAGCCATGCCCAAATCTGTTGTCGAAGCTCCGGCGCTTCGTTGACAAGATGATGGGTGGCTTGCGGTAACTCCAGGACCACCGGTTGATAGCGGCGTCGCAGGACCTGCAGGTTATAGCGCCAGGAGACGACGTGATCCCCGGTCCCTTGAACGATGAACGGCCGGATTTCCGGGCGGACGGAGTATCGTTCGAACCGCTTTTCCCACGCCACCATTGCCGTCACCCATTGCACGGGCAATATTTGCGCCTGTAGCGGATCAACCGCTCGCAACGCTTGAAATTCCGGCTGATCGGTCGGGCTTGTTTTGCCCCGCGGCCGAGACTGCAGGAACGGACGGACGAACATGAATACCCATCGATTCAGCGCCCATCGGTGCGGCAACAGCAGCGGCGCAATCAATGTCATCGATCCGATGTCGGTCAGACCATGCTGTTCGACGTACTCGAGGACAATGGACGCACCCATGCTCTGGCCAAGCAGATGCATCGGCTTTGGTAACAGCTCGGAAGGTTCGGACATCGACCGCGTGATCACTGCACGCACGACCGCGACGTAAGTATCAAAGGAGTCGATGGTGACGCGATCCCCGCTCGACAATCCGTGGCCGGGTAAATCACAACTGAGTACCGAGACGTTTCGTGAGAGCAGGTATTCGATGAGGTAAACAAACAGTCCAACGTGATCGTAGTAGCCATGAACGACTACCGCCGTCGCGACAGGTTGGTGGGGGATAAACGCCTGTACGACAATGCTCTGGCCGCCGATCTCAAGCAGGCCCATATGATGATCGACATCGCTGGAAAATCCATAGAAACGACGATAGGCGTCTAGTTCCTCTGGGGGAGGTGGTG
>JANNBJ010000227.1:0-6846 GCA_031385325.1 Gammaproteobacteria bacterium | reverse complement strand
TTCTATCGCTGCCATCCGGGTTGAAAGGAATGGTCGTCACCACCCGCATGAGCGGGTCGAGTACCAACCAGAAGCGGCGATAAGCGGAAGGCTCTGTGCTGACGGACGACGTTCGCGGCGCGGCGCCATACAGCCGGCTGATGGTCTGATCGAAATCCCAGAAATATCGGTAACCGGGATATCGCTCCTTGACGCGCATTTGTGCTTCGTCTTCAACATCGGTGCTGACTCCGAAGAAAGAGCACTTTCGGTCGTCAAACAGATCAGTTCTCGCCAATACCGATGTGATGGCCTTGCGGGCGGCCTCATCCGCAGCGGATCCAAAAAAGCAGAAGACGAGATATCGCCCTGCGGCCGAGTCGACGGCGTAATTGGGGTTGTCAGGGTTTCGCTGATGAAACCAGGGCGCTGGATCGCCGCGGCGAAGTTCGACGAAGTCACCCATGATGATTTCTGATCGAATCGCGCGTGGATGCGGCGTAGTTGGGCGATGGGCTTCCCGGCAGCAGGTTCAATGCATGAACTCGTCGATTTCCCAGTCCATGGCCATTTCGGCGTAACGGCTGGCCATGGTCATGAACATGCGATCTCCACGCTCGGTGCGTACCACCAGAACTGGCGACATCACGCTGATCCCAAAGCCTGCGTAGATGCCACGGCGATAGTCCTGCAGGCAGGTTTCCCAGGCATAACCGGCGGCGCCGTGGTTGACGAGTGCGCGGTGATAGTCACGCAGGATATCGAGTTCGACCTGACGCCGGACATCGGGCGCGAGCGAAGAGCCGAGGAAAAAAGCGACGTCCTGGAGCGGCTTGCCAACACGAACACTTTGCCAGTCGACAGTGGTGATGGACGGCTTGTCAGCAGTGCCGCCGATCAGGAGGTTGTCGAGCCGGTAGTCATAGTGCTCAAGCCCGAAGTTCTCGCCATGGAACTCAAACAACGGGCAGGTTTGTGCAGCGCCAATGGCCTGGATGAAGCGGATGTGAGCGGGGTTCATCTGTGCGCCATAGAACTCGACGAAACCTGGCATCGTCCGCTTGTAAAGTTCCTGGATGCCGGCAAACGGGCCGTCCTGGACTCGGCCGAGTACGGCGTCCCAGGAGTCGTCTCGCCAGCTTGGACCGGCCAGTCCAGCCAGCTGCACCACGGCTTCGTGAGCAACCGCAGGTGAGCAGCCTGCGATCTGATCTCCTTGAGTTGCCGGTGCCATGTCTTCAAGCAGGATGAAATGTTCGCGATCCCGCTCGTCAATAGCCGTGTAATAACAGGTGGGTACACGCATCGATACGGTTGGCGCAATGTGGCGATAGAAGGCTACTTCCGTGCGATAGATCTTCATCATCTCGCCAGTGTCTTTGGAAGTGGGATTGGCAGAGGCCGTCTTGGCGACCAGGGTGCGTGGAGCATCGCTACTGCCAGGGGTAAAACTCAGCTGGTAACGAATGCATCGGCCGGACTGGCCGGTGCCGATGTCCTGCGCGACAAACGACTGTACGGTGGTCTTATCGTGCCCGGCTCGCCTGAGTTTTTCGGTAAGCCAGTCGGCGGTGACTTCGTCGGCGGTCAGCAGCATTAGGTGGTCAGTCCCTGGATGGAGTGAAGTGGGAGGGCCGAGATAGTCTAGCCGTTCGATGGATCAATGGGTGATGCCAGGGCGGATCTGGTTTCGGGGCTGGTCGGGTTCGTGATCGGAGATCGCTCCTGCAATCTACCGGCGCGTCCAATGGTTGAGGCGATCACCTCATCACGCACCTCTACTGTGAATGGCCTCGACGCATCGGCCCGATTGCGATTGAATCCCGGTCGGGAGAACGAAGGAGGAAGCGCCCGATGTCCACGATGCAGTCAAATCAAAAGGTCGATGTACTGATCATTGGTGCCGGCGCATCCGGCGCGGCGGTCGCCTGGAGCCTTGCAGAAACTCGCATGCATGTCCTCTGCATCGAGCAGGGTGATTGGGTCAACCCTGCGAATTATCCGAGTACCCAGCGCGACTGGGAGATGGCCGGCACTCGCGACTATGCCATCAGCCCGAACATCCGCAAGTTGAAGGCTGATTACCCGATCAATGACGAAGAGTCGCCGATTGCCATCGCCAACTACAACGCTGTCGGTGGCAGTACGATTCTGTACTCAGCGCACTTTCCCCGCTTTCACCCGTCAGACTTTCGCGTGCGTTCGCTTGACGGTGTTGCCGACGACTGGCCGATCAGCTATTTCGATCTCGAACCATTTTTTACATTGAATGACCACAACATCGGCGTGGCCGGGCTGACCGGCGATCCGGCGTTGCCTCATCACGCACCACCGCTGCCACCGGTACCGCTAGGAACGATGGGCGAGACCATGGCGCGTGCGTTCAATCAACTTGGCTGGCATTGGTGGCCATCCGACACGGCCATCATCACGCGCGAGCATGAAGGCCGCGAGCCTTGTGCCAATATCGGCAGCTGCAATACGGGATGCCCCAAAGGCGCCAAGAGCAGCGCCGATGTCAGTTACTGGCCGGTCGCGCTGCGTGCAGGTGTGCAGCTGAAAACCCGATGTCGGGTGCGTGAAATTACTGTCGGGCCGGATGGCTTGGCAACCGGTGCGATCTACTACGACGAAGCAGGCGTTGAACACCACCAGGCGGCAGAGATCGTGATTGTTGCCTGCAATGGTGTGGGTACGCCGCGACTGCTGCTGAATTCCACATCGTCCCGATTCCCGAACGGCCTTGCCAATGGGTCGGGTCTGGTCGGCAAGAACCTGATGCTGCATCCCTGGGGCAATGTGCAAGGCATCTTCGATCAGCCGGTAGATCGGTTTGGCCCTGAAGGATCGTGCATGTTGTCGCAGGAGTTTTACGAAAGTGATGCGGCGCGTGGATTTGTGCGCGGCTACAACATGCAGATCACACGCGGTCGAGGCCCCGTGCTCACTGCCAGGGCAGCCTTGTGGCGTGGTGAACTGCCGTGGGGCGAGCAGCATCATGAGGTCTTTGCACGTCTCTATAACCACGCGATTTACCTGGGCATTTGCGTGGAAGATCTGCCGGAGGAGTGCAACCAGGTGACACTCGACCCGCAGCTGAAGGACGGCAATGGCATTCCCGCGCCAAAGATCAACTATCGGCTGTCCGAGAACTCCCGGCGGATGCTGGCGCACGGGCTGGAGAAAGGTGTGGAAGTCATGCAGGTTGCTGGTGCCCGACGTACGGAAACTGTTGGCCCGATCCGCATGGCAGGCTGGCACTTGCTGGGTACGGCGCGCATGGGCACCAATCCACAGACCAGCGTCGTCAACGAATGGGGCCGCAGCCATGAGGTGCGCAATCTGTTCATTGTTGATGGCAGCGTGTTTGTGACGTCCGGTGGCGTGAACCCCACGACGACAATCCAGGCCGTTGCGCTGTACATCGCCGATCAGATGAAGAAGCGACTTGCCAACCTCTTTGACTGAGATCAGACCATGGCACACTCAACCTTGATATCGTCCGATCATCCACTGACCGAACTGCTTCGACAGACGCTGGATGCGGTGCTGGAAGTCATCGTTCCTGCAGACCCGGCGCGAGGACTGCCAAGTGCGAGGGAGGTGGGTGTGCCGGACTATCTGCACATTCATGCAGGGGACTACTGGTCGCAGTTGGGCGCTGATCTCGATCGCCTGGAGGAGTCGGCGTTTCGACAGTTTGCACAGCGCTTTGCTGACCTGTCGAAGGCAGAGCGAGCCCGCGTCGCGCACCTCATGCGCAATGCGGACCCAGGCTTTCTGCGGCGTCTGGCGCTCGAAACCGTGACCTGCTATTACCAGGATGATCGCGTGATGCTGGCGCTCGGTCTTGAACCGAGAGCTCCCGCGCCCAAGGGTTACGAGGCTTACGCCGGGGATTTTTCGCTGGTTGAGCCCGTCGTTGCGCGCGGTGAAATCTGGCGGCGCACGGTGGATTGAACTGACACCGTCAAACCTATCGGGAAACAGGATGACTAACACATTGCTGACTGAGCAGGTCAGGCGGATAGGCGAATTGCTCAAGTCGAGAGGCCAGACCATTGCGGTTGCGGAGTCCTCAACCGGCGGTCTGATCTCGGCTTCATTGCTGGCGCTACCGGGCGCCTCTGCCTACTTTCAGGGTGGGAGTGTGGTTTATACCCTGGCGTCGCGCCGTGAGTTGTTGCGGATCACGGCTGCTGATGTCGAAGGACTTGAACCGTTGTCCGAGCCGATGGTTCGACGATTCGCGCGACGTGCACGTGAGCAGCTGGACACCACCTGGGGACTGGCGGAACTGGGCGCGGCAGGACCGACGGGTGCTCGCTACGGCCATCCAGCGGGGACCAGCGTGTTGGCCGTTGATGGCATCAGCACTGCGTCCATCACGGTGAAGACTGGCAGCGATGATCGTGAGGCGAACATGTGGGCATTCGCGACTCAGGCGTTAACGCTGCTCGAGCGTGTGTTGCTGGAGCAGGGAAAAGAGCATTCATGAGCAGACCGCCAACACCGGCGCTGACCGTCGACGTCGTGATCGAACTGCTGGATAGCCCGGGCGACATCGTCCTGATTGAACGTCGTCATCCGCCTCCGGGCTGGGCGTTGCCCGGCGGTTTTGTGGATATTGGCGAAACGGTGGAACACGCAGCCGCGCGAGAAGCACTGGAGGAGACTGGTCTGGTGGTGACCCTGGTTGATTTGCTCGGCGTCTATTCAGACCCAGGTCGGGATGCCCGGGGACACGCCGTATCTGTGGTCTACGTCGGTCGGGCTCACGGTGTACCAAAAGGCGGAGACGATGCGCGTGTTGCGCTGGGCTGGAAACCCGAGTCGCCGCCGCCACTCGCATTCGACCATGCAACGATTGTTGCGGACTACCTGGCCTGGCGTCGACACGATGCCAGCCAATACAGGAGTTGTTGAACCAATGTCTGACAACTGGCTCCAGCCTGTCGTTCTTGAAAATGCCATCGCTCGTCTGGAACCGCTTGGCCTTCGTCACCATGATGCGCTGGTGAGTGCAGTCCGGGATGGTGAGTTGTGGAAGCTTTGGTATACCTATGTGCCAACACCGCAAGGCATGCGCTCGGAAATCGAAAAACGGCTGGAGCGACAGGCACTAGCCCGCACTATTCATGAAGGAACGTCGCGAGGGCGTCGAGAGTAACGAAAAGACTGGGTGGCGCGGACCGGAGCGCGCACAGGCGTGCTTGACAGCACGTCGAGCACGAGGAGGGAGCACGCCGAGTGTTTTCGCTGCTATCGGCGTCCGCAGCAGGTCATTCATGAATAGTGCGGGCGAGACTCCTGGCTGCCATTTGCGGTCGTTGATGTGTCGTCCGGACAAACGGTCGGGATGACCAGTTTGATGCACGTCGATGTTGCGAACCAGCGGGTCGAGATTGGTGGAACCTGGTATCGGCGGAGTGTGCAGAGGTCCGGATTGAACACGGCTTGCAAGCTACTGCTGTTGACCCACGCGTTTGAACAGCTGGACTGTATCGCGGTGGAATTTCGCACGCACTTCTTCAATCACCAGAGTCGGCGGGCAATTGAGCGCCTCGGCGCGAAACTGGATGGTGTGTTGCGCAATCATCAGCGGGCGTCCAATCAAACGCTGCGTGACACCTGTGTCTACAGCATCCTGCCGAGTGAATGGCCCACCGTGAAGGCGCATCTGGAGCATCAGCTTAGTCGGCCAAGAGCTGTGATGTAGGAGCGAACTCTTGCAGGAGCGATCTCCTGATGGCGAGTGTGGTACTGCCGATCAGCTGAAAATCTGGCGCCTCGTTCACAGGAGGCTTCTCCTACAAGCTGGTCCGCGCCGTCCTGATTGCCGCTTCCAGGATCGTGGCGGGAACCCGCCCCTGCTCTGGACTGTCGTACAGCCCCATGGTGGTGACCACCAGCAACCTGAGTGACGGGACAATCCAGATGCGTTGACCACCATTGCCCACAGCGCCGAGCCAGTTGACTCCGTCGGTTCGCCCAAGCCACCAGAAGTAGCCATAACCGTCCCCCGGTGCGCGGGAATCGGGTAAACCGATGTGTTCACGAGTGATGGTCTCGATCCATGCAGCTGGGACGATCTGTTGACCCCGGTATTGACCGTGGTCAGCCACCAGCTCGGCGATTTTCATCATGTCGGGCGCGGTGAGGCGAAGGCCGGAAGCGGCACGTGGGACATCGATGCGTTTTGACCACTCATGCGTTTTTATGCCAAGCGGCTTGAACAGTTTTTCAACCGCGTATTGATCCAGTGCCTTGCCCGTTACCCTGGCGAGCACGGCGCCGATCAGTGCAACATCACCACCAGAGTAGTGAAACTGTTCGCCAGGTTGGCTCACACGGGCTTGTGTCAGTACGTGGCGTATGGGGTCATTCGCGAGTTCCATGGCGATTTCCGAATTTCTCGGATCGGTATAGGGATAGGTGAATTCGTCCCAGCGCCAGCCTGAAGTCATCGACAGCACGTGCGCAAGTGTCACGTCCTGGGTAGTGGCTGCTGGGAGGTCGTTATATTCGGGGAAGTAGGCAACGACGGGGGTATCGAGGTTCGTAATCAGTCCGTCCTGCATGGCGATGCCAACCAGCAGCGACACCACACTTTTGCTGACAGAGCGCACGTCATGAAGGGTGGTTGGCGAAAAGTCTACGGCACCCAGATCCTTTCCTATGGTCTGGTCGTTGCCTGGAAAGTACCAATCGGCCAGTGATTGTCCCTTGTGTCGAACGATCACCGCGTGAACGCCGGGCAGCTCACCTGAAGCAATCCGGGACCGCAAGGTATCGAGAGCGTTGGTTGCCTTGTCAGCGGCCATTAGAACTCCGGGGAGAACAATGAGAGCGCATACCATTGAGGTG
>JANNBJ010000215.1:0-18565 GCA_031385325.1 Gammaproteobacteria bacterium | reverse complement strand
TCCACCTTCTTCGTTGAGGGTTAAGCATTACCCGGATCCTCTGCCCAAGTCAGGCAGGATTCTGGTTCGGGTTGACGCGGTCGGTGTAGGTTTTGTCGATGGCCTGATGATCCAGGGCAAATACCAGATCAAACCACCGTTGCCCTATGTGCCTGGCAATGAATACTGCGGGACGGTAGTTCAACTTGGCGACGGTGTAAGCCAGTGGGCTATCGGCGACCGTGTCATGGGTCTTGCCGGCGGTGCGTTTGCCGAATTCCTGTCGCTGCCTGCGGCCAGCTGCCTTGAAGCACCCCCGACGTTAACGAGCCAGGCCGCTGCCGGTCTGCTGCTGAACTATGCCACGGCGCTGTACGGACTTGATGACTGCGGTCACCTGCAGTCGGGTAACGTTGTTCTTGTGCTTGGCGCAAGTGGCGGTGTCGGGAGTGCGACGATCGCCGTTGCGCGGGCCATGGGGATGCAGGTTATCGCCGCTGCTTCAACACCTGACAAAGTCCGTGAGGCGATTCGATTTGGCGCCGAGAATGGCGTTTGTTATGGCAAAGCAGATTGGCGGGATGATCTGAAGCGAGTACTTGCCGGGCGATCCCTCGATGCGGTGGTTGATCCGGTTGGGGGGGCGGTCGCGGACCCGGCGCTACGTTGTCTCTCGCCCGGTGGTCGATATCTGGTGGTTGGCTTCGCTGCAGGCAGCGTGCCATCCATTGCCTTGAATCTGGTTCTGTTGAAGCGTTGCTCGATTGTCGGCGTCGACTGGGGTGGTGCGTCGCGTGTTGACCCCGCACTGACCCCAAGGCTCGCACGCAAACTGTTCGACTGGCTGAGCGCAGGGGTTCTGGTTCCCCCACCTGTTGATGTCCGCGCACTGAAAACAGTCCGCGAGTCGCTTCAGGCTCAGCTTGAAGGGCGCATTTCCGGGAAACTTGTCATCGACATGATTGGCGAGTGGCCTGGCACTGTCACCGCGATGGGTGAAACATCTCCATGTTGAACGAATGGCTGTTGGCCCTGGCCCAGTTCCTTGCAGCACAGGAGTGGAGTATTGCGCTGCATGAGTCCATCTACGCCTATGCCTGGGTTGAGAGTATCCACGTTCTGACGTTGACGCTGTTTCTCGGCATGCTGGTGATCATTGATCTGCGTATGCTCGGGTGGGCGTTCAGCGGCTTCCCGGCAACAGTACTGGCGAAGCGGTTGAACCAGCCGATGCTGATTGGTTTCGCGATCATGGTGGTCACCGGGTTGATCCTCTACTACGCGATCCCGATTCGAACGACGCAGAGTATCTGGTTCCGGATCAAGGTCGTTTTGCTGATCGTCGCTGGAATCAACGCCTGGTTGTTTCATCGCGTCTTGCGAAATGGAACAAGACACTGGAATGACCGAGGTGTGCCACCACTGCGGTTGCGCGCCGGGGCGGGCCTTTCACTGATCCTGTGGGGTGGTGTGGTGTTTGCGGGTCGCGCCATAGCCTATGACTGGTTTGATTGTCACAAGCCATTGACTGGATTGATGTTCTGGGCAGCCGGTTGTGTTGACGAGTTGGCAGCGTTTGAAGCGGCAGGCCACTGAGCAGAATTGATGATGGATCTCCTGTCTTTTTTTACCTGGCTCGATACCTCCTGGCTGGCGGAACTCTCCAAAGCCAATGGCGGTGTTTTTGCCGTCGTGCAGATGATTCATCTGCTGGCCTTGACCGTCCTTGGTGGAACGGTGCTGGTGCAGGATTTGCGACTGTTCGGTCTGGTTCTGCAAAACGTGGAGCTGCGGGCCATCGTGGGTTACACCAGCAAATGGTTCGATGCCGCCCTGGTTACTTCCGTCGTGTCGGGCATATTCATGAGTTCCGCAGTGGCGATGAAGCTTTTTTACAACGAGATGTTCTGGGCAAAGATGACCGCCTTGCTGGTTGG
This sequence comes from Gammaproteobacteria bacterium, assembly GCA_031385325.1. Lineage (GTDB taxonomy): Bacteria > Pseudomonadota > Gammaproteobacteria > Pseudomonadales > Azotimanducaceae > SYFY01. The sequence goes on along the minus strand of JANNBJ010000215.1, from coordinate 16,649 downwards.
GGCAATCTTCGTCCATGTGATTGAAAGACCACTGCTTCGTCAGACGGGTGATGATCTTCGAGTGATAACGTGCCGACTGCTGGGCGCCAGTTCATTGATGATCTGGTTTACCGTTGCGGCTGCTGGGCGCTGGATCGGGTTTTCGTGAGGGTCCAATGCGAATAAGTGCGCTGGAGAAGTTCGCCGTGGTGGTGTGCTGCCTGGTGTTGGGTGTCGGGACCTGGTTCTGGATACAGCAGGTTTTGGCGGCAATTGAGCTGCTGCAAATGCTCGAGGGCTGATCCGCCCTGGCGCCCCCAATTTATCCATCGTCCAGATCGCGAATATAAGCAATAAAATATACAAATAAAGCAAAGACTATTGCTTTAAATGGACATACGATCCGGTTTCCTTAAAGAAAACGGGTGGATCATGCCGATTGTCAGCGAACTCCAGCGCGATCGAGTCGCGCTGCTATTAACGCTGAACGTTCTGGTCTTTGTCGGCTATGCCGTTGCCGTGGTGATGCTGGTTGCAGTGCCAAGTGTCTGGCTGGTGACGTTTCTGATTGTCGGACTTGCCTACAATGTTTTCGAGCTGTGGCAAAGCTCCCCGTACAAACAACCACCCGATGCAGTTGGTGACCGCGCGAGATCTGACTCGAGGCCAGGGTCCACGGTTGCCCCGCCACGACTCGGCCGAACACACCGCACAGACCCGGTACTGGGAACACAAGGGTTCTCAGTGGGTCGAGAGCCGCTGGCGCAGCGTCTGGCTGAACTGCAGGCATCCATGCCATTGGCGCCTGCCGGCATCATCAAGTCCGCAGCCCACTCGGCCGAAGTGTCGATCTCGATTGCGCCGACTGAAGCAGACGCGGCGGTGCTGGCCGAACTACCAGCGGAAGTGCTCGCAATCGCCGAGTCCGAATCAGTTGAGATCATCGCTGACACAAACGCCAATATGGTCGTGCCAACCGATGCTGAAACGGCAGCAACGATCATGACCAACGTCGCCGCGGCGAATGATCCTCACGTCGAGGACATGGTTGATGCCGAATTGCCGGTGCTTCATACGCGGGTTGACGCAGTGCTCGAAGCCGCCGAAAGCGCATCGCCTGTCATGCCAGAGATTCTGGTAACCACTGGTGACGCCGTGTTGAAGGTCGACACCGAAATCTCTGGCATGACTGCCGCCGAACTGGTTTCAGTCGAGTTGGACGTTTCGACAGTGAACATCGTGGAGGTGACCGAGCCCGTGCCTGAATCGGTGGTAGCGGAAGCACGCGCCGCGGCGCCTGCGATATCGCAGTTGGACGATCCTTTGAATACGGCTGTGTCGGCTGCCGCAACCGTTGCTGAAGATCGAGTTGAGGAAGCAGTTCAGCCCCACGTTGAAGCTGAACCTGCCGTCGCTGTCGCAAGCATTTTGGTTCCGCCAGTTACCTATCTGGCAGGGCGTCGGCGGGACGTTGTCGACATCGTGATCGCATCACTAGTGAGTGATGCGAAAAGAGTTCAGCCCTCGACAGAACCAGTTACGGAAGAACAACCGGCGCTGGCCGCCAAGGCGCGCACACCCAGTGAATCCCTGGCGATGTTACGTAGTGAACTGGCCAGAACCCGGAGCTCTGCCAGCCCGGCCGCTCAAGCCAGAGCACCGGTGCCACCACGCAAGCCCTTGGGAGCTGCTCGCAAACCCGGGAAATCACCGGCAGACGGAACTCGGGATCGTGTGATGTTTGTCTGGCACGGCCGTCATTTCCTGGCACCAATTGAAGGCAGGCATCCGCTGCGGGTTGCGCAATCGTTGTACGACTTCATGGTTGAGGAGGCGATGGAGCACGGCTGATTTTGATTGCCGAGAGTTGTCTGCCGATACTGCGTTTCAGGGCGCGGAAGTCGCGCGCAGTGTAGTCACCTTCGATCGGAACGATTGTGATGTACCCGTCCGCAAAAGCACTTGAGTCGCTGTCACTTTCCGCAGTCTGCGCACCAGGAGATGGTTGCATGATGGCTTCGGCCACGCCGCCATCCTGCAGACTGTTGCAGGACGGGCATTGATACACGAGCTTCACCGGCCTGCCATTGATTGGAAAACCCCGACCTTGTTGCGTGAAGCGGATGCCCTTGATGGCGGTTGGCGCAAGCGCGGGATAGTTGATGTTCAATCCAATGCCCGATTGCAGTGGTTTGTCCAATTGTTCAAGTACGTCCGCTGCGAATCGAGCCACATCGGCATAGTGCGATTCAATACACGCCGGATCACATTTTGGTTCATCGGTGCTGATCGCCAGAGCAGAAACGGGCTCGCTGAAACTGCCACTCAGCGCACCGATCGCCGCGCCAACCGTGCCGGAGTGCTGCGTCGCTGACCCGAGATTGGCACCCTGGTTGATGCCGCTGACCAGCCAATGCGGGGGCGCGTGATCGAGTGATGTGGCGATATCGATGGCGAGCAGCCCTGAAACCAGCGGCTCCGCTCCATCCTGTGGGCTGATGGCCGCGGAAAAAATGCGTTCGGATTGTCGCGTGACGCTGATTTTCCCCGTGTTCAGCGCGGCGCTGCTGCCACTTTGCTGGGTCAGAGGACCGACCAGCGTAGTGATATGTCCGCGCGCCTTGAACTCGGTGTTCAGGGCGCTGATGCCTGCTGAATTCCAGCCGTCATCATTGGTCAGTGCCAATCTCAATGGTTCCCCGGCTTCAGCAACAACAGCCAGCGTCGACCAGATCAATGCAATTGCGGTGAAGCTTGTCCAGCTCATCATGTCGATAGTCCCTGACAGATTTCGAAACGTATTCAGTGCTGGACGACGGTGCCGCCATCCACGTTGTAGGCCTGACCGGTAATCCAGCTGCCGGCTTCACTGCACATGAAGACGACGATGTTGGCGATATCTGCGCCAGTGCCGGCCCGACCCAGCGGAACTCTGGATCTGATCATGTTGTTCCAGTTCTCCCCGCGCCCGATGTCATCCATCCGGAAGGTATCGATGATGCCAGGACAGATTGCGTTCACCCTGATGTTATGTCGGCCCATTTCGTTTGCCATACAGGCTGTCAGTGCATGAATGCCGGCTTTGCTGGCTGCGTAGGCTGCGGTGTTGGCGCTGAATACCTTTCCAGCTATGGAGGAGATATTGATGATCGCGCCACCGTTACCTTGTTTGATCAGCTGTTGACCAAAGGCGCGGGAGACATAGAACGAACCATTGAGGTTCACGTCCAGCACTTGCAGCCAGTCCTCAATGGCCAGATCCACGACGGGCTTGCGATCACTACCCCGTGCGGCGCCCGCATTGTTGATCACAAAGTCGACTCGGCCAAAGGCCTTGATAGTCGCGGAGCAGAGTTGTTCTGCGGCTTCAGGCTTGCGAGCGTCGCTGATCAGTCCCAACGCACGCCTGCCGCGGGCTTCGATTTCTTCCACGACGGAAGCGATATCGCGCCAGCCGGCTGCCTTTTCGTCGTTCGGATAGTTGTCCGGAGAGCGCCCGGTACCGGTGACAACAACGTCACAACCAGCGTCGGCAAGACCTAACGCGATCGCTCTGCCAATACTTCGCATGCGTCCTGCGCCCGTCACGACTGCGACCTTGTTTGCCAATGGCATGTTATCCCTCCGGGGCAATGGTAATAGTGAGATCCGGCCAGTCGCTTTGCATAAGCAGCTGACAGGTAAGCCTTGAGCGGCCGGGAACGTTGCTGTCGAGGATGCCGAGCAGATCAATTTCGTCAGTCGACGGCGAGGGCAGGGGACTTGCAGCATCAGCTTCGATGTAACAATGACAAGTCGCACAGGCACCTTGCCCACCACACAGTGCTTCGATACCGAGGCCTTCGTCACGGAGTAGTTCCATCACCGTGCGACCTGGCTCTGCTTCAAGGTTATGAAGTGCGCCTTGGCGATCACGAACGTTTAGTGTGGCCACTGGATTCTCGACAGTTAAGGCTGTGGCACCGCGCGTCGGCGGTGCCACGCCAAACGGGCTATCAGGCGGGGGTACCTGAGAATTCAGGAGAGCCCGGATGACCCAAGAGAATCGCACCCAGATCCTGGTACAGCTGGTGCGATACCCAGCGGTGGGTCGCGCAGCCATGGGAATCTCGAAGCTTTCGTTCGAGTGGGGAGTACATCCGCATGCCGGTCGTGCCGGCCGTGTTGTGCAGCAGGTCGACAACATGCATGCACACGTTGGCTCCATGCGTGCACGCCAGGCGAGCCGCTTGAGTTGCCAAGGTTGATGGACCCTCTCGGCCTGCTTTCAGTTCTTCCTGCACGTCGTGCATGGTTTCCATGACGTACGCGCGTGCAGATCGATACTGAGCCTTGGCCTCAGCCACCCGATACTGAGCGATGGGTCGGTCCTTCAGCGTTGACGCTGACATCATGGGGATCTTGTTCTGCGCCAGGTCAATGAACATGTCCAGGGCGCCTTTGGCAACTCCCAGCGCAACGGCAACCTTGTTATAGGAAAGGCGCAGAGCAACGGGAATCCGGAATACGGGGTTCTCATAGTGCGCTGGCAAGGAGACGAGATCGACGTTGGCATATTTTGGGGCAATATAAGCGCCATTGGCTCGCACATCGTTGCTGCCAGAGCCACGCAGGCCCGCCACATCCCAGGTATCGACAATTTCCCATTGATCACGTGGCATGAAGAACATGCGCACGTTGGGTTGGCCGCCCGGCAGCATTTCCATGGCACCATCCTTGAATACGGGCGCGGCCATGAAACACCAGCTGGCGTTGTGACAGCCACTGATGAAGGTTGATTGTCCCCAGACCTTGTAACCACCATCGGCCTGACGCTCAGCACGTTGCGGAATGCTGCCCGGCCCGCCACCGCCGCACATCACAACCCGAGGATTGTCGAGGTAGATCTCCTTGGCCAGCGTCTTGTCCATGCCGCCTGCCGCCATGGCATTGATCTCGGAGCCCAGCATCACGTTCCAGGAGGTTGAGGCGTCAATGGCGGCAATAGCTTCGAGAATTTCAACAGTTTCGGTCGCCGTCGCATCTTCACCACCCAGTGCGGTGGGTAGGGCAAAGCGAAAGAAGCCTTCATCGATCAGCGTATTGACCAGGTCGTCGGGCAAACGGCGCATTTGCTGTGCCCGGTCGCCTCCTTCGGTAATTGCAGGACGGAGGGTTTCAATTTTCTTCAGTCGTGCGGCCAGCAGTTCGGCTTTCATGGATTCTCCTGTCGAGAGGTTTAAAGCTTGTAATACGGTGGAAGGTCTGAAGCCTGGATTCGTTTCAGGGATTGCATCGGACTTTCACCGAAATAGATGTCTTCGCCAATCAATTTTCCGGCCGCATCTGCCGGCCAGACAGTAACGAGCTGGGCATTGCTCAACCACAGGTCGTCGTCCTGCACTTCGGCCTCGCCGATACGCGTCATACCTTGCGCGCGCAGATCCCGTCCTTTGTTGACCTGGCGGACCTGTCCCTCGGTGACGACGTTGTCGTTGCTGGCGATCACTTTATCCACCACCACCTGGAACTGCTGGCCGCCACGCGTAAACATTCCGGCGTAGAACGACGCCACGGCGTCGCGTCCCCGCAGCACCATCGGTGTGCCGTTACCCCAGAAGTGGTAGATGGGTTCCGCCGTAAGCGTGGCCATCAAAGGTTCGAGCTGGCCTTTGATTTCGGCTTCCATGTGTTGGCCCACTGCACGGATAAGTCCGGCGCGACGGGTATCGGTTTCTGCTTTGGCGGCTTGCTCAAGAGCCAGCCAGCTGGCGTGCGGATCGATGGCGTAAGGCATTTCAGAACCGTGAATCAAACGGGGGGTTACTTTCCGGGAAAAGGGGTAACAAGAGCAAGAGGGAGAACGTGTTTTACGTAGCGGTGAGACAGGCTCCTAGTATCCGGATAGTCTCCGACCAAGGTGAACACCTGCGGAAAAGATCGCTTCAACGCTTTGACGCCAGGATCGGGTATGGCCGCAAGTATGGGCTGGAATCTCTGTCGAAGCCTTGACAAAGTGGAGCGTCGGCGCGATGAAATACACAGGCGTCGCGCGTGCATCCGAGTTGTCACAGTTCCCAAAAAAAGAGTCGCCATTCTCGATAAGGATCCGGCTGCAGCGAAACAGGTTGCCCGGAACGTCCGAAAAGGAGAGCGTCAGAAAAATGGTTCACACCTGATATGAGAACACCAAGGAAGGAAGAGAACAGCAGGAAGCTGGGCTCCCAGGTTAATCAGCGGCCACGTCAGGTGTTGCAACCATGTTGATCGAGCGACTTGCCAGTGCCGTGGAAGGCTTGCTTCCGTCCAGCTTGCAGTCAGCGCCGCAAGAGGAGCGTCGACTTGCCAGTCTGGTGCTCTACTCACTGGTCATCGCTGAATTGGCGGTCGTGGCGTCCGCAGGTTTTCTCTGGCGGATGGGCCTTTACGAAACGGCTCAAAACGTCTTGTTCGCGTTGGCCGCGCAGACGTCAATCGCTGCGCTGCTGTATTTGAATGTCAGCCCGCGACTGTGTGGGCACCTCCTGATCACGGTGTTCTTTCTCGAACTGGTCTGGGATTACGGCCCCGATGGAGGATTCGGCGTGATGAGCGCTGCGCTGGTGCCACTCGCAGCAACCGCGATTCTTGGAGGTCGCGCTGGACTGGCCTGGACTGCGCTTTCCGTGCTCTGGTGTGTTGGCTTGTGGCCATTGCTGGATCGTTACGACGACTACTCCGATGGCGTAGCTGAAGGAACGGCGATTCTCGCCACCATCATCGGTCTTGGTGCCTGGGTCATGGAGTCGACTCGAGTCCTGGCAGTCAAAAAGGCGGATCGTTCGTTCACTCTGCAGCAACAGGCTGAGAGCGCCATGCAACTGTTTCTGGAAACGACATTTCCGATACATGTGCATTCCGCGGCGGGTGTCGTGACCGCTGTCAGTCCTGCAGTTCACTCGTTGCTCGCATACGATGATGTCGATCTCCTGGGTGTCAAGCTGAGATCGCTGCTGCATCCGGAAGAGCAGCGGTTGGTCGATGTGTTGCAGGGACCAGACCGTGGAGAAGGATTCAGGGCCGAACTGCGGCTGCGGCACAAATCGGGCCACTGGGTCTGGTGCGAAGTGTTTGGTGTCCTGGTCCCTCGTTTGAATTCGGCGGATGTCGGAGAACCCTGGTTGTTCGTGGCCCGTAACATCGAGGAAGAGCGCAGCACACGGGATCGCCTCGCGCGAGCGAATCGGCTGGAAGGTGTCGGCATATTGGCCGCGGGGCTCGCTCACGACTTCAACAATCTGGTCATGGTCATGCGCGGATTTGCCGAGTTGATGTCACCCAGCAGCGAGCGTGCCTCGATCCTTGCGGCCGCCGATGAAGCAGGTGACCTCACCGCCAATCTGCTGGCTTTTGGTCGTCGCGATGCGGCCAGCGATGCGGCCAGCGAAAGTGTCATCGATCTGCGTAGCAATATCCTCAAGTGGACCAACATGTTGCAACGAGTGCTTGGCAGCACTATCCGGCTGGAAACGCAGCTGCCAGACGCTGCAGTGTGGTGTGCCATGGGCGAAGGACAGCTGAATCAGGTTTTGCTCAATCTTGTCACCAACGCCAAACACGCGATGCCCAAGGGCGGCACATTGCAGATTCGATTGGTGACACTCGAGCTGGAGCTGCCAGAGGCCACCCAACACGCGTTGCGTCCGGGAAGCTATGCACTGGTTACCATCATCGACGACGGTGTGGGGATGTCTACAGAAGTACTTGCGCAGGCGGTCGATCCGTTTTTTACGACCAAAGCACCGACTGCAGGCTCTGGGTTAGGCCTCGCCAGCGTGTATGGGATCGTCACGAATCTGGCAGGCACGCTCGAACTGGAAAGCGCGCCCGGCGATGGCACCTCGGCGCTGATCTATATCCCGCTCAAACAGTCAGATGAAAAGAGAACCGCGGTGGCTGATTCAGGCGCTCTTGACGTGATATCCACCCGCGGTGATCGGAGTCGAGCCGAGGCGATGCCGACTGAAAATGCCGGTAATCCAGGACCAGAAAGAGTGCGTTCATTGGATTAGTCTGGCAGCCGGCCAAATTCAGCATCCCGGGAGACCCCTGGCTTCGCCGCGCGACCCTGGGTTCTGCTGTCCAACAAGCCGACGCACGTACATAACCTTCGTGCGGCCATGTGCTGATGTCTGGGCCTGAACGTGAAGACCTTGTGTCAACACGACTTGAATTGGCGTCCCCTAGGGGAGTCGAACCCCTGTCGCCGGGATGAAAACCCGGTGTCCTAGGCCTCTAGACGAAGGGGACGTAGAAAGGCGTGGGAAAAGAAGGCGCGCATTGTAGGTAGCCCCCTCTGGTGCGTCAAGAAAATGTCTGGCGTATTCAGATGTTAGTTGGCTAGTGTGCCGCTTGATCGACGTAGTGGATAAGTTGGTGGATAGGTTGGGGGTTAAGTTAGCGGGTAAAGTAAGCGTGTCTTCCATGCAGTACTTGTAGTGACGATCTCAGTCGATTCCTTTCTGCCAAAAGATCTGCAAATAGCCCCTGCAGAAATTCAGCGCCAGGCAGTGCTTGTGGTCTATGCCTTTGTGCTCTCGACGTTCGCGGTATTGCTCACGCTTGGCCTGTTATGGGGGCTCGGCTTTGGGGGAACGGCGGTCAGTCTTGCCTGGGTGCTGCCGCTTCAGTTCGTTCCGTTGCTGGTCCTGCAGGTCAGCCGAAAGCCGAAAATCGCCGCTCACGTGTTGTTGCTGTTGCTGTTTTTCGAGATCGTCTACGATTTTGGTCCGGATGACGGGTTCAGCGTCGTCGCGATCGTCGCACTCCCGGTTGCTGCTTCTGCCCTGCTGGGGATTGCCGGGGGGATGATCTGGACCGTTGTTGGTGTTGTATGGTCTGGCTATCTGGGTCCCTTCGTGCTTCGCGACGCGGACTATTCTGTGTCCATCAGTCTGAGCATGGCCATTATCACTCTGGCTGTGGGCGTTGCGGCCGCACTGAACGAATACACCCGTGCACAGGCTTTGTTGACGGCGAGCAGGGCGCTTCGTCAACTTCAGAGTGGTCGTGATGCGATGCAGGCGTTTGTCGAAGGTGCGTTTCCGGCCCACGTTGAAACGCGAGGTAGCACGGTCGTCAAGGCAAGTTCTGCAGCGGCTACCTTGTTGGGGTATTCGGTCGACGAGTTGATTGGCAGAAAACTGCAGGATTTCATCCGGCCGGGACAGCTGGACGAGTATTTGCCCAAGATCAGGGAACGCCCTGAACATGGTGTTGGCTTTGAAATCAATGTCCTGACGCGGTCCGGTGAATGGTTGTGGCTGGAATGTTTTGTGGTCCCCAGGGATGGCGGCAGCAGCGCCCGGGGAGAGTTGCCGTGGATCATTGGCAGCAGAGACATCAGCGAAGAACGCAAACATCGAGATCGGCTGATCCAGGCGCAACGGCTGGACAGTGTGGGTCAGTTGGCGGCGGGGGTTGCCCATGACTTCAACAATCTATTGACCGTCATCAACGGGTTCGCCGAGTTGTTGCCGGGCAGTGAAGCGCGGACCAATATCCTGCGGGCAGGCACAGAAGCCGCACGATTGACGGCAGATCTCATGGCCTTTGCGCGCAATTCACCATCCGCTGACAAATGCGTCAACGTTGCCGAGTCGATTCGGAGCTGGCGTGCGGTGTTTGAAAGTGTATCCGGTGAAGGCATCAGGCTGATTCTCGATCTCCCGATGGAACCCTGTAACGCGATGATCAGTGAGGGGCAGCTGAATCAGGTCCTGCTCAATCTGGTGACCAATGCGCGGGACGCCATGACCTCGGGTGGAACGCTTACCATTCGACTCGTCCATGGAGAAGTTGCGCGGCATCTTGCCACGCGCCGCGCTTTGGACATGAAGGACCAGTACGTGTGCATTTTTGTGAGCGACACAGGGAGCGGGATGAGCGTTGAAACGCTCGAGCGTGTTTTTGATCCGTTCTTTACAACCAAACCGGTTGGCAAAGGGACCGGCCTTGGTCTGGCGAGTGTGTATGGCATCGTCAAACAGCAGGGTGGTCTGGTCGAGATAGAAAGCAGTCCGGGGGCAGGTTGTGAAGTGCTGGTGATTCTGAAACAGGATCTGCAGCCTCGCGTCTCGCCGGAGCAGACACACAGCAAGCCGGTGGGGAACTCACCATCCGCAAACGTCCTGCTGGTTGAGGACAATTTGCAGGTTAATGATCTGGTCACCCGTGCGTTGACCTCGCAGGGTCATGTCGTTCACTCCTGCTTCGATGTCGATAGCGCCAGACGATGGCTCCTCGCCAATCAGGTAGATCTGATGGTGAGTGATATCGTTCTGCAAGGTGCCCTGGGGACTGACTTCGCGGTAGAGGCCCGCTCTCACGACCCAGATCTGCCAGTGCTGTTTATTTCCGGCTACTCGTCTATCGAGAACGGCCCGTGGCAGACCAATGACTCCGGTCGTTCGGAATTTCTCGCCAAGCCGTTTACGGTCAGTGCGCTGCTTCAGCACACGGATCGGCTTCTTGAATACCGCTTTCCGCAGCGATCCAGGGATGACTCGCTTTCTTCCGGTCCAGCGGCCGATCCGGAACATCACGCTTACAACACGCTTAATTGATCACCGTATTCCTGTCATCTTAATGCGGGACACTGCGCGAACTTCATCAAGCAGTAGGAAGGCAGCGATGCGCAAAGGGTCGATGGCATTGATTGGCAAGATTTTTCGCAAAGACAGTGCTTCGTATCTCGTCATCGATGAGGCGAAAGAAGATGACAAGCTGGTGGTTCGGCGGATTGATTCCCGACGCGAGACCGTGCAGATGACGGCGTCTGAGGTGTCGTCCAGTTTGCGTTATCAACACGGCTGAAGCCGCGGCGTTGACAACCTGGGTTTGCATCGGCTGATGCAAATCCCATTGGACTCCTGTTTTTTTTGTGTTCGTCCGAGCCGGTCTGCTCGGACACAATTACGTTTCGTTCCAGTGCTGACAGGGGTCAGAATGACGGCTTCCTGACCCGGGTGTACACATTGCGGCCATTGCACTGGTATCTAGTCGGCAACTCCAGCTGGTTTCTCGCCTTTGGTGCCCAGGGTGTGTTGTTTGCCTGGTTGGTGACCATGGTGCTGAGGGAATCCCCGGCGATGGTTGGTGTTGCGCAAATGACGTTGCTGTTGCCCGGTCTGCTTCTGCTGCTGGTCGGTGGTGGCATAGCCGATCGATATGGTGGCGTTCGGGTGGCCTCGCTGGCCCAGGGGCTTGCAGCCATTCCGCCGCTCGTTCTCGCGTTGATTATCGGCCTGGATCAACTCAGCTATCCGGTCATGCTCGGTTATGCGGTGTCCATCGGCATCTTGCAGGCGTTTGTTACTCCGGCGCGCGATGGTCTGCTGAACGACGTAGCCGGCGCCAGCATACAACGCACGGTGATGCTGGCGAGCCTGACCCAATTCGGTTTTCAGATCGTGGGCGTACTGGTGGCAGGTCTGGCAGAAACGGTCACCGCCATGACTGTCTTGTGTTTTCAGTCGGCGATCCTGTTGACCGGGGCTCTTGCCCTGCGACGTATTGAATTGCCCAAAGTCGTGAGGGTCACCCCACATCTGGATATCGGCGCAGCCATTGTCGAAGGCGCGCGCAGCGTGCTCCGCTCACCGGCTATCCGCATGGTGTGTTTTCAGAACGTGGCGATGGGCCTGTTTTTCATGGGGTCATTCATCGTTACCTCGCCATTGCTGGTGCGTGAGGTATTTGCCGGGTCAGCCGCAGATCTGAGCCTGGTCAATGCGGCCAACGCGCTGGGTCTGTCGTCAACCATCGCCGTGTTGCTGCGTTTAGGTGATATCCAGCGTCCCGGTCGGGTGTTGTTGCTGGCTCAAGGGATTGGCGCCCTGATTCTGCTCATAGGCGGCCTGGTCAGCTCGTTAGAGGCTTTCATGGTCGTCATGTTTTTCTGGGGTGTGGCCGGGGGATTTGCCATGACCATGGCCAGAACGATTGTGCAGGAACTGGCGCCACCGGATCAGCGTGGCCGGATCATGTCTTTTTATGGATTTACCTTTATGGGCGCAGGTCCACTCGGCGCGCTGCTCAACGGCTTCCTGGTGAGCGAATTCGGGGCACAGCAGGCGCTGATGATGGTGAGTGGGACGATGGCGGTCTTCATGGTCGTGGTGGGCTGGTTTGGTCCGTTGTGGCAACTTCGCCCACACCGTGCCCCGCAAGTGGCCCCGCACCAGGTGTAGATCAGATGGCGTCACTTCCCGAACATCGTCTGGCGATCGACATCGGTGGCACGTTCACCGACCTGGTGCTGGCAACACCATCCAACTGGTTTACCACCAAGGTGCTCACCACGCATAGCGATCCGGCGGCAGCTGTTCTGACAGGACTGCACACGTTACTCGAACAGGCTGCGATTGATCCCACTGATATTGACCTGGTGTTGCACGGGACAACGCTTGCCACCAATGCCCTGATCGAACGACGTGGCGCCCGTACCGCACTGATCACCACTGCAGGACACCGGGACGCACTGGAGATCGGACTCGAAAATCGCTTTGATCAGTACGACATCTTCATGCAGCGCCCGCGGGTACTGGTTCCGCAGTCGCTTCGTTTTACGGTTGATGAAAGGCTGGGCGCCAATGGTCAGGTACTGCGTAGACTGCGGGAGGACGATCTGCATACGGCCGTTGAAGCGGTAGTGCGCAGCGGTGTCGAGAGTGTTGCCGTAGGGTTTCTGCATGCGTATGTGAATCCTGAGCACGAACACCGGGTTGGTGACGCACTGCGTCGACGAGCGCCACATCTGGCGGTGTCGTTGTCCAGCAGCGTCTGTCCTGAAATCCGCGAGTACGAACGGCTCTCCACCACGTGCGCAAACGCTTATGTGAAACCGCTGATCGCGGGATATCTCACCAGTCTGGAGCAGCAGTTTCGTGAGGTGGGGATGGCCTGCCCGGTGCTGCTGATGACGTCAGGAGGCGGCTTGACGTCGCTTTCGACTGCGAAGGAGTTGCCAATCCGGCTGGTTGAGTCGGGACCTGCAGGTGGCGCGATGCTGGCCATTGCGCTTGCGCGTCGTTCCCTATGGCGTTCGGTATTGGCTTTCGACATGGGGGGCACGACAGCCAAGCTGACGCTCATCGACGACTTCGAGCCACAGTGGTCGAGAGCTTTTGAAGTTGCTCGTGCTTATCGATATCGCAAAGGCAGCGGCCTGCCGGTGCGTATTCCTGTCATAGAACTGGTCGAGATCGGTGCTGGGGGAGGTTCCATCGCCCGGGTTGATCGGTTGCAGCGTATCGATACAGGACCGGACAGTGCGGGCTCTGAGCCGGGACCGGCTGCCTATGGAAGGGGTGGCAGTGCGCCGACGGTTACAGATGCTGATCTGGTGTTGGGAAAGTTGCCGTCGGAGTGGTTTGCCGGTGGAAGCGTAGTGATTGATATGGACGCTGCGAAATCGGCAATCGATCGGGATGTGGCAGCACCACTTCATCTGGACACCTTGTCTGCAGCCTGGGGCATCAGCGAAACGGTCGATGAGAATATGGCCGCGGCAGCGCGCAGTCATGCCAGCGAAGGTGGCAAATCACTCGTCGAACGGACGCTGGTGGCTTTTGGTGGTGCGGCACCGCTGCACGCGGTCAGTCTCGCGAAAAAATTGGGCGTGCGTCGGGTTGTCATACCGCGATTTGCCGGGGTCGGGTCTGCGGCGGGTTTTCTCCTTGCACCGATTTCGTTTGAAGTCGTTCGCAGTCGACATGGGTATCTCGACGCGCTGGACCAAAGCGCAACAGCGCAGTTGTTGGTTTCCATGCGTGAGGAGGCCATGGCAGTCGTTCTTCCTGTTGCCCAAGCCGACTGGCTGCAAGAAAGCTGTCGTGCGTACATGCGTTATGTTGGTCAAGGCTTCGAGATCGCGGTCAGTCTGCCATCGGGTGAATGGACACCAAACACGCTGGCGCTGGCTTTTGAAACCCAATACCGGGAGCTCTACGATCGAACCATTCCAGGACAAAGAATCGAGATCCTCAGCTGGACCTTGTCGTTGTCGACCACGGCTCCTGGTATTCCCGTACTCAACCCAGTGCAAGGCGAGCACGAATCAAGTATGGATGAGTGGTTCGACGGAACGCGCATCGAACCGGTACAACGCTGCCGACGAGAGGGGCTGACACCGCAGGGTCGTGTCAGCGGACCACTTCTCGTTTTCGAAGACCAGACAACGACAGTGATTCAAACCGGCTTCGACCTGCGAGTGGATGAATTCGGTCAATTGGTTATTCAACGAACAGGAGAGCAGGAGCAATGAGTTATCGTGTCTTTCAGTGGGCGAGTGGCACGGTAGGGCGACATGTTGCGCGTGCTGCCATTACTCGTCCTGACCTTGATCTCGTGGGCATGCATGTCACTAACCCGGCAAAGGTCGGTCGAGACATTGGGGACATTCTGGGTGTCAAACCAACCGGTATAGCCGCGACCGGTGACATTGAACTGATTCTGCGTTCCGATGCCGATGTGGTGGTACATGCACCTTTGCCATCCATGGTCTACGCCGATAATGCCGAGAAGGATCTGGAAGATATCTGCCGGCTTCTATCGGCCGGCAAAAACGTCATTACAGTGGTCGGTTACATGTACCCGAAAGCGCATGGACCGGAAGTGGTTGAGCGTTTGAGTAATGCCTGCAAGCGCGGCAGCAGCAGTTTTCATTCGACCGGTCTCAATCCGGGCTGGATGGGTGATCTCATACCACTGGCGATGAGTTCCCTTGCCAGGCGGATCGATCACGTCCATGTTCTGGAAATATCGAATTTCGAGCACTATCCCTCCCCGGAAATCATGTTCGAATCCATGGGTTTCGGCTCGACGCCTGACCAGTTTGCACAGGCGAATGTGCGCCGGATGGGCTGGCTGAACAGCCTGTTCAATGAAAGCCTGCACATGGTCGCCAATGGGCTAGGCGAAACGCTCGACAGACTTGAAACAAAATTGGAAACAGCCCTGGCTGTGCAGGATCTGAATACTGCAGCCGGAATAGTCAACGCGGGGACAGTCGCAGGGCAGCACTGGACCTGGTCAGCTTTCATTGGCGACAAGGTCCGGCTCGTGCACGAAACCGTCTGGCGAATGCACGCAAGCGTCGCACCTGAGTGGGCAGTGGGCAAACACTCGGTGACGATCAAGGGTAGTCCCGGGATGCACCTCGAATTTGACGCCGACTATGTTACCGATGGACTCGAAGCGACGGCCATGCATGCGGTCAATGCCATTCCCCTGGTGGTCGAGGCGCAACCGGGCATTCGATCGCTTCTCGACCTGCCCCTGATCATGGGACGTGGTGCGCTCGGCGCCGACTGACATGTCTTCTCACGTCATCACCCTTGGACTGATCTGGAACCGGCTTCTGGCCATTGTCGAAGAGCGGGCGCAGGTGTTGATGCGTACGGCGTTTTCGACCGTCGTCCGTGAAGCCGGAGATCTGAGTGCAGGAGTGTTTGACAGCCGGGGACGGATGATCGCCCAGGCCGTCACGGGCACTCCCGGACACGTCAATTCGATGGCCGATGCGGTTGGCAAATTCCTCGCCGTCCATCCGGTCCGCTCACTTGAGCCCGGTGATGTTCTGGTGACCAACGATCCCTGGGATGGCACCGGCCATCTGAATGACTTTACTGTCGTCACACCCGTGTTTCATGAGGGGGCGTGCATCGCCTTGTTTGCCTCGACCAGTCACATAGCCGACGTTGGCGGGCGTGGATTTGGCGCCGATGCACGGCAGGTGTTCGAAGAGGGATTGACGATCCCCATCACCTGGTTATTCCGTCGCGGTGTGGTCGATGCAACGCTTATGCGTGTGATCAAGGCCAATGTGCGTGATCCCGTTGTTGCGGAAGGTGATCTGTATTCGCTCACCGCATGCAACGATGCGGGGGCACGATCACTTCGTCAGCTGTTGGGCGACTACCCGGAGTTTTCCTTTTCAGCCATTGCTGATCATGTTGTCGAGACCTCTCGTCGGGCGATGATCGAGGAAATCGGTGCACTGCCTTCCGGGGACTTTCGTAATGAGATGTGGATCGATGGATATGATCGTCCCTTGCAGCTGGTCTGCGCGCTGACGGTTTCATCGTCTGCAATTGCTATCGACTTTGCCGGCAGTGCGCCCGCCAGCGGATTCGGGATCAATGTCCCGTTTGCCTATACCGCGGCTTATGCGGCATTTGGCGTTCGATGTGTGATTGGCGGTGACATTCCCAATAACGCAGGCTCGCTGTCGACGATCCAGGTCAGCGCGCCACCTGGAAGCCTGCTCAACGCATCCCGACCGAGTGCGGTGTCGGCGCGCCACACGGTGGGTCAGATGTTGCCGGATGTGGTGCTGGGCTGCCTCGCCCAGATAGTCCCGGAGCGGGTACCCGCAGAAGGCGCTTCGTGTATCTGGAACCCGGTATTCATGGGCAAGGGTTTGAGTGGCGCCAACAGCCGTGTCGGCGAGTTTGTCATCAATCCCATTTTCAATGGAGGGACAGGGGCGAGACCCGGGCTCGATGGGCTCTCGGCGACGGCTTTCCCATCGGGTGTGCGATCGACCTCGACAGAGGTGAATGAAGTGACATCGCCGTTGATCATCTGACGAAAGGAGTTCCGGCCAGATTCAGGCGGTGCAGGACGATATCGCGGAGGTGACGGCCAGA
>JANNBJ010000195.1:0-1959 GCA_031385325.1 Gammaproteobacteria bacterium | reverse complement strand
TTTGCGAAGGTCCTCCCGGTGTGCGTGAAGGCATGAATCCGGTGTTCTACGCCGCGTATGTACGCGATCCGGATGGGAACAAGCTCTGCTTCTACGTTAGAAAGTAAGGTTCGAAGCCATGGATCGTAAGCAGGGTCAGCTAATTGACCCGGTGGGTAGTGCGCTGACGTTGGGTTGAGAGCGCACTAATCACCAAGTGGCTTGATCCTGACGCCGGCTATTTCGTTTTGTTCTGCCATGCATGCCGATAGACGGCCCACTTGCCATCAGAATTGCGCCGCAGCACATCAATATAGCGTGCAGCAGTTCGCTCTGCCGTCAGTGCGCCGGCCTGTTGCACGCCCACATCGGCGTTTTTCAGCTTGAGGTGGATGACGTAGTCATATTCGGCGAGCGCAATGTCGCCGATCACTTCAATCACAGGACTACGCACCACTTCGATCTTGTAGTCTGCGGCGGCAAACACAGGTTCGAGGAATTTTCCGTAGCCGGCAGAACCGACAATGGCTTCCGCGTCTGGTGGCAGCAGTCGAACATTGGTATCGAGTACCGAGACATAACCGGGAATATCCGCACTCTCCACCGCCTTGCGCCAGTTGGCATACAACGCGGTGATGGCGGCGACATCAGCGCTGGTGTCTGTATTGGTATCAGCAATCGAGGGTTTCATGGTCACCACCGTCAGGGTCAGGAGGCCGGCCAGGGCCATCAGGGTTGAGGTTCGCATCGTGTTTCCGGTTGAGTGTTACGGGAGGCATGAGCATACAACAGACGCCTGGTTTCAATCCCCTCGCTCGATGCTCGAACGTGTAGAAGCCAGTGGAGTGCATTCGTAGGTTAGCCGGCAAGAGCAGTGATTGTCCCTGCTTGATAGGCCCAGGATCCAGTTTTCTACCTGTTAACTTGAACACACTCGAACTGCAAGATTCCCTGTGTAATGTCGTCATCGCAAGGAATGCTGACATCAGCGGGCGCACGGTGTGTATGGAAACATGCTTCGTACAATCAAATCGCAGTCATACGTCATACTTTCGCCGCCTCTTTGTCCCCGTGAGCCAAAGAAATGACGGAGCAAGTCCGGCGAGGAGTGCACCAGCCAAAGCGAGACGACCAAAGGTCGTCTTACTGGCCATCGCCCTGCTGGGTAGTGTGCCCGCTGTTCTTGCGAATTCGACTGACTTCACAGAACTGAGTCTCGAAGACCTGATGGAAGTTCGGGTAGTCGGTGCTTCGAAATACGAGCAGCGACAGGATGAGATTGCTGCCTCGGTCAGCGTGCTGACCCGTGCAGATATCAAGGCGCATGGCTGGCAGACTATCGACCAGGCACTGGAGAGCCTGCCTGGCATTTACACCAGGTACGATCGTCAGTATTCCTTCCTGGGGACCCGAGGCTTCGGCTTGCCTGGCGACTTCTCCACTCGTGTTCTCATGACCATCAATGGCAACCGGGTAAACGAGGCCACCTATGACGGCGCAGCATTGAGACGTGCATTTCCACTGGCGCTTGGGTTGGTGGAACGCATCGAGTTCATTCCAGGTCCTGGTGGCGCTGTTTATGGCCCCAATGCGCTACTCGGTGTCATTAATATCGTGACGCGCACGGGTGCAGACGTAAATGGCTTCGAAATAGAATCCGGAGTCGTTGCACCGGATGATGCAAGGCAGGGCCGGATCACCTGGGGCCGTTCCTTCACAAGTGGTTTGAATGTAATCGCCTCCGCCAGCGCATACCATGCGGAAGGGGACGATCTGGATATGACATTCCCGGGTGCTGCAGCCGACGGCAGTGACCTCAGCGGTCGAGCGATTGGTCTCGATGGCGAAAGAGACACGGAGTTGATGACGCGCGTCAGCAAAGGACCGTGGTCTGCTGACATGGTTTATGGAAATCGACACAAGGACGATCCGACAGGAACCTATCTTTCAGATCCGCTTAGCGAAGGATCTCTCCAGGAC
>JANNBJ010000154.1:0-46957 GCA_031385325.1 Gammaproteobacteria bacterium | reverse complement strand
ATCCTGTCTGACAATCTGCAGGACGACCACGCCTGGTTCCAGGCGTGTGTCGTCTTGTTGTTAGAACCGCTGTCGCCTTGTTTCGGGCAGTCATCCGATCAGGGGTTGATGAGCAACTCACCTCGCACCGTGATCAAGGCTTGACTACGAATCAGCAGGCCCTGGTCAGTGAGTTCCAGTTCCATTGAGCCGGACCGCGCCGACGATTGAAACGAGCGCAGTGTCCGCTTGCCAAGTCGAACTGACCAGTAGGGCGCCAGAAAGGTATGCGTGCCTCCCGTAACCGGATCTTCGTTGCTGCCACTCCACGGCCAGAAGTAGCGCGAGTGAAAATCGAAGCCATCGTCGGACGGTGCGGTTATCAACACACCATTGATCGTTTCATGGGAGCGTAACAACGCGGCAAAGTCTGGCCTCAGATCCGCAAGCTCCCGATAGCTTTCGATCTCGAGCAGCAGTATTCGGGTTTCGTCGTTGTAGACGGCGTTGACTACCGACTTGAGGCCCAGCGCTTCCAGCAATGCCGATGGTGCGGAGGACGGAGTCGTTGCGTAGATCGGAAACTGCATCTGAACCCAATCCCGCGACATCTCTACCGGCAAGTGAATACCGTGCCCGGTGGTGAAACAGATCTGTGTCGCAGCCGTTTCAGCATGGATGACACGAGCAGCCGCAAGCGTTGCATGACCACACAACGGAATTTCCATCTTCGGCGAAAAGTAACGGATCACGAAATCGTTGCCATCCGACTGGGGACACACAAACGCCGTCTCCGACAGATTCAGTTCCGCCGCCACCGCGAGCATGAACGCATCCGGAGGAAACCGTTCGGTCAGGCAGACACCCGCTGGGTTACCGCGGAACGGCTCAGTGGTAAACGAATCCACAACAAAACACTGCACGTCAGTGAATCTCCTATACCGAACAACGCCAACAGACAATCATCAGTACACGCAAACCCCGGCCGCTGCACCACACGGCAGAAATTCCTGCATCACCAGTTCGAGACCAGCCTGATATAGTTCCCGGAAACTGATTCTGGGGGAAGATCATGAAGGAATTCAAAGGCCGGACGGCGGTTATTACGGGTGGGGCCAGCGGTATCGGTCTGGCACTGGCCAGACGATGTTCAGAGGAAGGCATGAATATCGTCCTTGCCGATATCGAGCGGGAGGCGCTGACCAAGGCGGTGACCTACTTCGAAGATCGACAACAACCGGTGCTGGGCGTCATTACCGATACCATGCGCAAGGCATCCATCGAAAATCTGCTGCACGAGGCCAGTACCCGTTTCGGCAATGTCCATCTCCTGTTCAACAATGCCGGCGTCGTGAATGGTGGCGCGCCCGTCCCGGTCTGGGAGATTCCGGAGCAGGACTGGGATTGGGTATTAGGCGTCAACCTGCATGGTGTCCGTTTCGGCATTCAGACCTTTGTACCTCACATGCTGGCGCACGGTGAAACCGGACACATCGTCAACACCGCATCGATTGCCGCCTTCATTCCTGGCGGCGGACCTTACAACGTCAGCAAACATGGCGTGCTCTTGATGAGCGAAGGGCTGCAACACGGGCTGCGCGCGGCCAATGCAAACATCGGCGCCTCAGTGCTGTGTCCTGGTTGGGTGGATACGAAAATCGCCGAAGCGGAACGCAATCGACCAGGCGCGCTCGCCAGTCGAAAAAATCCCGAAGGCGAAGGTTTGCCGATCGGTGATGCTCTCAAGCTTGGAAAATCACCGGACGATCTTGCCAGCATCGTCTTCGACGCCATCATCAACGAGAACTTCTACATCCTGCCCCACGCGGGATGGGACGATGTCGTCACCGGACATGCTGCGGCCATTGTCGCGCGGGGTGATGCCTTCAAGCTCGACATGCAGACCATTCTCGGTCGACGAGCCCAGGGTATCGATGTGTGAGCGTTTCGGCCCGATAGCCGCCCTTTACCGGTGAAGCCTTTCGTGGGAGGCTTCATCCAATTTCAATAGAGGATGGGGTCTAATGTCTACAGCAATACTGCCAATTTTCCAGCACGCCTATTTTGTGAATGACATCGAAGAGTCGGTGCACAAATGGCATCGTCTCTATGGCGCCGGTCCATTT
The DNA here is from genome assembly GCA_031385325.1 of Gammaproteobacteria bacterium. Classification (GTDB taxonomy): domain Bacteria; phylum Pseudomonadota; class Gammaproteobacteria; order Pseudomonadales; family Azotimanducaceae; genus SYFY01. The sequence continues at coordinate 44,852 of JANNBJ010000154.1, read as the reverse complement.
GTGCTGGTGCCACACCACAAGACGGTGAAGTTTCAGTATCGGGGTACACGCCAGGAGGCCGATGTGTCGTATGCGTTTGGTTATCTTGGCAATAACCAGATCCAGTTCATCCAGCAGCATGACGAAACGCCGTCGATCTATCGTGACATGTACAAAAAGGGTGAAGAGGGTTTTCACCACGTGGGATGTCTTGTCAACGATTTCGCCGCAGCGCGCAAACGCATGCTCGACCTTGGTTTTGCCAACGCCTGCGAACTATGGGCCGATGATGTCAACGCCGCGTACTTCGACACACGCAGCGTGAATGGCGGATTCACCGAGATTCACGGCGATCCGGTTCATATCCTTGGAAGTTTTGCGACCTGGAAACGGGCACACGAAAATCTGCATCCCGGCGACAGCCCGATCATGGCCCGTGTGAATGCATACCCTGATGGCCGCGATCCCGGCTATCTGGACACCTTGCGCAAGTAGTCAAAGAAGTCCTGTTGGCCCGATCAGGCGTCTGACGGATTTCGTCAGACGCCTTCTTCTCAATCCCGACGCCGGTTCAGCCGTCGATTCCTCGACGTTTTCTTTCTTCTGCCAGCCGCTGCGTGTCCGACGTCAGTCGAGGCCCCATTTCTGCATCGGCCAAGGTCCCTGCGCGATGGCGCGCGGATTTGTCCGCATCGAAGGTAATCCACTTCACTGGAATGATTTCAAGAACTGTCCGCAGCGGGGAATCGAGCAGATCATAAAACGCCTGCTCTGCCGTGGGATCTGTCGGGTTGCCTTTTTTCGACAGCGCGCGGTAGAACCATTCCTTGGTCTCACGATCTTCGTGAAATACAGCGTTACCCTTCATCGTCGCCGCGCCTTTCGGGCAGGTCGGATCAGTACTGGTTCGACCGGTGACCGTCACTGAAACCCGAGGGTCACGACGGATCGCAGCGGCCCGGTGCCGATGGTTGGCAAACGTCAGCCACACCCTCCCCTTCGCCCAGACATAAGCATGCACGACACCAACGGGCCAATGATCTTTTGTACTCCACATCAAAACGCATTCCGGCGCCTTGGTCATCAGCGCGTCAATCTGTTCCTCGGAGTGTGGATAGATCGATACCACTTCATGGTCTGTTGCCTTGGTCATAACAGTGTCCTCTCCTCATACGTCGGTAAACCAGTTAGACAGGAGCATAACCCGTGCTTTGAGTGGCCTGCTACCATGCCACTGCGTTAATCAGTTTCAGGTCGTCGATTGCAAACACTCGACTCGTTGATCGGCTGTCCTCGGTGTTTTGCACCACTGGAAAACTTCGTCTGCAAGGCGTGCGGGGTGACCTATCCCCTCATCGGTGGTGTGCCTTTTTTCTACCCCGAGCCTGAGTACGCCATCGCGGACTGGCGCAATCGGTGGCGACTGGAACGACAGAATCTGAACCGGAATGCGGCGCGTGCCAAACAAGCGGCCGCTGCGGCTGCAGGTCCAACACGCATTCGGCTACAACGAATGGCCACCGGCTACGAACAACAGCGCCAAGCGGTGGAAGCCATCATCCAGCCGATGCTCGGTGATGATCGAGGCGCAGCACGCGAAACCCTGCTTGCCCTGCAAACGCGCCTGCCTTCACATCACGCGCCATCGAGTTACGCCACAAACATCGTTCGGGACTGGGGTTGGGGTGACGGCGAAACCACGTCTGCGCTAGCTCTACTGGAAGCATTGCTGCCACCAGGCGAGCCAATTCTTCAACTCGGATCTGGCGCTGGACGATTGGCATTCGAACTTGGCAAGTCTCGTGCAGTCGTTGCGCTGGACAGCAACCCGATGCTGGTTTTACTTGCGCATCAATTGAGCAGTGGGCAGTCAAGATCGTTCATGGAATTTCCTGTGGCGCCGGTTCGACCGGATGATGTCTGCGTCCGGCACGCACTGCGTGCAACCGGAGAATCAAGCCACGTGCGGCATCTCGTCGGAGATGCGATGCACCCGCCCATTCAACGTGCAACTTGTCCCGTGGTACTCACCCACTGGTTGATCGATGTGCTCGATCAGCCGTTCCCGGTGTTCGCCAATTTGATCAACGCGTTATTGCGGCCTGGTGGGGTATGGGTAAATCAGGGATCTCTGGCCTTCGACCATGCACAACCCGAGCAGAACCTGTTGCGGGACGAAGTTGGACCCGCACTTGAAGCCGCTGGTTTCGCCATTGAGGTCATGCGTGAAGACGAATTGCCCTATCTGCATTCGCCCCACAGTCGGCAGCGCCGTCACGAACTCGTAGTGACCTGGTGCGCGCGCAAGATCAGGGATTCGAACAAGCCGGACACGATCACGCGTCTACCGAAGTGGCTGGCCGACAATCAGACCGCCATCCCGTTACTGCCTGCTTTTGCCACCCAGGCCGCCACGGTACGAATCCATGCATGGATCATGTCCATGATCGACGGCCAACGGTCACTGGCGGATATTGCGATGGAACTGGAGCATCAGGGGTTGATGCCACGCAGCGAAGCGGAGACCGCGATCCGGGGCTTCCTCATGACCATGCATGACGAGATGCTTCGATCAGGATAAGGAGTTGCAGCGGCCAAATCGGCACACGCAACCCTTCTGGTCAGAATGCGATCGCTTCCGGCTGGACAATCGGATCGCGGTCACTCGGACGACGCGCATTGACGAAAGTGACCAGTTCCCAGGCGTCTTCACAACGCAGCAGCGCGTGCGCCAGTTTGTTGTTGAGCGCGTGGCCAGACATATAGCCTTCGAACTCACCGAGTACGGGACGGCCAAGCAGGTAGAGATCACCAATCGCGTCGAGCAGTTTGTGTTTCACGAATTCGTCGTGATAGCGCAGGCCACCGTCGTTGAGAACCTGATCGTCATCGATACCCACCGCATTCTGCAGGCTTGAGCCCATGCAGCGATTGATCGCCTGAGCCTGAGGGAGCTCCTTCAGGAGGCCGAACGAACGAGCACGACTGACTTCATCGCAGTACGAGACATTCGAGAAATTGAGCGACGCCGTCTTTGGATAACGATTGTAGACACTGTGGTCTGCCACGAAGGTATAGCTTGCCTTGAACCCGTAATACGGCCGCAGCACAGCGCGTGCGTCGCCTTGTGACACTTCGATTTCACGTTTGATGCGGATGAACTGTTTCGGTGCGTCCTGGTTGACGATACCTACCGTCTTGATCAGGTCGACAAATGGCCCGGCACTACCATCCATGATCGGAACTTCTTCGCCAGACAACTCAACGATGAGGTTGTCGATGCCCAGACCCCAGAGCGCCGACATGAGGTGCTCGACCGTTGCGATCTGCACACCGTTGGTGGCAATGCTGGTCGACAGAGTGGTGTCAGACACGAGTTGTGCCTGCGCCGGCACCGAAGCACGTGCTTCGATGTCGGTGCGCACAAAGGTAATACCCGTATTCTCCCCGGCAGGGCGAATTGTCATACGGACCTTCTTACCCGAGTGCACGCCGATTCCTATCGCGTGCACTGGCTTCCTGATCGTTCTCTGTCGCAGCATCGTCTGAAACCTCCTGTGACCCCGTCTGGTGAATCGTCTCCCCACACCGGACCACCGCAAAAACTACCTGTCGACACCAGCCTGAAGACTGGTTACCCCGACATGACAGGAACTATACGCGAGCCCTTCTGTAAAATGAAGAAAAAATGGAGATAAAAATGAAAAAACCTCGATCCTGCTCCACTTTCTAAGTCGCGGCTTATTTGTTTTTATTATCAATAACTTAAGTTAACAGCGTACCCACAATTTGGGGTTGTTCACCGTCATTTCTGTACAGAAACTGAAGGAACCGCCATATTTTTCGCGAAAATGTGGGGTGCGTTCCAGAACGTCGGATACCAAAAGCGCTTTTTTTCAGCGCAGCTCGGTCGATCGTGGACCTGTCAGTCTCTCTCTGCGGTGGCAACCGGCGGAGCACCACGAAGCATCGTGCGCGCGCCACGAAACGCCCATAGCGTGAAGCTCCACGGTGTGTGCGTCTTGAACCAGGTGACAAGGGTAAACACCACCGGCACAACGATCAGGCTCAACAGTGTCGACGTCAGCAATCCGCCAATTACTGCGATGGCCATCGGCGCGCGAAAACTCACATCGGCGTCGAGACCCAGGGCCACCGGCGACATGCCGGCCACCATCGCCAGCGTGGTCATGATGATGGGCCGTGCGCGTTTTCGACAGGCATCGAGCAGGGCTTCGGTCTGTTCCATACCGTGGTCACGCATCGCCACAATGGCGTACTCCACGAGCAGGATCGAGTTTTTGGTCGTGATGCCCATCAGCATCAAGAGCCCGATCATCGCTGGCATTGAAAAGTACTGATGCGCAATGATCAGGGCACCAAAAGCGCCACCTACCGATAACGGTAATGCAGAAAGGATGGTGATCGGCTGGAGGAAGTCCTTGAACAACAAAACGAGAACCAGATAGACGCAGAGCACGCCCGTCAGCATCGCGATGCCAAAACTGCCGAACATCTCCTTCATGCGCTCGGCTTCACCGTAATCCAGCTTGTGTACACCGACCGGCAAATTACGCATGGATGGTAGCGCTGCAACCAGCGGCATGACCGCCCCAAGTGGCTGACCGCCAAGTTCCGCGTCGATGGTGATGTTCCGACTGCGATCCAGGCGGTCGATCTGCGCCGGACCGCTGCCAAGTTCAAGTGTGGCAACGCTGCCAAGCGGCACGAGGCCATGCCGGCCGGGTACACGCAACTGTTCAAGCGTTGCCAGATCCTGACGCGCCGACACCGGCAACTGCACACGAATGACAACCTGTCGATCCGGCAGATTGAGTTTCGGCAATGACTGATCATAGTCACCGGCTGTTGCCACACGCAGGGTTTCCCCGATGGCACTTGCAGTCACACCCATTTCCGCAGCGCGCGCAAAATCCGGGGTCACCATCACCTCTGGCCGCATCAGGCTGGCGGTGGAAGTCACATTGCCGAGGCCTTTGATGCCGCGCACATCCCGAGTCACTGCTTGCGCCGCAGCCATCAATGCAACCGGATCTTCGCCCATGAGGACCAGCTGCATCTTTTCACCATTGCCGCCATAGCCGATCGTGAAGCGCGCCCCAACGATGGTTCGCAGGCGCAGGCGCAGTTCGTTTTCGATCGTTGTCTGATCACGTTCCCGTTCGCTGCGATCCTTGATCATGATGGTCAGATTGGCCTTTCGGATGTCACCTGAGGCGCCTCCAAAGCCTCCCCCGGAGCCGGGCCCGCCCCCGGAACTCGGACTGCCGATGGCAGCCAACACCGAGCGAATTTCCGGAATCGATCCAGTAATCGCCAGTACCTGCTCGACCACTGCGTGGGTGTCTTCAAGCGTTGACCCAGGAGCCAGTTCAATGCCCAACCGTGTCTGCCCCTGGTCAGAGGGCGTAATGAAGCTGGTAGGCAGCGTCAGAGCAATGCCGATCGAACCGATGAAAAACAGGGTAGCAAACACGATGACCGCAAGACGGTTGCGTAGCGCCCAGGCGGCTACACGCAGGTACTGCGTCAGAATCTTCCCGTCTTCCTGAACCCCATGGTGAGGTTTGAGGAATCGTGCAGCCAACATCGGCGTCAGCAGACGAGCAACCACCAGGGATGCAAGCACGGCGATGGTCGCCGTCCAGCCAAATTGTTTGAAAAACATGCCAGGGATGCCGGGCATCATCGCTGTTGGCAGGAACACCGCCACCAGCGTCATCGACGTCGCGATCACCGCCAGACCGATTTCGGTCACCGCGTCCTTGGTTGCTTCAAGCGGAGACTTTCCATTGCGTATATGACGCACGATGTTCTCGATCTCGACGATGGCGTCATCAACCAGCAATCCTATGACGAGCGACAGCGCCATCAGCGTGATCGTATTCAACGTGAAATCTGCGAAGTACATCACAGCGAACGTCGGTATCACCGACAGTGGCAGCGCCGATGCAGACACCAGGGTTGCTCGCCAGTCGCGCAGGAAGATGAACACGACCACGATGGCAAGAAACGCGCCTTCATACAGCATGAGCATCGACGATCGAAATTCGGCCCGGATGCGTCGTACGGAGTCGCTGACCAGTTTGAATTCGACGTTGCCATGCGCCGTGGCAAGTTCCGCCACTGCTGCCTCAGCGGATTCTGCAACCGTGACCGCACTGTATCCACGGGCACGGGAAATCTGGAAAGCGACCACCGGATTACCATCCAGCAGTGCGAGTTGCCGGCGATCGGCGCTCGTGTCGTGAATAGTCGCAATCTGATCCAGTCGTACGTGCCGTCCATCGAGCAACGTGATGTCGAGAGCCGCGAGGTCTGCTGCACGCCCCACCACCGCCAGCGTTCGCAATGATTGGCGCGCGGCACCAATCTCGGCATGCCCACCTGAAGACTGCTGCTGGATCTTGCGCAGCTGCCGCGAGACCTCACTGGCACTGAGGTTGAGCGCCGCCAATTGTGCTGGCTGCAATTCAATACGTATTTCGCGATCGACGCCGCCGACTCGGGTCACGCGGCTGACACCCGGTGTAGCCAGCAGTTTGCGAGCAACGGTGTCATCCACAAACCAGGACAGCGCTTCTTCGTCCATGCGGCTGGAAGCCACTGAAAACGTGAGAATTGGCGGACCGACGACGTTGATCTTGCTGACGCTGGGCTCCAGCATTTCAGCCGGTAGATCGGAACGGATATTGGAAACAGCGGCACGAACGTCGTTCAACGCTTCCATCAGATCCTTTTCGAGATGGAATTGAACGGTGGTTACGGAAACCCCTTCCGAGACCGTTGACTGAATGTGTTCGATATCGCCGACCGTCGCAATGGCGTTTTCGATCTTGCGGGTGACCTCCGTTTCCAGCTGCGAAGGTGAAGCGCCTTGCAAGGTAGCGCCGACGCTCACCATGGGGAATTCGATGTCAGGGAAATCCATGACATCCAGACGCTTGAAACCGTACAGGCCGGCGAGTGTCAGCAACACAAACAGGACGATTGCCGGAATCGGCTGACGGATTGACCAGGTGGCGAAGTTCATTGGGCTGTTTGCCCGCTTGTCATCGAAGGTGTTGTGGGTTCCACTGCGGAGAGGTTGACCGCCGGTCCTGTACCTGGCGCAACCACCGGTGCGGCAATCGCCTCCAATGTTTCACTCACTCGCACCAGATCGCCATCGTTGAGGAAAGGAGCACCGCTGATGATCACCCCCATGTTGGCATCGAGACCTGTCACGATTTCCACATCTCTGCCGGAACGCCGTCCTATCGTCACCTTGTTCTGAACCACTTGCTGGTTCGCGTCCACGGTGAACACGTACTCATGGCCATCGCGCAGTACGATCGCCGAAGCGGGAACCGTCATCGCAGGGCGCTCACCCAGCGCAATCGTCCCATTGGCATACATGCCTGGACGGGCGCTACCCGAATTTGCATGGTCCAGTTCGACATAGGCAATGCCGACCCGGGTATTTTCATTCAGCATCGGGGCGATCTGGCGCACCGTACCTTGAACCGTCGTGCCGTCCTGCAATTCAACCGACACAACTTGACCGATCTGTATTCGCGCGAGTTGTGCAGCCGGCACTTCCGCGCGCCACTCGATGCGATTCTGACGAACCAGACGGAACAACTCTGTACCCGGGCCGGCAACACTGCCCAGCATGGCGTTACGTGATGAAATCACGCCGTCATCAGGAGCCAGTACGCGGGTATAGCTGAGCGCCAGCTCCTGACTGTGCAGCCGCGCCCGAGCTGATTCCACTTCCGCCCGCGTCACGCGCGCCCGTGTCTCGTACTGAACGATGTTCTGTTCACTCAAGGCGCCACTCTTGCGCAATCCTGCTGCTCTTGAGGCATTGGCATCCGCCTCTGCCGCACTGGCCTCAACCTGTGCCAGCACCGCCTTCTGTTGATTGACTGCCGCCAGCATCGTCGCCTCATCAAAGCGTGCAAGCAGTTGACCCTTGCGTACCTGGTCACCCACGTCGACATCGACGTCCACCAACCGCAGACCGCTGACTTCGGCACCGACTGAAGCTTCTTGCCAGGCGTAGATTCCACCGGCCACTTGCATCGTCTCCTGCCAGCTCACGAGCGCAGGAGACGCGAGCGCAACCGTCAGCGATGCGCGATCCTGCACCGGACCACTCACCGGAGCCGCAGCCGGCGCTGATGGGCCACGCAATACTGAGACAGCAACGCCAGCAATCGCCAACAGCACGAGTACACCCGCAACGATCAGCGGCCTCCGTCCACCCGCGGGTGCAACGGGTTGCACACCACCAGATGGACGCAACATTTCCACCGGTCGGATCGGGCTGAGCGGATCGCGCGGACCATCGAATGGAACTTCCAGAACCGAATTATCGAACCGTGCGTTCATGACCTTCCTCGTCGTACTGCTTCCGCGTTAATCAAGGCAACTCCAGCGTCTGCGAGCCGCTCGACCGTCGCTGCAACGGCCGCCTCATCACCCAGCAAGTCAGGCGCCAATCCCTGAATCTCGGCCCGTTGCATAAAAAGAACCGTCGCGAGGCCTACCAGACTGAAAGCCAGATGCACCAATGGCAGATCAGGAGCGTCGGCCACGTTGAGACGCGCGATGAGAAAACGCATGAGTCGTTCATGGTGCGGCCGCATGGCATCCGCCTGGCCATCGAGCAGACCAGTGGGCTGCAACTGCTCGCGAATGAAGACCAGACGAAATTGCTGGGCCTGAGTGGGCGCGACGATGAAAGACATGATGTGGCGATAGAACACCAGCAGTGCGTCACGCAGTGGGAGTCGCGAGTCCTCGAACTGCACCGGAAACTGGCCGATGCCGTCCGGCCCACGGAAAATCTGTCGGTACAGCGTCGCCTTGTCGCCGAAGTGGTAATGAATGGCCGCGACATTGGCGCCGGCCAGACGACAAATCTCCCGGGTCGATGCGCTGTCATATCCTTTCACCGCAAAGATCTGAATCGCAGCGTCGATCAGTCGCTTGCGGCAATCCTGGGCGTCACCTTCTTTTACGGTCGGTGCCGTGGACATTTTGGAACTTGCTGTGAGATCGGCGAGTGTCGAGTTGTCGGCAGTGAGTGCATTCACAAGGGGTAATCTGCGGAAGAGAATGCCTGCAGACTAAAGCAATCGCTTGATTCAAGCAACCGCTTGAATGCTCCCGTGAGTAAAGTTGGGACAGTCATCACGTTTCGGGCGCTCAATTCGTCACCATTGGTAACGAATGTTTGGATACTGTGGGCTTCGATCAGACATCTGGTCCTGGATCACTCACTGACCTGGGCCGACTGAACCTTTCCAGACCGCCGGTCCGTGCAAAGGGGTGGACTAATGGATCATCCCACCGGATGATCGCCGCCTTTCGTCAGTCGCAGCCTCGTCTGCCCAGCTGCTTCGCCATGAAACCTGTTCACACACCTAACGTCAGCGTCGCGCCCATGATGGCGTGGACAGACCGGCATTGCCGTTACCTGCTTCGCCTTGCCAGCCCTTCGGTTCAATTGTTCACGGAGATGATTACGACCGGTGCACTGTTGCACGGTGGCCGGACCAGCCTGCTGGATCACGACGCTTCGGAACACCCCCTGGCGGTACAGCTGGGCGGGAACAGCCCTGATGCGCTGGCCCAGTGCGCTCGTCTCGCTGCAGCACGTGGTTACGATGAGGTGAATCTCAACGTCGGATGTCCTTCGGAACGGGTGCAGGAAGGCGCCATCGGCGCCTGTCTGATGGCGTCGCCTCGCCTGGTTGCGGATTGTGTGTCAGCGATGCGCAGTGCAGTGGACATCCCGGTCACGGTGAAGTGCCGTCTCGGCATTGATGATCAGACCAGCGATGCGTTTCTGGATGAATTCGTCGGTACGGTTGCACAAGGTGGGTGCCAGCAGTTCTACATCCATGCCCGTATTGCACTGTTGAGTGGCTTGTCACCAGCACAGAACCGTTCCATCCCGCCACTTCGGCACGACCGTGTGATTGCCCTCAAGCAGCGCTTCAAACAGCTGCGCATCCACCTCAATGGTGGATTGCAAACCACGGATGACGTTCTAACGGCGTTGTCGTCCTGTGACGGCGCAATGATCGGCCGAGCGGCTTACCATGACCCGTTGCTGTTGGCCCGTGTTCACAAGTCAGTGCACGATGATGCCTGGCAACTCACCGCTCATGCCCTGCTCGACGGCTATCGTCCTTATCTGGAAGCGCAGCTACATTCGGGTGTGCCGCTGAAGAGCATGACACGACATCTGCTCGGACTCTTCAACGGGATGGCGGGTGCACGCCACTATCGTCAGATACTGAGTGATTCAAGGCGGCTGGCCGTCAACGATGCAACGGTGCTCGATGACGCGGTAGCGATGCTGCGGGAACGATCGGCGGCTTGATTTAGCCGGCTTGGTTCATTGGTGTCGACTGCGCTTCTTCTTCCTCAAGTGCAAGCACCAGATCGCGAAACGTTGATGCGTTCTCAGCGTTCATCGACATCAATGTTCGATGTGCTTCGATCACCCTGCGCCGTAATTCGGCTTCGTCCATATTGGCACGGCGCGGGATTTCGCTAATTTCAACCGCGGCAGGTTCAGCCGAGCGGATCACCACAAATTCCTCGGCAAAACCCGACACGCGCAACAGTTTTTCCAGATCGGGATTGGTAACCAGTATGGTTGGCCGCAACGCATGTAGTCTGCGTGTTTCGATCGACAACCGGGCAAGAATCCCCAGCGACGTACTGTCCATGCCGCGCGCCTCGGTCAGGTCAACCGTGACTGCCTTGAACTCCGGATCATTCAGCAACCGGGTGATGAAACCGTCGGCGGATATACACAGCGTAACGCGTACGTCGCCAACCAGCTTGAGCAGGTAAACACCATCACAATCGCCAACCAGAATTCGACCGTCTGCCACTATGGCTCCCGACTGATGATCAGACAGGACATGTCATCCGGACCCTGCTGCTGCAGAACAAGACCGAGGCTGGCCCACACATCGTCCAGACGATCACTCTCTGTGGCCGCCTGCAGCAAGCGTTTTTCCTTCGCATCAAGCGATTCTTCACCAAGGAGTTCGAGTACGCCGTCAGAAAACAGCACCAGCCGGTCACCAGGTTCGATCGTCGCGGTGACCGCAGTATAGGCAACTTCCGGAAACAGGCCGACCGGCTTGCCGCCGGTGTCCAGAAACTCGGCAATGCCCGAAGCCCGTACCAGCACTGCCTGAGGATAATGTCCGGCATTTACGTGAGTCAGCGTGTCATCACGCAGGTCGATGAGCACCAGCGCCATGGTCACGTGTTTGTCGATTTTCTGTTCCAGCAGTTCGCGGTTGAGCCAGGCCAGAATCAGACCAGGCTCATCCAGCATGTCGACACGATACTCTCGACGAATACGCCGCGAAAAATTCTTTAACAGCACGGTGACGAATGCGGACGAAGCGCCATGGCCGGCAACGTCCGCAACATAGGCCGCCAGATAGTGCTGCGCAAAGGAAAAATAGTCGACGAAGTCGCCGGACAGGATCGAAGAAGGGACCACGCGATGGCGCAGGACGTAATCACCGATCATCATCGGATTCGGCGGCAACATGCCCAGCTGAATGAGCCGCCCGGCACGCTGGTCTCTCTGGATTTCACTCTCTTGTCGCTGCACACGATGATTCAGCGCCAATTGTCGTTGCCGGGATCTTGTGCCCAGCGTCGTGAACTGTGCCTGAATGGTCGCGCTATCGGCGTTTGCATCCAGCACGTCGAGCACACCCGTGCGCAGGGCTGTTAACACTGTCTCGACCTGAGCAAGAGAATCACTTACCAGCACAACATCCAGCAGTGGGTCCGCAGTGAGCAGATCCGTCGCGTCACGTATCGTTGTTACCACGATCACATCGTTGCGACCAGATCGAAGCGCGGATCGCGCAGCACCGATGTTTGCAACCGGACTGCATTGCGTCAGGTTCGAAAGAATTTCGAAGAGAGGATTCGGAGCAAGCTCCGAGTGAACGACAAGGAGGCTCATCGGCCCGTGGCTCGTGACTAGCGCTGCAGTAATGGGCCCGGCACCCTACTCCCCTGCAGGGGTAGATACAAGCCGTTCCAGGTGGCGTTCGGTCGAGTGACTAGTCGAGTGAGGAGGTGCAGGATCGCGATGATCGCTTCCAGCCTTGATCCGCTACTCATCGTAGTCTTCCGACAGGAATGGATCTTCTTCTTCCGACTCACCATCTCGCACCAGATATTCACGCCGCTGCAGGAAGGCATCTCTCTGGAACAGGTAGGCATCACCTGAATCATTCATCAATGCTTCGGCAGCGAGCAGGTCTACCCTGATATCAGTGAAGTACACCGCATAAGTCCCATACTGGGCTTCAACCGGCGAAATGAACCGCAGCGGATTGATGATGGTATCCAGCACCATCCCGAAGGTATCGCGCACTGTTGATGAGCCGCGAAACGGCAGCATCAGATGATTACCGCTGCTCGCACCCCATCGCCCGAAAGTCTGGCCGAAATCTTCCTGATGTTTGGGAATGCCCATGCGCGAGGCCACATCGAAAAAGCCCACAATTCCCAGCGTGGTATTCACCAGGAAGCGTCCCGTGTCACTGAAACCGTCCCGAGGTTTGCCTTGCAGGAACTGGTTGACCGCAGTAGCTGGTGTCTCGATGTTGTTGAACGCGTTGCCGATGCTGCGGCGCACCGGCGCTGGCACAATTTTTTTGTAACCCTGTGCAACCGGCTTGAGCACCCAGCGATCCAGGAAATCGTTGAACGCAAACACCTTGCGATTAAAGTTTTGCCACGGGTCTGGCGTTTGTGCGTAGGCCAAGGGAACTGAACCAATGCCTAAAGCGCAGACCAGCAACCCACTAGCCAAAGCCCTTGATGAGAGATGTTTCAACACGTTTGCCTCCTGGCTACGTCGGATCGACCGGGGCAACAGCCGCGCCCAGCAAAATTTCCAATCCGAGCAATCTTAACAAAGCTGCCTCACCTTGCTCACGAATGACTTGTGAAGAAATGTTCAGCTCTTCCCCTACCTGCATCAATGCCGCCTCTCCGCTTGACCCTTCCTGCAGCAGCTCCAGCAGCCTGTGGGTCATGGCATTGGATGCCATGAATCGTACCTTGTCATCCGAACGACGATAGACCACCAGATACGTGGGCTGGGTCGGGACCGACGTGGGCAGATGCTGCGGTCCGATACCCTGCACTGGATACCGGTATGCCAGAGGCCAGATCAGCGGTGATACCAGTACGTCTCCAAGCAGCGAACCTTCACGATCGTAACCAGCGAGCGGCCACGGGGTATCGTTTACGCCCAGCGCCATCTCCACCCATTCGTAGTGCAGGAATTCCAGCAGCCACGGGAACTGTTCATGGATTGGGTGAGTCGATACAAACTCGAGAAATTCCTGGGAGATCTCCAGAAAGTAAGGCGATGCGCTGCCATGGCGATGAATGAACTCCCGGGCCAACTGCTTCCAGGGCAATCCTGACCATTCAGGATCGAGGAAGATGCGCTTGGTCACGGGAAACGAGTTGGCGAGAAAACTCTCGATGTTGTTATAGAACAGCTCGGTGTAAATCCGCATGCGCCTGGCCTCGATGCCATTCGGCACCGGGTGCAGTTCGGGATTACGGATGTGGGCCGTGAACGACAACTGCAGTTCCTGGAATCCGGGCAAGTTGAGACCAGGTTCAGACATGCCGTGCCACAAGCGCTTCAGGTGCCGACTCTCGCTGGAACGAACGGACGCGCCCTGTTTCAGCCAGCAGTTCGGCCATCGGCGGGAAATTGAAATCGCGTTCGAGCAGGGTCGGCACCGGGCCGACACGGCGATAAGCGTCCAACAAAAGCGCCCACACCGGCTCGATCACAGCGGACGCATGTGTATCGATCCGCAGATCTTCAGCCTCTACGTAATGCCCGGCGATGTGGATGTAACGGGTGCGTCCAAGATCGAGCGCATCGAGAAACGCGTACGGGTCATAACGAAAGTTGATGCTGTTGACGTAGACGTTGTTGACGTCGAGAAGCAAATCGCAATCGGCAGCTTCGAGCACTGCGTTGATGAAGTCCACTTCGCGCATCTCCTGGCCGGGTGCAACGTAATAGGACACGTGCTCAATGGCGATACGTCGCTCGAGGATGTCCTGCACACGGCGGATTCGATTCGCGACGTAGTTGACCGCCTCCTCCGTAAACGGAATCGGCATCAGGTCATAAAGGTGACCACGATCATCACTGCAATAGCTCAGATGCTCGCTGTACGTATCGATGTGGTGCTGATCAAGGAATGTACCCACCGACCGGACAAAGTCTTCGTCGAGCGGGGCGGGGCTGCCGATGGAAAGAGACAAACCATGGCAAACGAGGGGGAATCGTTCGGCGAGAATTGAGAATTGGCGGCCAAATCGACCGCCAACGCCAATCCAGTTTTCAGGCGCGATTTCCATGAAATCCAACTGGCCTGGATCAAGATCGAGAAGTTGGGGAAACATCCCGCGACGTAACCCCAAGCCGGCGCCGTGCACGACAGGGTGCTCGGCTTTTAACGAAGCAGGTGTCTAACTACTTGTTTTCACCACACTTGCCTTCGCCTTCGGCTTTGTCTTCACCACACTTGCCTTCAGCGCCTTTGTCTTCACCGCACTTGCCTTCTGCGCCCTTGTCTTCGCCGCACTTGCCCTCAGCGCCTTTGTCTTCGCCACACTTGCCTTCAGTGCCCTTGTCTTCGCCACACTTGCCTTCACCGCACTTGCCTTCAGCATCGGCCTGAGCCAGCAAGTCATAGCCGGTATCCAGCGCAGCAGTAGTGAACAGTTCACCGGCATTCGCCACGTTGGCCGTAGCGAGTGACGCTACGAACGCGGTACCGATCAGGGCTGCAATAGGTTTCACTTTACGATTCAACATGGTCTTTCTTTCTCCTGAAGTCTCCGGTGAGACTGTTCTGATGTTCTGGGTTCCTTGGGATTTCATACCGCACCCTCTTCAGGATGCTTGATGACTCTGACAATCTGATGTCGCGAATGGTTCCGCAACGACACGAAGATTGCGCCTGGCAACTTCTCAGCGCAAGCCGATGGACTGTTCTGCTGCCAGGAGGGCGCGGTCCAGCTTCACGGCCGAACCCAGTCCTTTACGTACCAAGGGTTCTGCAAAGGACCCGACACGAACCTCTTCAAGTTGATGACACAACGTCAGAAAGGTCTCGGTGCTGGCCAGCCGATGGCCACGATAACGCTCAAGCCGATCCGCAAAACGGCTCATCTCACGCACCCGCTCAGCATCACGAGTGACATTGCCCTGCAGGTTTCGCACGCGATACGCCAGGGCTTGCAGGTACCTGGGTAGATCAGACAACATGCCTGCGGGGGTCACCGCGAGGACATTGGCAGGCACCAGCCTGTTCATCTGCGCACGGATGTCCGTGGCTGCCGGGATGAGCACTTTGACAGTCAAGCCGTCCAGCAACCTGACCAGATCAAAACGCTCCTGCAGGACACAGCCCAGAGTGGTGATCAACCGACGATAGACCGGGAGCATCTCACCGGCCTGCTCCGCCATGCGGGTGGCAAACGCACGAGCCTCCGCGGGACGGTCCTGCCCTTCAAAAAAGCACTGCCAGGCGACGGCGCACAACACTTCTTCTCGCAGTATTTCGGCATTGCCGAGACTTGCAAACTGCAGTGCCAGCGTCTTCTCGCGCGTCAGCTCTTTTTTCAGAAAGCGCGCTGTATCTGCATTGGCCAGCAAGGCCAGGCGTGCATAACCACGCCGATTCTGGATTTCAGCTTCGGCAGCCGACTGAAGATGCGCGAGATCAACCGATTGTCCGCGATCAATCAGCGCTGGATAAACGAGTACCGGCGCGCCTCGTTGCAACACGGTAATCGAACCACGAAACCCTTCCGCCGGAAAAGCGCGCAGGTCAGTGCGTAGCGGCGTGTCTGCCGATTCGTCCCTGTGCTTCGGTGCTGATGCAAGAAGCAGCGCTTCAAGATCTCGTCCCTGACGGATGATTTCACCCGCGGGGTCAACAACCTGAATGTTGACGAGACAGTTCGCGTCGATTCGGGATCGATCCCACTCTCCTTCCATCACCGTCATGTCATGCAGGACATGCAGCGCGTCGGCCAGGGCGATGGACAACCGACCGCGGCGGTAACGATCGTCGTGCTGCAGGAAGCGCGTGATCGCATCAACCCGATCGGCGATCGGCGAGAGGATTCGCCGCTGACTCTTTGGCAGGGTTCTAAGCCAGCTCTCAACGACCCGGCCAAAGTAGCCAGGCACGGACCAATCCAGCAGCTCCGGGACAACCGCTGCCAGCACACCCACCGGCACTCGCAAATTGACACCATCGTCGATGGCACCCGGTGCAAATCGATACTTCACCTCGAACGTCATGCTGGCGATGCTGATGGTCGAGGGATAGTCATCCTCCTTGATCGCGCTATCCATCGAGCGCAGCAGAAACGCTCGGTCAAACCGCAATGATGCGCGCAACTCTTCACCAAGACCTCGCCACCAACGCAGCAGCGTCACGCCATCCACCACCGAGTCAGGCAGGCGGTCCTTGTAGAACGCACAAATCGCCACTTCAGGAATGACCAGGTCACGCCGTCTCGCGCGGGTTTCCAGTTCAACCACCGCACGCTGCTCCGCCAGGTTGGCAGCGATGAACCCGACCTGCCGAATCAATTGATCCGGCATCGCGCCGGCCACCAGACCATCCCGAATCAACAACTCACGTGCTTGTACCGGATCAATTGGTGCCAGTCGCACCGGCCGCTTCTCGGCCAGTGGCAAGCCATAGAGGCGAACCGACTCCAGCACCTGAGCTTCGCCCCGCTTGACGCTCCAGACCGGATCGGCGTGAGACCTCGCCAGCAGATGCGCCCCCGCCTGCTCGATCCAGACCGGTTCCACTGGTGCGACACAGCGTGCGTACACTTGTGAAGTCTCGGCAATTTCGGCTGCCACCAGCCAGCGCAGGTTTCGGCCACGCAACCCGGAGCCTGGAAACACCCGAAACTTTGAACCACGTGCCCCGAGAAAGAGCCCGCGTTCTTCATGCATGCCGATCATCGACAACGAACCGGCAAGCACCGCACGATGGACATCAGCAGATTCAGCCGGCGTATCACTGACGCGCCACCCGAGATCGCGAACGGACATCACCAGCTGACGATGCAGCTCTCGCCATTCGCGAACCCGCATATGACTCAGGAAATGGGTTTCGTGTGCACGACGCTCACCCGCCCGGGTCGCCTGCTCGCGTACATTGGCAAGCCAATCCCACAACTTGATCCAGCTGAGGAAATCGCTGTCTGGATCCGACCAGATGGCATGCTTGGCGTCCGCCGCAGCCTGTGCAATCAGCGGTCTTTCACGCGGGTCCTGAATCGACAAGGCAGAAACAATGATCAGCAGTTCACGCAGACCACCACGTGTCTTGGCGGCCACCAGCATGCGCGCCAGTCGCGGATCAACCGGCAAACGTGCCATCGCACGGCCGATTTCCGTCAGTCGATCTCCTTCCAGCGCGCCAAGTTCCTGCAGCAGCCGAACCGCGTCACGAATGGCACCGGGCTCGGGCGGTTCGATAAACCCGAAGGACTCGATCTCCCCAAGTTCAAAGGCACGCATCTGCAGGACCACCGATGCCAGATTGACTCGACGGATCTCAGGCTCGGTAAACGCAGGTCTGGCCTTGAAATCGTTCTCGGCAAACAGGCGCACACACACACCGGGTGCAATCCGGCCACAACGACCGGCTCGCTGATTGGCACTGGCCTGGGAGATGGGTTCAATCGGCAGCCGGGTCAGTTTGGATCGATAGCTGTACCGGTTCAGTCGCGCCAGGCCAGGATCGATGACAAAGCCGATATTCGGCACCGTGAGCGATGTTTCAGCAACGTTAGTGGCGAGAATGATCCGGCGTCGGCCGCCTTTGGCAAACACCCGGTTCTGGTCCGCGTTACCAAGTCGGGCGTACAGGGGCAGAATGTCGTAGCGCTCGCCAAATCGCTGTCGCAGTGCCTTTGCACTTTCGAAAATCTCTCGCTCGCCGGTCTGGAATACGAGCACATCACGCGCATTGGCTCCGGGCAACGTTGCGAGCTGCTCGACGGCCTGACACAGACGTTCCTCCGGATCCATCGGCAGCGCCGCCTCCTCTTCCGCCAGATGACGGACTTCAACCGGATACCCACGACCACTCACCTGCACGATCGGCGCACCACCGAAGTACTCGGCAAAACGATTTACATCGATTGTCGCGCTGGTAACGATGACCCGCAGGTCGCGCCTTCGAATCAGCAGTCGCCGCAGATAACCCAGCAGGAAATCAATATTCAGACTTCGCTCATGGGCCTCATCGACAATCACCACATCGTAAGCGTCGAGATACCGATCACTGCGAATCTCGGTCAGCAGCAGCCCATCGGTGACCAGCTTGACGAGCGTTTGTTCGCCGGTCTGGTCAGAGAATCGCACTGCGTATCCCACGACATCGCCGGGCTCGGTCCCCAGTTCACTGGCAATCCGGCTGGAGACCGTTCGCGCAGCCAGCCTGCGTGGCTGGGTATGAACAATGCTGCCGCCGATGCCAAACCCCGCCTCGAGACAGATCTTCGGCAACTGTGTGGTCTTGCCAGAACCGGTTTCACCCGCAACGATGACCACCTGATGGCGCAACAGCAGCCCACGAATTTCCTCGACGTGCGCAGTAATGGGTAATTCATCTGGATAGGTGATCGTCAGCGCCGCATGCAGACTCTGGCGTCGGGCAAATCTCGCGCGGGAAGCGGCAAGTCGTGCCTCATCCAGCGGCCGTCCATTCCTCTGCGACAGCCACCGCATCACCTGAATCGCTTCCCGTCGCATCAGTCCTTCGACCTGATGCGACTGCGAGTGATCAGTGTTCGCGGGTGGTATGGAAGCGGACATCGGGCCAGCGCTCTTGTGTCAGCATGAGATTCGCGCGAGTCGGTGCGAGATAAGCAAGGTAGCCGCCACTGTCCCTGGCCAGGTTCTCGATCGCCCGAGCTTCGAACTCCGCGAGTTTTTTCGGATCGTCACAAGTCACCCAACGGGCGGTATAAACACTCGCCTCCTCATAGACGCAGTCGGCCCGATATTCTTCCTGCAGGCGAAACGCAACCACATCGAATTGCAAGGAACCTACTGCTCCAACAATGTACTCACTGCGTCGCATCGGTTTGAAAACCTGGGTGGCTCCCTCTTCCGCCAGCTGATCCAGGCCACGTTCCAACTG
Organism: Gammaproteobacteria bacterium; assembly: GCA_031385325.1. Classification (GTDB taxonomy): domain Bacteria; phylum Pseudomonadota; class Gammaproteobacteria; order Pseudomonadales; family Azotimanducaceae; genus SYFY01. The sequence goes on along the minus strand of JANNBJ010000154.1, from coordinate 25,581 downwards.
TTTCGATTTCAGCGGATCCCGGGCTCGAACCCGACGGAACAGCTCTGGCGCGAAATTTGGCACGCCAATGAACTTCAGCTGCTCGCCTTCGCTGAACGAATCGCCAATCTGAATCGTGCCGTGGTTGTGCAAACCGATGATATCCCCGGCAAAGGCCTCTTCCGCGTGAGTGCGATCCCCGGCCATGAACGTCACGGCATCGGATATCTTGATGTCTTTCGCCAGACGCAGGTGTCGCATGCGCATGCCAGCCTGATATCGACCAGAGCAGATCCGCATGAAGGCAATGCGATCGCGGTGCCTTGGGTCCATGTTGGCCTGGATCTTGAACACAAATCCGCTGAACTTCTCTTCAAAGGGCTCAACAAATCGCTCTGCCGATTCACGTGATTGAGGTGGTGGCGCTGCGGCCACAAAGCCTTCCAGCATCTGCCGAACGCCAAAGTTGCCGAGTGCAGTTCCGAAGTACACGGGCGTTGTCGTTGCCTTGTCAAAGTCGGACTGCTCAAACTCGTGACTGGCGCCCTGCAGAAGTTCGATCTCATCAACCAGCGCCGCGTGATCAACACCGAGGTAGGCTCGTGCGGCATCACTGTGCAATCCATCGATGACCGGATAGTCATAGATGTGATGCCCCTGCCCCTGCTTGTAACAGACGATCCGGTCTTCCTTCAGCTGATAGATGCCCTTGAACGCCCGGCCCATGCCAATCGGCCAGTTCATGGGTGCACACTGAATCTGCAGCACGTCCTCGATTTCATCCAGCACATCAATGCAGTCCCGAGCTTCCCGGTCGAGCTTGTTGACAAACGTGACGATGGGCGTGTTGCGCATTCGGCAGACCTCCATCAGCTTGATGGTGCGCGGCTCAACACCCTTGGCTGCATCAATGACCATGAGTGCGGCATCCACGGCAGTCAGCGTGCGATAGGTATCTTCCGAGAAGTCCTCGTGTCCGGGGGTATCCAGCAGGTTGATGATGCGATTGGCAAACGGGAACTGCATCACCGAGGTGGTCACGGAGATACCCCGCTGCTGCTCCATGGCCATCCAGTCGGAAGTGGCATGCCGATCGGACTTGCGTGACTTCACCGTTCCCGCCAACTGGATTGCACCGCCGAACAGCAGCAGCTTTTCCGTGATGGTGGTCTTGCCCGCGTCCGGATGCGAAATGATGGCGAACGTGCGACGCGCGTTGATCGCCTGCTTGAAATCCATGAGATAGGTTTACTGAAAAATGGCGGCGGATTATAGCGGTGCTGACGGCGCAGCGTCTGCCATGGTCCGCGCCAGATCCAGCGCCATGACACTGGCATCTTCATGACCCACTGGGGCCGGATAGTAGTTCTTGCGCCGACCGACCTCGACAAATCCGAGCGACTGGTACAACGCAGTTGCGATCAGATTGGACGGCCTCACCTCGAGGAAAACCGTCTGCGCCGCATGCCGAAACCACGCACGTTCGAGCAGGTGCAGCATCATTGTTCGGCCATAACCATAACCCTGATAACGACGAGCCACGCAGACATTGAGCACGTGGGCCTCTCCCGCGCCTGTGCTCAGTACGCCATGTGCCATGGTGTCTTCACCCAGAATCCCAAGCCGGCAGTCGAATTGCTGGTCACGCAGGCACTCTGCAAACATGCCGATCGTCCAGGGAAACGGATAAGCCCGGTTTTCATTGCGGATCACCACCTCAAGATCCGTGGTGGCCATCTCTTGCAGGATCATGGTGCGCACAATCTCTCGCCGCCCTCACTCAAACCGCAGCACGCAGGCGCAACCACAACGCCCGCTTCTGCGCAGCATCGCCGGCAAACGTGGCCAGATCACCGATCACTAACATCGGTTCCGTCAACCAGTCCTTGAACAACGAATGCGCATTATCCGTAATCAGGATCAAACCCCCTCGCTCTCCAGCAGATCCTCCTGATTCATCGACAACGCCCGGCTGTTGAACCGATAGACGTTGAACCGATAGAAATGCACGCAGTGCACGCTCAGGAGCACCCACCCTTCCGGCGCCAAGATCGGCGGCCGGCGGATACCGATAGTCCACGACTTGCGGCTCAACCGTCGCCACCCGACGTACACGCATCGCCGCCAGCACGATATCCCGCGCCATCCGCTGTTGATTTTTCAGCAGTGGTCCGCGAGTCAGTAACACCACACCATTGCCTCTGATACAGGCCAGAACAAAAGGCTCGACCGAGGTTGATCCTTCAAGACGTTCGACATTCCAGTGTGGCCTCACGTCGGGACCGGCGGAGGCCGACGACACAACGACTGGCTGAGCTACTGACGCGGATCGCGCCTCATTGATCGCAGCCGCCCGACGAGCATTGGGTGCAGGCGTTGGCAAACTGACGTCCGTGGAAATTTTTTGTCGGTCTGCTCGCATCTCACTGGCAAGGGGACGCTCGAACCAGACATCGATCCCCATTTGCCGAAGCATCTTCAGTCGCTGCGTATCGATGTCAATTGCCTCGGGGGAAAACTGGTAGCATTTTACCTCGTCCTTCGCTGAGATCGCTTATGAAGTATCTGACCGATGACCTGCGCATCAACGGCCAGGAAGAAGTCATTGCCCCCGAAGCACTGATCAACGACATCGCGTTGACGCCGGCAGCCTCGAAAACAATCTTCAATACCCGTCAGGCAATCTCGGAAATCATCCACGGGCGCGACCATCGATTGCTGGTCGTCGTCGGCCCGTGCTCCATCCACGATCCGAAAGCTGCTCTGGAATATGCCGATCGACTGAAAGAAGTCGAGGCAACCTACCGTGACCGGCTGCAGATCATCATGCGCGTCTACTTCGAAAAGCCACGTACCACCGTCGGCTGGAAAGGCTTGATCAACGATCCGAACCTCAACAACTCCTTTGATATCAACCACGGGCTTCGTTCGGCTCGACAACTACTGCTCGACATCGTCGACCGGGGTCTTGGAACGGGCACCGAATATCTCGATCCGATCACACCACAGTACGTTGGCGATCTCGTCAGCTGGGGCGCCATCGGTGCCCGCACCACAGAAAGCCAGGTGCATCGCCAACTCGCTTCGGGCCTGAGTTGCCCCGTTGGCTTCAAGAACTCGACGGACGGCTCGATCCAGGTTGCTGTTGACGCCATCAAGTCAGCGGCTCATCCGCACATTTTTCTGTCGGTGACCAAACAAGGGCACTCGGCAATCTTCTCAACCACCGGCAATCCGGACTGCCACGTGATCCTGCGCGGCGGTGGTGGCAAGACCAACTACGACAACGCCTCGGTAACGCTTGCGAGCGGTCTGCTGGAAAAGTCAGGACTCGACAATCGCCTGATGATCGATGCCAGCCACGCAAACTCCAGTAAGGATCACCGCAAACAGATCAGTGTCTGCCAGGACATCGCTGCACAAGTACGCACGGGCGAATCGCGAATCATCGGCGTCATGATCGAATCGAATCTGGTGGAAGGGCGCCAGGATCTGAAAGATGCCGGGTCTCTCACCTATGGACAGAGCATCACCGATGCCTGCATCAACTGGGATGACACCCTGGATTGTCTCAGGACGCTGTCTGACGCGAGCGCCGCGCGAGCAGCCGCTCGAGCATGAGAATGGCATAGACGCAAGCGTAAACGAGCGCTTCGGCATAACCTGCCTTGGTGAGCCAGAGCAAGTGCAGCACGCCTAACGGAATCGCAACATAGATCAGTGCGTGCAGTGTCTGCCATTTTTTGCGCAACCGGCGCTGCCAACCCCGCGTCGATGTCACCGCCAGTGCGGACAGAATCAGCCAGGCAGTAAAGCCGACCGTGATATACGTTCGCTCAACCAGATCCTCCTGTATCTGGGCCCACTCAAAGCCGGCCAGAAACCACAGATAAGACAGGCCGTGCAGTGACAGGTAGGTGAACGCAGTCAGCCCGGCGAGTCGACGCAACCGAATCGCCTGAGTAAAACCGGCCCGCCGACGCAGCGATGACAAAGCCAGCGTCACCAGCAACATGCGCAGCCCCCACTCGCCAAAATGCCGGACCAGCGTTTCGCCCGCATCGCCACCCAGCATCTGACCGGGATTGCCAATATCGACGACGATGGCAACCAGCGCCCACAGACCAGGTGCGGCAAACAGAACAAACGCGATCCACCATGACCAGATCATGCACGCCTACCGATTTTTTAAACCTCAGAAGAACCTGCGCAGATCCATACCCGTGTACAGACTGGCCACTTCGTCGGCATAGCCGTTGAACGACAACGTCGGGCGTCGATTGGGGCTGAACAGACTGGACGGCAGACGACGCTCGCTGGCCTGACTCCAGCGGGGATGAGGAACTGCCGGGTTGACGTTGGCGTAAAAACCATACTCCTTCGGCGCCAACAGATTCCAGGTGGTGCGCGGTGGTTTTTCCGTGAACCTGATTTTCACGATGGACTTGCCACTCTTGAAGCCGTATTTCCACGGCACCATCAGACGCCACGGTGATCCATTCTGCTTGGGCAACGGCTTGCCAAACAGACCAGTCACCATGATGGACAAGGGATGCATGGCTTCATCCATGCGCAGACCTTCAACATAGGGCCATGCGATGCCGGAGAACGACGCGCGCTGCCCAACCATTTCGCTGGGCCGTTTCAGCGTGGTGAACTCGACGTACTTGGCATTGCCATTGGGCTCGAATTTTTCGAGCACCTTGCGCAGTGAGACCCCTTGCCAGGGCACTACCATCGACCACGCCTCAACACAGCGGAATCGATAGATGCGCTCTTCGACGGTGAGCCCCTTGAGGACATCCTCGATCGAGAACTTTCCGGTCTTCGCGGCCTCACCAGCCACTTCCACCGTCCAGGGTTCGGTGGTCAGCGTGTGCGCGTTTTCGGCAGGGTCGGTTTTATCCATGCCGAATTCGTAGAAGTTGTTGAACTGAGTGACGATACCCTCCGGGGTCACTTCATCATCCGGCTGCAGAGCCGCGTGGCTGGCTAGCGGCAAGGCACCGCCAAGCAACCCGATACCCGTCGCCTTGGCAAAATCGCGGCGATTGAGCACCCATTGTTCATTGGAAATTTCGTACCAGCGTGGAGCAGACGGCGGACGTGGTCGCATCAGGGCATCCGAAGTTTAAGGGTCAGTCGTTAGACGAGTCGAAGTCCTCCTGGTTCCATCCTTTCATGCGGCCGTAGACATATTTGAACGGGCCGGACAGTGCATAGGCAATAAACAGCAGCAATAACACCAGGGGTGGTTCGACGAGAATCACGGCGATGCCAAGAACTACGGCGACCAGAGCGAGAAAGGGCACACGTTCGCGAATGTTGAGCAATTTGGGAGAGAAGTAAGAAAAGCTGGTGACCATCAGCACGCCAGTGAGGATGGTGATCGCCGCGCCAATACCGACAGCGATAGGTGAAGGATCACCGAGATCCCAGGTGTCCCACAGCCAGACACTGCTGGCGATGACGGCGGCGGCCGACGGGCTCGCGAGGCCTTGAAAAAACGAGTTGTCGTGAACGGTGTTGAAGCGAGCCAATCGCAGCGCTGCGCAAGCCATGTAGACAAAACTTGCCACCCAGCCGATCTGACCCAACGTCGACAATCCCCAGAAAAACGCCACGAAGGCCGGTGCGACGCCAAATGCCACCATGTCCGACAGGCTGTCGTACTGAGCCCCGAATTCGCTTTCCGTCTTGGTCCAGCGAGCTACCCGACCATCCAGCGTATCGGCAAACATCGCCGCGAAGATCGCAAGCGCGGCGCCAACGAAGTTGTTGTTGACCGCGGCAACGATCGCAAAAAAACCGGCAAACAGCGCCATCGTGGTGATGAGATTAGGCGCGAGGTAGATCCCGCGCCGACGCACCGAAGCACCGGCATCAACTGTTTCTGGTTCTGCCGTTTCCCCTTTGTGGAGCTGATGCACCTTGGGGCGTTCGTCGCGCATGGCTCGTCCCGAATAGTCACGTCGGCAGGAAGTATATCCCCCTGCCCGCTGAAACCCCTATCGTCACGCAGCGGCGTCAGACCGACGTCAAGATTTCAGTTGACGTCGCGGTCGACCAGTCGATTGGCTGCGATCCACGGCATCATGCCACGCAATTTGCCGCCAACTTCTTCGATCTGATGCTCACCAACAATGCGTCGCATTGCTTTGAGGGTGGGTGCACCGGCCTGATTCTCGGTGACAAACTCACGCGCGAACTGACCGGTCTGAATCTCGCTCAGGATCTTCTTCATTTCCTTGCGGGTTTCATCAGTCACCAGCCGGCTGCCACGGGAGAGACCACCGTACTCAGCGGTATTGGAAACGGAATACCACATGTTTGCGACACCACCCTCGTAGAAGAGGTCAACGATGAGCTTCAGCTCGTGCAGACATTCGAAATACGCCATCTCCGGGGCATAACCCGCTTCCACCAGCGTTTCAAAACCGGCCATGACCAGCGCTGCCGCACCACCGCACAGAACGGTCTGTTCACCGAACAGATCTGTCTCGGTTTCTTCACGGAAATTCGTTTCGATCACCCCAGCACGACCGCCACCAATGGCCGATGCATAAGAGAGCGCGTTTTGCTTGGCCATGCCGCTCGCATCCTGTGCGACGGCGATCAGACAGGGCACACCACCACCTGCCTTGTAGGTCGAGCGCACTGTGTGGCCCGGACCTTTCGGTGCAATCATGACGACATCCAGATCAGGCCGCGCTTCGATGAGACCAAAGTGAACATTGAAGCCGTGCGCAAATGCCATGGTCGCGCCCTTCTTGATGTTTGGCGCGATCTCGGTCTTGTAGAGCGCAGCCTGTGCCTCGTCCGGCGTCAGGATCATCACGAAGTCGGCGTCCTTGACTGCTTCGGCAACGGGTTGCACGGTAAACCCTGCATTGGTGGCTTTGCGTGCGCTGTCCGATCCTGTGCGCAGACCGGATACGACTTTTGCAACACCGGAGTCACGCAGGTTGTTGGCATGTGCGTGCCCTTGTGAGCCATAACCCACCACCACTACCTTCATGCGCTGGATCAGGGACAGGTCCGCATCTTTGTCGTAATAAACTTGCATGGTCACTCCGCTGGAAAATTGTTAGAAAAAAAGAAACGCTGTCTGCGTTACACGATCAGCCACCAAGCACTCGAGCACCTCGGCCGATACCAGACACGCCCGAGCGCACGACTTCAAGAATTTTGGCGTTGCCTACCGCGCGCATGAATGCCATCAGCTTTGCACTCGGACCGACGACCTGCACGGTGTAGGTATCCGGCGTGACATCAACGATCTGGCCACGAAAGATGTCTGCAGTGCGTTTGATCTCATCCCGCTCCGCTCCGGTCGCCTTGACCTTGATGAGCATGATTTCGCGTTCGATGTGTTCGGTTTCAGCCAGATCCTGCACCTTGACCACTTCAACGATCTTGTAGAGCTGTTTGATGATCTGCTCGATATGCGCCTCATCACCACCCGTGGTCATGGTTAATCGGGATAACGTCTCATCCTCGGTAGGCGCGACGGTCAGGGTTTCGATGTTGTAACCACGCTGGGAGAACAGACCAACCACACGGGACAGGACCCCGGATTCGTTTTCCAGCAGCACGGAGATAATGGCACGTCGCTGCATGGTCTACTCCTTGGGCTCGGCTTTGCCTTCACCGGCGCGGGCAAGAATCATGTCCTTCATCGAGCCGCCCTTGATGGCCATGGGATAGACGTGCTCTTCCGGATCGACCCAGACATCCAGCAGAACCAGCTTGTTCCGCAATTCGGCACTGAACATTTTTTCAACCGCCGCCTCGAGGTCTTCGGCGCGGTCAACCCGCATGCCCACATGCCCAAAAGCTTCGGCGATGGTTTTGAAATCAGGCAGCGAATCACTGTAGGTGCTGCTGGCGTGACGGCCACCGTACTGCATGTCCTGCCACTGTTTCACCATGCCCAGCGCCTGGTTGTTGAGCGCCATGATCTTGATCGGCAGACCATATTGCAGGCACGTCGACAGCTCCTGCATGTTCATCATGAAACTGCCTTCACCCGTGACACACGCAACCGTGGCCGTGGGATGCGCCATCTGTACGCCCATGGCTGCCGGCAGGCCAAACCCCATGGTGCCCAGACCGCCGGAATTGATCCACTTGCGCGGCTCGGCAAACCGATAGTACTGGGCGGCGAACATCTGGTGCTGGCCAACGTCACTGGTGACGAAGGCACTGCCACCGGTGACCTTGTAAAGCGTCTGCACTGCATACTGCGGAAGAATGCGCTTGCCCGGTTCAGGCTTGAGATGGTGGTTAAGCCCATTGCGGTCACGCCACTCATCGATCTGGTGCCACCACAGCTTGCGAGCCTTTTCGTTGACCGGTCGGCTTGCGAGTTCCGCATCAATGATCTGCAGCACCTCTTCAAGCACGCTTTTCGAGTCACCGACAATGGGAATATCCGCAGCGATGATTTTCGAAATGGAAGAGGGATCAATGTCGATGTGAACGATCGTCGCATCGGGACAGAACTTGGCCGTGCTGTTGGTGACCCGATCATCGAACCTCGCACCCACCGCAAACACCAGATCGGCCTCATGCATGGCGAGATTGGCTTCGTACGTGCCGTGCATTCCGAGCATGCCCAGACTTAGCGGATCATCTCCCGGATAAGCGCCCAACCCCATGAGCGTCATGGTCACGGGCACATTGAGCTTGCGGACCAGCACGGTCAACTCGCCAGCCGCGTTGCCTTGAATCACGCCGCCACCGGCATAGATCACCGGGCGGCGTGCTTCCAGCAGCGCCTGCACGGCCTTTCTGATCTGTCTGGCATTGCCCTTGGTCGCGGGGTTGTACGATCGCAGCGAGACTTTTTCCGGGTACACATACGGCGCAAGCACTGCCGGATCTGTCGTGTCTTTCGGAATATCGATGACAACGGGGCCGGGTCGTCCCGTGGTCGCAATGTGAAATGCCTTTTTCACGATCAACGGAATGTCTTCAGCCCGCTTGACCATGAAACTGTGTTTTGTGACTGGTCGGGAGATCCCGATCATGTCGGTTTCCTGGAACGCATCGGTGCCGATCAGATCCTGGGGAACCTGTGCGGAAATGACGACCATGGGAATTGAATCCATATAGGCCGTGGCAATACCGGTGATGGCATTGGTCGCCCCCGGCCCTGACGTCACCAGCACCACACCCGGCTTGCCGGAGGCGCGTGCGTAACCGTCTGCCATGTGGGTGGCTGCCTGTTCGTGCCGCACCAGGATATGTTCGAGTTTCTGCTGGCGGAAAATCGCGTCGTAAATGTGCAGCGCCGCCCCACCGGGATAACCAAACACATGCTCCACACCCTCGTCCTGCAAGGCGCGGATGAGCATGTCTCCGCCGGACAGGCGTTCGGTCATCGTCATCTCCTCTGGGTTAGGAACCTGCGCGGCAGACTCCTAGGTCACGCAAACAACTATTTGATTTGTTTGGCAAAGTCGAAAGGCGTGGAAAAAAGAGCGGCGTATTCTTTAGATTCAGCCCAGCCCTGTCAACGCAGGATGGTTGCGCAGGATGGTTGTGCGCGACATCACACTTCCCGGGCGCGCCTGGTTTTCCTGCTTCGCAGGCCCATTCGCTGCTGTGCTATCCTGCGTTCAGTTTGTTGCAGACGGCAGGTCACGATGCGTACAACGTTGGCAATCTTGTTGTTGGGCGCGTCAGCGATGCTCACATCAATGCTGTTATCAATGCCGGCGCAGGCTGATGTGATGTACCGCTGGGTCGACAAGAATGGTGTCCTGAATTACTCGCAGGTCGAGCCCCAGGGCGTGAAATCCGAAAAGATCGTGACTCGAGGATCCTTGAGTTCTCGCATCCAGGAAGACTCCACGTCTGCAGCCGCGCAGCCCACCGATACAACGAAACCCAAATTGACCGAAGAGCAGCAGCGCAAGCTGGAAGAGCTCAAGGCATTGCACGCACAAGAAGAGCAGCAAGTGGCCGAGATCAAGCGAACCAACTGCGAGAAGTCGAAAAGCGTGCTCGAACGGCTCAAACAATCACAGCGAATTCGCGTGCGGGAAGATGCCGGAAACGAACGCATCATCGGCGAAGATGAGCGTCAGCGGCGAATCGAAGAAGCTCAGGAAGGCATCGCCTCTAACTGTACCTGAGGGCCATCGCTTAAGCTTCGCTGGCTACCGACGTATGATGAAGTGTGCCATTCGCCCCGTTCGCGCCTCGCGCCGCCAGGAAAAAAGTGACGGGTCATCCAGTGTTCCCCGCCCCGAATCGCTGACCGACCCAGCCGGTACACCTCCGGCTTCAAGCTGTGCCCGGGCCAGCAGAATCAGATCACACCACCATTTGCCGATCGCCTTCCCGGGTAGAAATGCCCGGTCGATGATGGCAACAGACGCGATCGGGACAAACGCCTGACGGACCTCGGTGCCCACCTCATAACTGTGGCCGCGACTGATGCACGGGCCTAACCAGACCTGCAGGTCCTGCCGTCGACACGGCATAGTGGCGAGCAGTGCAGGAATGACTCCACCCGCCAATCCCCGCCAGCCTGCGTGGGCCGCGCCGATACACCGACCACCGCGCTCGGCCACCAGCACGGGTAGGCAATCGGCCGTCTGGATGACCAGCGCAAGTCCCGCTTCGTCTGTCCACATCGCATCGGCCACAACCTGGTTGGCTGCGGTCGAGCGAGTGGCAGCCAGCACGTCGATCCCGTGAATCTGCTCGAGGTACTGCACCTGGGTTGCGCCAGTCAGCGTCTTTAACCGCTGACGATTGGCGGCAACCGCAGCCGGATCGTCTTCTCCGAACCGCACATTGAATGTATCGAAAGGTGGTTTGCTACACCCCCCTTCACGTGTGGTGGAACCAGCGAGCACATCGGTGTCGATCCAGTTGGGCTGGATCCAAGCCTCCGGAAAGCAAGCCTCAGGAAGGCCGTTCATGCAGATCTCGGTCGGCGCGCAAAATGTCGCGCAGTCGCAGCAGGTCTGCAGGCCAGGGTGCGACAAAGCTCATCGGCGCCAACGTTGCCGGGTGTTCGAAACTGAGGGTCTCCGCATGCAGCGCCTGGCGGCGAAACCCACGCACCGCGGCGATCAACTCGAGCGAGGGTTGCTGTGGCAGACGTCCACGCGCGCCATAGGTTGAATCACCAATCAGTGGGTACCCGGCATGCGCCATATGGACCCGGATCTGGTGGGTACGACCGGTATGCAGTTCAGCCTGTACGCAGGTATGCGCCCGATAACGTTCATTGACCCGGACACTCGTGTGCGCAACCTTGCCATCATCGCGCACCGCCTGACGTATGCGGTGATGCGGATCGCGGCCGATGGATTCACGGTACTCCGCACCCGAGACCAGATAGCCTTCCACGAACGCCACATAACTGCGCCGCACCCGCCGCTCCGCCAGAGCTTCGATCAGGCGACCATGGGCACGACTACTGGCGGCCACCATCATGATGCCACTGGTTTCCTTGTCCAGCCGGTGTACAACACCTGCACGCGGCAGCTGCCCGAGGTCAGGCCGATGTGCCAGCAGTGCATTCATTAGTGTTCGATCGGGGTTCCCCGCTCCCGGATGAACGACCAGCCCGGCGGGTTTGGCGAGGACGATGACATCCTCATCCTCATGCAGGATATCGAGCGGGATCGCCTGTGGTGTGTCATAGACCACCGTCACCGGTGGCAAATCGAGACTAAGGGTTTCACCACCTTTCAGACGGAGCTTGGGTTTGACCGTCGCACCGTCAACCGTTAATCGACCATCCTCGATGGCGCGAGCCAGTACCACCCGGGAATGGTCTTCGAACAGTGCGCTGGCGATACGATCGGCGCGTTCACCGGCCAGATGCGCAGGTACCTGTTGAATCAGAATGGGTGAGTTCACAAGCTTGGTCCGAAATGGATATCTTTCAAGTTGGGTTAATCAAGTCGGGCCTTTACACTGCACGTCGGCCCGGCAATCTCCAGCTCATCAATTTCAACTGGAGATCGTGCATGAAATTTCCTGGCTAGAATGGCGGTTTTGTTAGTATTAGCCAACCCCGAGTCCCGGATTGACATGTCGTACAGCTCCCCTTCCCTGCACACTTTCCTGCGCACGCTCAGAGTTTCACTATTCGCCGCATTGCTTTTGAGCACCTTGCAGGGATGTGCCTTATGGCCATTCGGTGGCAAGGACGGTGATTCGGCCGAGGAGGAAGACCTCGAAACCACTGAGCAGGCGCTGTATCGGAACGCTCAGCGTTACCTGCGCAGCGCCAATTATGATATCGCCATCAAGAATCTCGAAGGACTGGAGGCTCGCTTCCCCTTCGGACGCTATGCTGAACAGGCGCAGCTGGAACTGATTTACGCCCGCCACATGTCACTTGATCACGATGCGGCGCGGACGGCGGCTGACCGGTTCATCCGACTACACCCAACCCACGCCAACATCGACTACGCCTATTATCTGAAAGGCATGGCGTCGTATAACAAGAATGCCAGTCTGCTCGATCGCCTGCTGTCCACCGACCCGTCCAAGCGGGACATGACCGCCGCGCGTGAAGCATATACGGACTTCGCGCAATTGCTCGCCCGTTACCCTCAGTCCCAGTACACACCCGACGCACGCCAGCGAATGATCTACCTGCGCAACCTGCTCGGTGCTGCGGAAATCAACGTCGCCGACTACTACATGCGTCGAGGCGCCTACATGGCGGCCAACAATCGGGCGCAGTACGTGCTCGATCACTATGCACAGAGCGCCGCTGTCCCTGATGCACTGGTGATTCTCATCGAGTGCAACTACCGACTCGGACTGGAATCTGCTGCGAACGATACGATGCGCGTGCTGGCCGAAAATTTCCCGTCCAACAACGCCTTTGATTCGGAAGGCAACCTGGTGCTTGCCGATCGGGTACTCAGCCGCGATCGTTCGTGGACCAACATCGTGACCTTCGGCCTGCTGGACCGCCCGGAAGTCCCGCCACCGATCAAGCTGCAACATCCCGAAGGCTACGAGCCCAATCGCCGTGCTGTTCCGGCAACCGATGAAGAATCCGGCAAGGACGAGAAGCCTGAGAAGAAGGGCTGGTTCAGCTGGTTGCCGTTTATCGGCTAATGCCCAATCAGAACATCCAGTCTCGCCAGCAGTGGACGAACACCGAACAGTCTCGCGGTGGACAAACCCTGTCTCTGCTACGGATTTACAATACCTATCGTGTACTGGTCGGCGTTGCCCTCTTTCTGATTTACACCCAGAACTGGCTTCGAACTGATCTCGGACGCGCCGCACCCGACGCCTTTTTCTGGGCCCTCACGGCCTATATCGCCAGTAACCTCTTTCTCTCTGTACTGACGCGTCTGCTACCAGAAGCCTTTGAGCGTCGACAACTGTTTCGAGTTGGTGTCATCGCCACCGACATCCTCTGGCTGGCTGTCCTGATGGCGATGTCAGCAGGTGTTGGCAGCGGCCTGGATGGTTTCATGCTGGTCACCGTGACTGCGGGGGCCATCATCGTCGGCGACCGCACCAGTTTGCTGACCGCTGCGCTCGCAACCATTGCGGTGCTCTATCAGGAGCTGTTTACCGCTTTCAGACTGCCTGATGAACCCAACGGATTCTTTCAGGCTGGCGTGCTGGGCATTCTTTTTTTCGTCTTTACTCTCTTCATCACCAACATCTCCAACCGGCTGCGTCAGAACGAGCTGCGTAACATCTCCCAGGCCGCAGAGCTTGCCGATCTCGAGCGTGTCAACCAACAGGTTATCCAGCGTATGCAGACCGGCATCGTCGTGGTCGACGAACATGATCATGTACGGACCTTCAATCAGGCAGCACGGCGGCTGCTTGGACAAATGCGCGACCAGCAACCACTGGCTCTGCCGGCGCAGGTTCTGGCTGCATTGGACAGTTGGCGTAACAACCAGGGCCGTGGTCTTTCGGCCATGCAGCTGGATACTTACGGGCCGAGCGTTCGCGTGAGTTTTTCTTCGGTTCGAATCGACGATCCGAAGGGCCTGGCTACGATCTACATGGAAGACAACAGCGAAATTCAGCAGCAGGCACAACAACTCAAGCTGTCTGAACTCGGTCGACTCTCTGCCAGCATCGCCCACGAAATCCGCAATCCGCTGGCTGCAATCAGTCACGCAGCACAATTACTGCAGGAATCCCGCAATCTGGACAAGGGTGATGAACGCCTCACGACGATCATCCACAACCACACCAAGCGAATGAACGCTGTGGTGGAAAATGTCCTCCTGCTGTCGCGACGACAACCGTCAACACCTGAACGAACCCGACTGGACAACCTCATCTCAGTGTTTGCCAGGGAATACGCTGAGTCCGAGCCCGAAGCCACGTTTTCGGTAGACGTGAATCCGCCGGATACACAAGTGCGTGTCGACCCTCGACAAATCCGTCAGGTGCTGACCAATCTCGTTACCAATGCACTCAAGCACAGCGGCAACCACCAACCCGTTGTGCGGCTCGTCGGCGGTATCGATCCGCAAACAGATCGACCCTTTCTCAGTGTCATCGACAACGGCTCCGGTGTACCGCTGGATCAGGAAAAGCAGCTGTTTGAGCCTTTTCACACCACACAAGCCAAAGGAACAGGCCTTGGACTGTATCTGTCCAGGGAAATCTGCGCGGCCAACCAGGCACGCCTGACCTATACCCGCAACGAAGGTGGCGGCGCAGTTTTCCGTATACTGTTCTCGCATCCTGATCGTTTTGGTGCCTGAAACCGCGACCGCCCAGGGAGGATCCACAGTGACACAACGCCAGCAGGTGCTCATCGTCGACGATGAACCCGACATTCGGGAACTGCTTGAAATAACCCTTGGCAGGATGGATCTCGATACCTGCGCGGCCAGCGATCTGGCATCTGCACGTCGGCTGCTTGCTGATCAGCATTTTGATCTTTGCCTCACCGATATGAATCTGCCAGATGGCAACGGAATTGAACTGGTTCATCTGATGGCGGGGCAGTACCCATCGATTCCAGTCGCCATGATCACGGCGCATGGCAGCATGGACACCGCCATCGAGGCACTGAAGGGCGGCGCCTTCGATTTTCTTCAGAAGCCCGTTGACCTCGACATCTTGCGGACGCTGGTAGAAAGCGCGCTCAAACTGAAAGCACCAGAAAACCCATCCACCAAAACGCAGATGATCGGCCAGTCGGCAACGATCACTGTCTTGCGCCAGCAGATTGCCAGGCTCGCTCGCAGCCAGGCACCGATCTACATCAGTGGTGAATCAGGATCCGGGAAAGAAGTTGCCGCGCGGCTCATGCATGAACTTGGTGCCCGCAGCAGTGGTCCATTCGTACCCGTCAACTGTGGCGCGATTCCGGGAGAGCTCATGGAGAGTGAGTTCTTTGGCCATGTAAAAGGCGCATTCACGGGTGCACACATGGACAAACCGGGTCTTTTCGAAGTGGCATCAGGAGGCACACTGTTTCTGGATGAAGTGGCGGACCTGCCACTCTCCATGCAGGTCAAGTTGCTGCGCGCCATTCAGGAAAAATCGATCCGCAGGGTCGGCAGTACACAGGAAAGTCCCATCGATATCAGAGTGCTCTCGGCGACGCATCGAGATCTTGCCACGGAAGTGCTCGAGGGCAACTTTCGCCAGGACCTCTACTACCGATTGAATGTCATCGAACTGCACATGCCTGCGCTCCGGGATCGGGCAGAGGATATTCCCGAATTCTGCGCATTTATCCTCAACAAGCTTGCACACGAGTACGGCCATCAGGCTCCGGAGGTATCTGGCCAGGCCCTTGATGCGCTCCTCAGTTATGACTATCCAGGCAACGTTCGGGAGTTGGAGAACATTCTCGAGCGCGCGTTCACGCTGGCCGAGGGAACCAGGATCGAGCCCTCTGATCTCGGACTACCAGTCGAAATTCACCGAAACACGGACGAGGTCGGCGGGCCAGGTCCTGTGACGCCTGCGCGCTCGATCGACATGTCGCTCCCGGAAGGCGAATCACTCGAAGGTTATCTCGAGCGGATCGAGCGCAAGTTGCTGACGGAAGCACTCGAGGCCACTCGCTGGAACAAGACAGCAGCCGCAAAACAGCTGGGGCTGAGTTTTCGGGCGCTGCGATATCGTCTGGCGAAGTTGAACATGGAATAGGCGCCATGGCGTCGGTTCGGCAGAAGCTCGACAGGCTGCGGCGACTTCGCACATCACCTGGATGTCTTTGGCGCTGTTCTGTCTGAAAGGAACACGCCACGCTGTTATTCATGCAGCGCGGATATTCTCTTCTCGAACTGGTGATCGTTATGGCAGTTGCAGGCATTTTGGCAACCGTCGCCGTGCCTGCGGCCAAGCCTCTGGTAGACAAGACCAGGGCCAACAGCGCAATCAATGACCTGGCACACGCCATCGCATTGGCACGCAGTGCCGCGTTGACTTACCAGCGACCAGTCACGTTATGCCCTGGAATCAGCAATGCCTGTGGCGCGCGCAACAGCTGGGCAGATGGAATGCTGGTATTCACGGACGATGATGGTGATCAACGCCTGGATGAAGACGAACTCATCATTGCCCGAATTCCCGGTACCACCCACGGCCGCTTCAAGTGGCGATCTTTTCGCAATCGCAGCGAGCTGCTGTTTACCGCGTATGGGCTCACGGATTGGTTGAACGGAAGTTTCCTCTACTGCCCTGACGACAATGATTCGCGGCAGGCCAGAATGCTGAT
This sequence comes from Gammaproteobacteria bacterium, assembly GCA_031385325.1. GTDB lineage: Bacteria > Pseudomonadota > Gammaproteobacteria > Pseudomonadales > Azotimanducaceae > SYFY01. The sequence goes on along the minus strand of JANNBJ010000154.1, from coordinate 8,897 downwards.
CATCAACACTGCCGGTCGAACACGTCATGCCCAGGATCGAAACCGCGACGGTATTCGGGAAGATTCAAGCGGTCGACCGCTGAACTGCTCCATGTCCGGTTAATAGCGTTTCTTGCCAGCCTGTCGCTCTCCGCCACCGTTTCAGGGTGTCGTGGTGGTCACACACCGAGTGTCAGAATTCCTCGATCTCGGTATTGTCCGGCAGCTGATCCACGGTCAATGCGACCCGTTCAGTGGGAAGTTGCTTGTAGACCACCTCGGCTTTCATACCTACCGCGAGCATGGTGAAAGCCCCGGCTGAGCCCCTTAAAGTTACGGGTGTATCGAGCGGCACCACAAACTCCATGCCACCGACCACCATCGTGTTGTTCTCGAAATCGAGTTGTCTGATGATGCCGCGGTCCGACACCACCATGGGTTCCGGTTCGGCAGCGAGCAACGAAATGTTCGTCGTTCCCAGCAGCAGCATTCCAATCAATAGTCGCTTCATGTCTTGCTCCTGATCATTCGTTCATCAACTGTCGCCAGGACAGTCGGCCGACCTTCTGGTCTTCGGGTGGTGCTATGCGGATCGCTACCTGATCATCTCCGCCGCTGAGGAAGAGGAAGTCAAAGTCTCCGGAGCCAACCAGCAGCGATGGATCGACCAGTGTGCCGTCGAGGTCATCGGTGTCAAACACAATACCCGAGGCGTAATTCACGCCGCCTACGTTGACGTAGTCGGTATCGTTGATAACGCCATCATTGTTGAGGTCGAAGATCGGTCGCTTTGGATTACCACCGGTCAGACCATCAATCGGGAAGGTTGAGCCTGGGGGCGCCTGTGTACAGGTATTAGCGTCTCGTGGCACTACCGTCGTGATCAGAATGGCTGAGCCACGGCTGATGATTCGGCGAATCGCTCGTTCACCTGGGTATTGCACGGCTGGCGGCGCGTTCCCGGAAATATCAGGGTTGACATTACCTTGCAGCGTCGTCGTCGGCCGTATCGGATCCAGATCGATGTACCAGCCGTAGACACCCGGATCTCCTGTCGCGTCGGGTATGTACGCCACGGGATTTGCGGTGACAATTCGCTGCCGCTGAAAGTCCGGACTGGTCTGATCTACGACGTTGGTCAACGTCTGTTCGACCAGTCGATCCAGTTTGGAGGAAGGATTGGCCGTCGCGGGATTGATTTCCAGGCGGTCCCAAATCCCGTAGATGGACTCCACCGAAGTACTGGTACCGTCACCATGGGTCAACCAGCTACCGGTACCGAATATGACCAGGAACCCACCATCGGGGTGCTTGATCACAAAAGGCTGGGTCGTGATTGACTGCGATGTCGCAGCCGTTCCGTTCCGAGTGGCCTGGAATATCTTTGTCACTTTCCACAAGGTGGAATTCGCATTCGAGATATCGAACCGATACAGATTGCCCTGTAAATCACCGGCATAGACGAGATCGGCAGTCCCGTTGGAATCCTTGTCAATCACTGATACTCCACCGATCCCGTTTGGAATACCAGCGAGCGGACCCGTAGTCGCAGCGCCAACACCCGTGGACAGCTTCCAGAAATCTCCGGCCTGCCAACCGTTGGTTCCCTTGTCGAGATCGAGCAGGAACAGTTTGGCAACACCATAGGTCGCGTTATATCCATTCCCGAATATCGCGGCCCAGCGTTTCTGGCTATCCGCGTCGACCGCGTTGGTCATCACCAGTTGCGGTTGTGACAGGGCATACCCGAGGTCCTTCACCGGCCGGCCTTCGAAGTTGATGGGATTGCCACCGCCGTCCACTACTGGATTGCCTGATGAATCGACAGGATAGGTATCATCCTGGTCGGTAAATTCCCACAACACTGCACCCGATGCGTTGGTCGCTGAGCTATAGCTGGCTCCGGGATTCGTAACGTTGATCGCGAAGTAGCCTTTGCCGCCGGCACCCAATCCACCAACCAGCAAAGTTGCCCAGTCCCTTGAAGTTGCGCTTGCAGTCGGCCGAATGTACACATCTTCAACCGATGGTGTCAGGTCGACAAAATAGCGATGCGCATAAACCAGAGAAGTCAGCTGATCCAGTCGATGTGCGTCGAACTCCGTGTTGTCGATGATCTTGTTAGGCACGTAGGCGAATAGTTCATTGCCGGTTCCGTTGGAATTGCCGATCCCCGCGTCGAAACCGTGCAACATGCCATCGTTGGCAGCGACGTAGACGACCCGCTGGCGTGACTTCTTGGCCTGCACAAAATCAGAGTAAATGTCACCGGCGACAATCGGAAATGGAGCCTGATTTCGTCGAAATCCACGTGGCGAACCGACAAAAACCGGCGCGGAGTGAACGATGTCGCCTAATAAACCTTCAACGCCCTGACGTTGCCTGAATATTCCATTCGGCTCTTCCTGCGTACGGATGCCACGCAGCCAATCAAGTTCAGTGGTGCTCAACACGGCTTTCTGATCGTTGTTGAGGTTTGCCCACAGGAAAGGTTTGCCCAGACCGGTGACATCATCGTAGGTGGTAATTACTCTGTTTGCCGACAGGATCTGATCCATCTGTGCCGCGGCCCGCCAGATCGGATTGAGCGCATCAACGACGCCCGTCGCCGAATTCACGCGCAGCGATCGCAGATCACCGGTATGAAACTTCGGATTGAAGAAGCCGCGATACTCGACGGTGTCTTCCCGCAAGGCGGTTGAGTTGAACGCGACCGCAGAGACCGAAATCGTGCTGTCCGAAAATTCGGCGAATGCCGATTGAAAGGCCTGTGTAAGCAGAACCGGATTGTTTGCCGACAGTCCCTGCCCACGCCCGTTCACCGCAGCGTGCAACATGTCATCGATCTTCGCAGCACTGCTCGAGGTTGGATTCAACCATGCGAAAGCAGTGGTGTAGACTGCTGGCAGGTTGGCCTCGGTGAAATTACCCACCAGACCCAAACCCACTGTGTAGGTCTTCATGTGCTGGTGCATCGTTTCGCCGTTGTTGGTAAATGCACCAGCCGGCGCGTTCTGCTGGTCACGCGCGGAGGTCGCCACCCGATTCGCAAGCCCGGGATGCAGATCCCGCTCGTAGTAGTACATGGCAATGTCTGCAAGCGTTGAGGTAAATCCGTCAGCAAATTTTCCGCCATCAAACGCCGACGGACTTGGATCGGTGGGGGTCTGACTATCGTCATTGGCACTGGTAAAGGTTTCGTTCCACTCACCGTCCGAAAACAGCAGGGTGAAATTCGCTTGACATTCTCCTTCAGGGGCGGCTTGTACCGGGCAGTTTGCACTACCAGGTGCTGCAGCCGGTGTACCAAAAGTATTGCCGCTCAAGCATTCAAAAGTACGTCCGGCGCGATCAAGCGCAGTGCGCAGTGGTGTGCCGCCACTTGAATTGAGGGAATATACCTTCTCGAGTAATTCGCGCTTCTGGCCAACCCGATACGATGCGTTGAGGCTATCTAGTGGCTCACGATGCGTGGTTTGATTGAGTACGCCGTAGCCCATACGCAAATTCGACGCGCCTGATATTGCCCGACCAAGCGCCGCCTTCGCGGTGTATTCGCGGAGCCGGTAGTAACTGAACCAGTTGGCGAAATTCTGGATTTCCTGGGCGTAAGTGCAAGTCAACGGGTTGCCATCGTCTGCGGCGCAATCAACGCGTGCGACACCGCCTGGATAGCTCGTCAGAACAGTCGCGTTGTTCAGCGTATAGGTGGCACGAATGTCGATACGGGTGCCAATCTGATTGAAGGCCGGGAAAGTGCCAAGTGGGGCGGTCGTCGTGTAGTAGTGCGCGAGATGGACATTATTGTTGGTAACGTTTTCCAGTCCATCCGCATCGTTGAAAGTTGTTGGAACACTCGATGAGGTGTAGCTCAGGTTCTCTGACGTCAGGTTGACTGTCTGAGGCACGGCGTCATAAGGATCGAGTACCGCTGAAGTTGGAACGGATTGCGGGAAGTCGACGGAGTTTCGATTGAGACCGATCCATGGTTCGTAGAACACCTGCGGATTGTAATAGATGGTGTTGTACTGAGGGTTCCACGCCCGCCACACGCCGTAGTTATTGTTCGTGAACTTGTTGTTTCCATTGATCGTTTCCTGCGTTGGCATGTTCGAATTGCCGCCGTAGGTGTTGGTTGTCAGTTGATGCAGGTAATAGAAACTGCGGGAACGGGCCGGGATGGCTGCCTGCTTGGTCGCCGAATTACTGATTGCGAAGAGGCTGTCCTGACCAGGCGCCATCATGGCCCAATCCATGGAGCCCGAATCATCCATGATCACAAGAACGTTGGCTTCGGCGCTGATGGCATCTTCCAGCGGCACATCCGCGAGCGCCATCAGCTGTGTAATCTGGTTGGCCACCGCCCCGACAATCGGTGGATCGATAGGATCAAAATTGATGGTGATCGTCGCCTGCGCACCCGGATCTTCACGACCAGAGGGAAGCTCACGATATTGCACTACAAACGTCACCGCCGGATCACCAGCGATGCCGTACGCAGGCGGTGGTGTATAGGTGAACGCACCAGTTGCGTTGTTCAGACTCAAGCTGCCAATTGACGGCGGCGTGACGATGAACACCTGAACCGTATCTCCGTCGTCATCTATCGTGCGTGAGAGCAGACCGCCGCCCGCACTGATGTTCAGGAAACTGCCCTGATTGACAGTGTACTCATAAGTGGACCAGGTGCGCGGCGGATCATCATCACCCACTACGGTGATGTTCACTGTCGCCGTGGAGGTCTGCCCGTCCGCATCCCGTATCGTGTACGTGAAAAAATCCGTGCCAGAGAAATTCGGCTTGGGGAAATACTCCAGCATTCCATTCGGCCGCAATCCAATGGTTCCGTTCGGAATCGTGACTTGAATGCCCGACTCGTCGAGTTGGGTCGTCGGAGTGCCTTCCGAAGAATTCGGAAACTGTGGATCAAGATTGCTCGGCCAATTGCGACCATACTGAATGATCTGGGTGACTGGGTCGCCCGGCTCATCGTTATCAATCACGTCAATCACCACGGAGCCTGCGCCGCCCGGGTCCACTTCAGGCATGGTCGCGGAATCATTGACTGCAGCAGGAGTATCGTTGGTTCCAGTCAGCGTGATCGTCAGTGTGAAGGTCGAAGTGGCAGCTGTTGTATCACGCGCTTCGAAGACCAGGACTTGAGTACCGCTGGCATTGGGCTCGGTATACAGATCGACTTCGCCGGTAGCTGAATCAACATCCACATCGAACAGTGTTGCGCCACTGGAGCTGACCAGCCGGTAGGCGAGCACATCGCCAGAATCTACATCAGAAAAAACGCTGCTGAGCTGGTACTGCGTATCCGGTCGATCCTCAACCCAACCCGGCCCGCTCAATGTTGCACTCGTTGGGCTCGCAACCGGTGGTGTAGCCAGAGCCGCAGGTGCCAGAGCCGACAAAGCGGTAACAAGCACCAGTTTTCGAAACGCCAGATACTTCATATTTCTCTCCTGGCCATGTGTCATTGTCATCTGTGCTTTCATATGGAAATCAGAACACCATGCCGTAGGTGCTCTGCAGGAATACCTGCGAATTGGCAGACCCGCCAACTCCACGTGCGGTGATGCGGAAAACTTCAATGCGATCAAACAGGCTGCTGTACGAACTCTGGATCATCACCGAGTTCTCGGAGCGCTGAACTGTCGCCAGCCACTCGATCAGGTAACGCGGCTGAGCAGCAACGTCAGGCATGTTCACCGGGACAGCGACGGTCTGCCCACCGCTCCAGACCGCGTCATCCGTCCAGCGATCGTCTTCACCGAACTCCGCCGCAGTCCACATTCCGGCAGCGCCAGCAGCATCGAACACTGCTGTACCCACAACATTGGCATCCATCCAGTTTTCTGCCTGTCGCAGCGCTGCCTCGGCAGCCTGAAATGCGATCAGCGAATCATGGGAGTTGCGTGCCATCCTTTCTTCAAGCGTGGTGGTCTGCACGGCGGACACACCAGCGATGGTCAGCACCAGGAGCAGCACCAGACTGATGAACAGCACGATGCCCTGCTGACGAGCCGGTGCAATAACAATAAAACGCACGGGTAGTTGCATCGTCTAACTCTGATTTCGCAGCGAGATGGTCTGGCTGAAGGTACGAGTGAGAGGTTCGGTGGCATTCGGATCGACTACATCAACTGTGGTGGCGTCGATCTCGATACGGAGAGTGCGAACAACTTCATTCAGACCTACGCCCGCAAAATCGTCATATCGATTGGGTGCATTGATGTTGTCGTTCGGCGTGGAATCGATACCAAACCACAGTTGCAGATCCTCGATGCCCTCGACCAGTTCAACGGGTGCCGCGGCTCCAGACTTCCTCCACAGGGACAGCGGCGTCTGCCCGCGATTATTGGTGCTGGCACTGTCTGCGATGAAATAGACCTCGGTGAACAGACGTGCAACGGTTGTTCCCTGCGAGTTGGTCGCTGCACCATAAGCAACATTCTGTTCGGAGAGAGTAGCGCCTGCTCGATTCTGGAAAATGGCGGATCCAGGGCCGGTGTTTTCGGCGCGGTTGAGTTCGATCGTCCCGCCAAGGTCATTCACGCCGGTGATACGGAAGACCGATGCCTGCTCACAGTCGCTAATGACCGCAAAGTCATTGGCGGCAAACGTGACGTTCCCATCATCTTCAATCACCACCGGATTGGCATCGGGTTGCACAATTGCAGAAATTCGCTCGCCTGGTGGATCGACTCGACGCACGGCGAGAATATCGGAATCCGGCGCGATATTGGCAAAGTTGAGTCCGTTCGCCGGCACCGGCGTAGTCGTTGCCGCGCCAACCCTGGGCAACGACGCAGCACTTGGCATCCAATCAGTCATGGAGGTGCCGCCACCACCGACATAGTCAAACCCGGAAATCGGTTGTAAAAGGTTCATCTCAAAGGTGTTATCGAGATCCTGATTCAGCGTCGTGTAGCGTTTGTCCAGATCCGGATCACAACCAAAATAGCCGCCCGCTCGCGCACTTTCCGAGACGAAATCCAGTGCGTAACGAGCGCCCTCTATCAAACGAGATTGGCCTTGCAGCGTGGTGTACGTCTGATTGTTGCCGACAAACAGCTGAACGATGCCGGAAGTGATGACAACTCCCAGAGCGAGCGCCAGCATCAACTCTATGAGAGAGAATCCCCGATTTGACGTTCTGGGTAAGCGTGGCATGACTCAGCTCTGACTGTTGATGGTAATGGTGCGAATCTGCTGGGTTGACAGCTCTACCCATTGCACCGTGATATTGATGACACCATTGGCATCGACGGTAATGCTGCCATCACCTTCGGAGAGTCCCGGTTGATCTTCTTCATCGGCGATAACACCTGCGGTGCGCAGCGTTTGACAAATGTTCGCCGTGTGAAAATCGCCGAGGCTGCACTTCCAGATCGCCTGGTCGAAGATCACCATTTGTGCTTGCGTGCAATTCTGGGCATTGCAGTTCTGCGCATTGGGCGGCGCATCAGCCAGATCAAGACCAGAATATGCCGAACCTGCTGGTGTACCGGCCGGATTGGCTCGCACCCGATCCATCATGTCGTACGCAAGTTGAACCGCTTCTGCTCGCTGCAATGCACCACGGTTGTTTTGCAGGCTGACCATCTGCAAGGCAGTGACGCCCAACACGCCGATTCCCATGATGAGCACAGCCACCAGTAATTCGATCATGGAAAAGCCATTTTGTGATCGGTTGCCATAAACCTGGCCACGCCTTTGCAAAGCCGTCAGTTGCATGTCAGCTCCTGCGCCATCGTTCGACCAACCAGGGTGACGTTCAACGTCCGTCCATTCAGGACCGATACGTCCGTGCTGCAGATCTGGATGGCCCCGCCGGCAGCGCCTACCAGCAGACCTCTGGAATTGAAACTCAGCGTGTAGATGGCTTCGAGCCCACCGATGGCGTCGAGCGTCACTGCGGTGGGCGCAGCAATTCTTCGCAACGGAGTGCCGTTACAATTTCCCGGGTTACCCGCGACGATGCAGTACCCACCACCCCACTCATTGCTGTTGTCCGTCGTCAGTGCCTGGACGCTGACCACTCCACCCAGTTTTGCTGCCTCACTGCGGGCATAGGCAATGCCCGAAATCAGGTCATTGGTGTAGGTCGTGAGGCGCTGCTGACCGAGGAAACCATTGAATGCCGGCAGGCCGATCGTGATCAGCGCAGCAGCAACTGCCAGCGCCACCATCAGCTCGATAATGGTAAATCCCCGTCCCGCGCGACGACCGCGCGCAGCCGCAGCGGTGCTACTCAGAAGCATCAGTGCTCCCACGTGTTTTCACCGACACCAATGGTGCCATTGTTGTTCTCGTCCCAGCCTCGTGTGCCGGCCTGGTCGATGGTGATGAATCCATCGCCTGCCATCTGTCCCACCGGCGTAGCACGCACGTTGAAAGCTGTTTGCGTCCCTGTCACCGTGACCGTGTACCGCCCGTTTGCAACCGAGCGAGGTTGGCAAACCGCCGTCGCTGGCGGACCAACATCGCCATCGCCCGTGCCATCGCCGTTGGTATCCGCAGCCCCCCGATAGTCAAAATTATTGCTGGCCCAACGTTCCATGCCCTGGGCGCAAAGCGAAAGGTCTGCTTGAGCCTCGCTACGGTAGGAGCGGTCGGAGTAGCGGGTATAGATGGGAATCGCAACGCCGGCCACAATGGCCATGATGGCAACCGCAATCAGCAATTCAATCAGCGTGAAACCGGACTGATCTGAGTATCTGTGGAAGGCCGATGACATGCTTTTCCCGAGGAGTTTGGGCAATCCCGGAAATTACTCGCTTCATACCGGTTTACGAGAGCGATTGTCCCAAGCGGTAGTCCTCCGGCGACGAATGGTCACCTACCGCAATAATCGAGACATCAAAAAGCAGATCCTGGCCGGCCAATGGATGATTGAAATCCACCTC
>JANNBJ010000127.1:0-25381 GCA_031385325.1 Gammaproteobacteria bacterium | reverse complement strand
TGCCAAGGGCTACGGCCCTTGGCAAGAGCCGCGCCTTGCCAGACACCTCGCAGAACTCGCTGAAATGACGCGAATTACCGACTCACGACACTTGGTACCCATCACATCGAGATCTTTCCCAGACAATCCACTGCGCGAAGGTTATGGCCGCTCGATTCGCGCGCGACTTATCCGGAGGAATCAACATCATGAGTCGTCCCGTTTGTATCGTTACTGGTGTCGGTCCTGGTACCGGTTCCGCACTGGTTCGCCGCATGGCCCGAGACTATGACGTGGCCATGCTGGCGCGTAACGAAGACAGATTGAATGCACTCGCGGCAGAAGTGCCAGGCAGCCGTGCGTTTGTTTGTGATGTCGCCGACGAAGCTGCTTTTGCCACAACGCTTGAATCGGTACGAACGCAGATGGGATCGCCTTCGATCGCGGTACACAACGCGGTGGGTGGTGCGTTTGGCAACTTTCTGGAAATTGATCCGGCTGTGCTGCAACGGAATTTCAGCATCAACACGATGGCGCTGCTGCAACTGGGGCGCGCCGTGGCGCCAGCCATGATCGACAGAGGGAGTGGCGCCATCGTCGTCACGGCCAATACTGCGGCGTGGCGTGGGCAGGCCCACTTTGCAGGCTTTGCGCCAACCAAGGCGGCGCAGCGGGTTCTGGCAGAGTCCATGGCGCGGCATCTTGGGCCGCTGGGAGTGCATGTCGCCTTCGTTGCCATCGATGCAGTCATTGATCTGGCCTGGACGCGTAAACGCTGGGCTGACAAGCCGGACGAGTTTTTCTGCAAGCCCGAAGACATCGCCGAAGAGTGTTATCGGTTGGCGCACCAGCCAAAATCCGCGTGGGCATTCAGTAGCGTGATACGTCCCTTTGGTGAGACCTGGACCATGCAGAGCTGATCCCGGGTTGCTGACGCAGCCAGCGCGATTCAGTCAGACCCGCACCAGGGTGATGGCGTTTTCAGGGCACGCCTTGACGCACAACCCGCACGCTTCGCAGGCATCGGCATTGATGAGCAAGGCCTGTTGCCACCGATGTGCGAAGCCCTTGAGCTTTCCCTTGATGTTGAGACCGCTGCGCATCTGCCTTGGGAGTGTGTCCACCTTGAAGACCGATACCGGACAGACCCGCTCGCAATCCGCCTTGCCTTCACATCGATTCCGGTCGATGACAGGCCGAAATTCACCGGGGCTTTGTTTGCATTCAGGCTGGTTGGTCAAGATCACTTACTCCCCAGTCGGTACTTCGTCGGGTGGCTGGTCGCAGTCTGCGGGCGACAACCTTGAGGGGAACAACTGCAGGATGACAGATTGGCTCGCCTCGAGTGCAGCCACGCCTGCATCGGTCAATCCATACACGCCGCGTGATTCGCGCTGGAACCAGCCATAGACATTGCTCCTGAGAATGGTCGCTGACCGTTCCACTCTGGTGGTCTGCCTTATGTCCTTCACACGAGACGCCCCGGCCTGCGCCAGTTGAACTGCGCAGCGAAGCGCATCCTGCCGGTAGGCCGTCATCAGCGATTTTCCGCGACTACCGCCCGTGTTGAGATCCCCAAGCCGTTTGCGAAACTCGCCGAGCAGACCGTTACGCCGCTTGGCGTTCTGACGTGGCGCATAGGGCAGTGGGTCAGTCAGCACGTCGACACTTCCGGACCCTTCGACGACCAGAAGTCCGATACCGATTCGTCGGCACAATTTGATGGCTTCCGCGGGCAGTCCACGCTTCGGACGTGGTACGGCGACGTAAACCTGGTCGGTGATCCCGAGCCTGTCCACCGCCTGGTAGAAGAGTTGCAGATTCAACGCTGTTTTCAGCTCGACGATGACCGGCATTTCGTCGCCGCGCACGGCCACCACATCACAGGACCTGACTTCCGCTTTAACCGTGAAACCCTGCGCTTCCAGAAAGGTCTTGATCGGCTGGTAAAGTTCAGTTTCGGACATGGGTCAGCCGCGCGCGGCAGATCGCTTGAACATCCACCAGGCTATGCCACCCCATAACAAAAACATGAACACGCCTTCTGGCGCAATGTTGGCCAGCACCTTGTTGTTGATAACTACCAACTCGTTCTGCAACAAAGCCCAGGCGACGGCGTTGCCAACGCCGTGCATCAATACCGAGGTCCAGACGGTGCCACTGGCGCTGCGCAGTTGACCGTAGACCAGGGCGGTGGTGATCACGCCGATAACAAACAGCGGGAAAAACACGACATGATCCAGGCTTGTGTAATCGGTGGTCAGGATCAGCGGTACATGCCAGCTGGCCCAGACCACACCAACCAGCAGGTGCCGCGGCAGATCTGTAAATCCGGCTGCCGCAAGCCTCGGCTCCAGATATCCCCGCCAGCCCCACTCTTCACAAGTCGCCAGCAGCAGTCGGGGAATGAGTTGGGACAGCACGCCGAACAGGAGTGCGGGAACAAAGGCCGAGGTGTCGAGAGTGAGCGTGGTGAGGCCGATTGCGGTTCCCAATGAGAGGACGAGACCAATCGAGACCGGATAGGCCAGCACGCTGAAGACGTACCATGGCCACTTTGATCGAAGATCCAGATGCAGTCCTGCATCCCGCCAACCGTCGCCGCCAAATGTGCGCAGCAGGATCATCATCAGGATCGGACCCAGGATGAATACCAGGCCACCGGCTTCCTGACCCGCATTGGTGATCAGCCCGCCTGCCGTTGCCAGTGACAACACACCGATGACATAGACAAGGATATTTCGCTTGCGACGACGAGAAGGATTCATGAATTCATCCATCTTAAAAACAGGTTGCCGCAATAGCCTGGCAACCTCCAGCCCTGCAGGCTCGTTGACCAGTCTCCGGTCAGCTAGCACGACTGATCGACTGACAAGCTTGCCAAGGGGGTGGCCGAGTCCGGTTCAACGCTGAGCGGGCGAGCCGGACATCGGCACCCATATGTTGTCTCGCACTTGCCGGCTCGGTTCTGACCAATCCGGCAAGGGGCGATTCAAGTTGCCTGGTACTTCTACATCGACAACTACTACAACTACAACCAGGGCTACAACAGACCGTCGTACTTACGCAGTTCTGCGCGACCCACCACCATGTGATGCACTTCATCCGGGCCATCGGCAAGGCGAAGCGTACGTTGGCCGGTATACATGTCGGCCAGCGGCGTCCACTGCGACACACCGGTTGCGCCGTGAATCTGGATGGCCTGGTCGATGATCTGACACACGCGCTCGGGCACCAGTGCCTTGACCATGTGAACCCAGATACGCGCTTCCTTGTTGCCCAGCACGTCCATGGCCTTGGCAGCTTTCAGCACCATCAGACGCATCGCCTCGATCTCGATGCGCGCGCGGGAGATCACTTCAATATTCTTCCCGAGTTGCGCGATCGGTTTGCCAAAAGCGACTCGCGTGAGACCGCGACGAACCATGAGATCGAGTGCTCGTTCAGCCTGGCCGATGGAGCGCATGCAGTGATGGATGCGGCCAGGGCCGAGCCGAACCTGGGAGATCTCGAATCCGCGACCTTCGCCGAGCAGGATGTTCGATTTTGGAACGCGCACGTTGGTCAGACGCAGGTGCATGTGGCCATGGGGCGCATCATCGTGCCCAAACACATGCATCGGACCGAGAACTTCAAGCCCGGGTGCGTCCATCGGCACAAGGATCTGGGATTGCTGCCGATGCGGTGGGGCATCAGGGCTGGTCTTGACCATGAGGATCATGATCTTGCAGCGTGGATCGCCGGCGCCAGAGATGTAGTATTTTTCGCCGTTGATGACCCACTCATCTCCTTGCAACACGGCGCGGCAGTCGATGTTCTTGGCGTCTGACGATGGGAGCGCGGGCTCAGTCATGCCGAAACACGAACGAATTTCGCCGGCAAGCAGTGGTTTCAACCATTTGTCTTTTTGCGCTTGGGTACCTACGCGCTCCAGAACCTCCATGTTGCCGGTGTCCGGCGCGGAGCAATTCAGTGATTCAGATGCCAGCGGTGTCTTGCCCAGTTCAGCAGCGATGTAGGCGTAGTCGAGATTTTTCAGCCCCTCCCCGGTATCAGCATCCGGCAGGAAAAAGTTCCACAGACCGGATTTCTTGGCCTTGTCCTTGGCTACCTGCAGCAGTTCAAGCTGCCCGGGCGCCCAGCTCCATCGATTGGTTCGGTTCTCACCCAGACGGTAGAACTCTTCAACAATCGGCTCGACGTTTTCCTTGATGTGTTGTTTTACGGCCGCGAGCAAAGGCTCAGCCGCTCTCGACATGACGAGATTGTTCAGATCGTTTTCCAACGCGGCATCAGCCATGTTTCCCCCGGTGTTATGTAAAAGTGCGAGTCGCCCGATTCTAGCCCCGATGTTTGATCGGTGGCTATACGGATTCCCGATAGCAATGGTTTCTCACCGCGAGTCGCGGTGTGACCTTTTTTGTTCGGCGTATCTGGATCTGTCGTCGCGTTTTTTTCCTTTTGACTTTCTATTTGATTCCCACTTCGCGGCCGCCTTGTTCCGCCGAGCGGTACAGCGCATCGAGCATCTGCTGCACGGCAAGCCCGTCCGCAGCGGGTGCTATGGTCGGCTTGTCATACAGGACATGCTCCACAAATGCGTGCATTTTTGCATCGAACATGTCCTGCCAGCTCTGTTTGGGTGACAACCAGCCAGGGACCTTGTCGACCATGTAGCCACCTTCATCGCGATGAATACACGCAGGGTCCCACGTGCATCCGCCTGCTTCCCCCATCAATTCGAAGTTGAAAGTGTCCTTCTCGATATGTGCGGCAAAACTCGACTCGATATGGAGTACGGCGCCGTTTTCGAATCGAATGCGACCGACCGCCAGATCTTCCACGGTATACGTTTTGTAGTCCCAGCCTTTCCACACCGATTGCACTCGATTCGATGGCTGGTTGCCCAGATAAGTAAACAGGTCGGCGCTGGCGCTGACGGGTTTTGGTGACCCCATCGTGTAGTGCGTCATTTCCAGGACGTGGACACCGATATCGATCAGTGGACCTCCGCCCTGCAGTTCCTTGCGACCAAAAACCCCCCAATTGGGAATGCCCCGACGCCGCAATGCCTGTACTCGACCGTACCTGATTTCACCCAGTTCGCCGTTCAGCACAGCGGAGCGAAGAAACTGGGTTCTGGGATTGAAGCGATACTGGAATCCAATCACCAGCTTTTGGCCGGTCTGGTTCGCTGTTTCGACCATTCGTTTGGCAGCAGACGCGGTGTGTGCCATGGGCTTTTCACACAGCACGTGCAGCCCGGCTTTCAGTGCAGCGATGGCTGCTTCGGCATGAGCCAGATTAGGCGTGCATATACTGACAGCGTCAAGATGTTCTTTGCGCAGCATCTGGCGATAGTCGGTGTAACGGGCAGCCACGCCGAAGGTGTCACCGCGCATATCCAGGGTTTTTTGATCGATGTCGGCGAGCGCCACCAGATGTGTGTCCTTCCGGCTGGCCAGTGCTTTCATCTGTGTCGCGGCGATGCCGCCTGCGCCGATCATGCCGATGCGCAGCGGAGAGGGGGCGGTTGGCATTTATAACTCCTTGATTTTATTTATTTATTTGAAATTTCGTTAACTGCTGCCCCGTCAGGATGACAAACCACTTGGCGCGTGTCATGCGTCGCACTTGGAGTTGCAACGGCTGGCGTCGTCGTTGTGACCTTGCCAAAACCGAGAAAGAGGAGCGCATCGGTACATTTCGATCTTATACTTGACGTCGACTAGACTGAGTCCGGGGAGATTCGGTTTGATCATTCGGACACTGATGTCCGCCCAGGGGTCATGGAGGGGTTACGGTTGGATCGTTCGACGTCATTGTGGATTGCCATCATCGGTTTTTCACTGTTGGGTGCTACTGCCCTGTACAGCTGTGTACCCCATATTCGGGAGGACATTTCCGCAAAAGCCCTGGCCGCCGCTGGTACTGAAGCGGCACCGTCTGGCTGGGCCTCAATCCAGGTTGACGGGCAGCGGCTCGTGCTCACTGGCACCCCGCCCAACGCATCTCGAGCTAGCCTGCTGGTACAAAAACTGTCAGCAGTCGATGGTGTAATCGAAGTAGAGGACCAGTTCTCCGATCCCCGGGATGTCGAAAGCTCGGCATCTGATCTAGACGGTGACTCAAAGACGGGTTTTGACCAATTACCGGTCGCTTCAACGGAGAAAGTTTCATCTGAGAAAGTTGCCCCGACGAATTCACCCGGGATTGGCGTTGCAAGTTCGGAAGCCGCAGACGTGGTCACAGCAGAACCGCAACTCACGGCTCCAGGCGAATCGGAAAGATCACCGCCTGTAGTTAACCCGATAGTTGACCCGATCGTCGTTGCCCCCACCGAGGGTGTCCCCATTGTTGTTGCGCCCATTGCAGTGGACCCCATCATCGCAGCCGCCGAAGCAGGGCCCGGGCGGCCACTGCTCTCAGAGCCACTGGCACGATGCCAGCGTGACATCGATGCCTTGTTAACCGGCTCGGCTTCATTCTTCACCTCGGCGAGTTCAGATATCACGGCCGATGCGTTACCCATAGTTGATCAGGTTGCCGGCTTGCTTGCGCAGTGCAACGCTCGTGCTGAAATTGCGGGCCATACCGACAACAGTGGCAGAACCCGCCCTAATCAACGACTGAGTCAGGCCCGTGCCGATGCAATTCGTGCACACCTCATTGTCAGTGGCGTACCAGAAACGCAATTGTCCTCCATCGGCTTTGGCGAAGAGCGCCCGATTGTCTCCAATCGCACCCCAGAAGGCCGTCGTCAGAATCGACGCATCGAAGTTCGCATCGTGGATGGTCCGGTATCCAACCATCTCGCTGCACCGACCGGAAACCGTTCATGATCTATCTCATCTTCAAGATACTGTTCTTCATCATCGCCGCACTGGCCATTGGTTGGTGGCTGGGCGCGAACTGGTATCGGTTGCGTCTGAACGCAGCCTCGGCAGAACTTCGTCTACTAAGGACAGACCTGGAAACGACGAGCCAATCCCAGCAGGAATTATTGCAGGCCAAAGAACGTAATCTGCTCGACGAGACTCACCGACGGCGGGATCTGGAGTCACGCCTTGAGGAGCAGGTCCAGGCTCGTACCATTGCCGAACAACGATCATCGGCGCTTGAGGGGTCGCTTGACAGGGAGACTGCGGCGGTGAAAGCGATGGATTCGGAACTACGCAGCTTGCGTGGAGCGAATCAAAAAGCACTTGCTCGAGCGCGGGAAAGTGCCGTAGAAACTGAGTCTCAAAGTGCACAATTCACGGCGATCGGTGCCGAACGTGACAGACTCCAGCAGGAAAATCTCAGGCTCGGTCATCGGGTAAGTGATCTGGATGCAGAGCTTGTGCAAGTGCGTCAACGTATCGAAAGCTCTGAAACAGAGCGACTGGATTTGCGCATTCGCCTGGAAGCCGCTACACAAGAACGTGATGAGGTCATGCGTCGGATTCGCACGCTGGAGGAGACCTCGCGTTCCCGAATTGCGCAACCGGTACTTCAACCTGCCATGCAGGTGAGTACTAAACCTGCGACCCAGGTGACTGCGCCACTGGCACAACGATTCACAGTCTCCGGCGAGAAGGCTGCACAGATCCATGAACAGCCACCAGCTTCGATAGATGATCTGACGCAGATCTCGGGTATCGGGCGCAAGCTCGAAAAGCAGCTGAATGCCCTGGGTATCTATCAGCTGATGCAACTCGCCAGTCTGTCTCCCGAGCAAATCTGCTGGGTTGATGAGAAACTCTCGTTCAGAGGCAGAATTCACCGAGAAGATTGGGTAGGCCAGGCGATCGCCATGGTTGCACCACAGATAACGTCATCAGGAGATCAGGCATGAATAAACAACCCTACACTCCGCTAGTGCCGGAGAAGCTCACAGATATCAATTTTCTCGATTCCAACCTGCAGAACTGTCCTTACCACGCCTATTCAAAACTGCGTGACGAGGCGCCGGTCTGGAAGGACCCGATTACCGGGTTTTTCGTGGTTACCCGGTTCGACGATCTGCGGCAACTGCTGTTGAATACCGAGGACTTCGTGAACGGTATGCGCGAAGGTCAAGGTGGTGGTCGTAGCCGGCTTGACGCCGAGCGCGCGAATCGAATGCTGCAGTTGTACAAGGATAAAGGCTGGGTACCGGCGCCGACTTTGGCTGGTCGCGATGATCCCAATCACAAACAGATGCGTGCGATGTTCAACGAAGCCTTTCGGCCGAAGAAGATTGACGCGATGGATCCGTTGGTCGAAGAGACAGCGTACAAGTTGATCGACGCGTTCGTGAATGACGGCAAGTGTGACTGGGTCAAACAGTTTGCGGTGCCATTGCCGCTGATCATCATCGGCCGCCAGATGGGTGTGAAGGAAGAAGACATCTGGAAAATCAAAGCCTGGACCGACGCATGGGTACAGCGTCTGGGCATGATGCAGACTGAAGAGCAGGAGCGCTGGTCGGTAGAGATGGAAATCGAAGCTCAGCACTACTTTCAGGCGATCTTCGACAAGCTTCGCCGTGAGCCCGATGACACGCTGGTGTCAGAGATGGTCAATCGAGTGATCCCGGAATGGGGCCGGCCGCTGAATGACAATGAGCTGCACGCAGAGATGATGGCCGATACGTTTGTCGGCGGCTCGGAGACGTCGACCAACGCCATCGCCTACGGCGTGAAACTGCTGATCGAAAATCCCGAAGTGTGGGCCCAGCTCAAATCGAATCCGGAAAAATACCTGCGGACGTTTGTCGAAGAAGTGTTGCGGCTTGAAGGACCGGTGCAGGGATTGTTTCGAACCGCTTCCCGCGATCTCGAATTGCATGGCGTGCACATTCCGCAGGGATCCATGATCAATGTTCGTTATGCGGCAGCCAATCGGGATAGCAAAGAGTTTGCCTGCCCTGAAGCACTCGACCTCGAACGTGACAAACCGGGTCGGCATCTTGCTTTCGGCTCGGGCATTCACCACTGTCTCGGTGCACCGCTGGCACGGCGCGAGTTGTACTGGAGCTTCAAGGCGCTGGTTGATCGAGTCGACGAGATGTGGTTTCAGCCTGGCATGAATGATTTTACGGTCATGCCTAATTTTGCGTTGCGGGCGTTGAAGGAACTGCACATCGGTTTCCGACTCAAGGCCTGACACCTTTTTTTTTCAATACGGTTGAGGAGGGTCGAGTGAATCCATACAGACTGGAAGGCAAAGTTGCCGTCGTGACCGGCGGTGGCAAGGGTATCGGCCGTGGCATCGCGCTATGCCTGGCCGAAGCAGGGGCGGATGTGGTGGTGTGCGCGCGCACCGCCGCTGACGTGAAATCGGTGGCGGCGGAAGTCGAGGCACTTGGCCGTCGTGCCATCGCGATCAGTGCGGATGTCACCCAGGAAGATCAGGTGCGTATGGCCGCTGAAGCAGCCAAAGAACTGGGGGGTCCGCATATCTGGGTGAACAATGCCGGAGGACTGCCGGATGCAACCCCGCGTTATCTGACAAAAACACCCACGGACCGATGGGATGCACAACTCGATCTCAATCTGAAGGCAGTTTTTATTGGTTGCAAGATCGCGGCGGAATACATCAAGGCTGGCGCGATCATCAATATTTCGTCACGCGCAGCGATGGGTGGAAACATCAAGAATGGTCCGTACGGCGCGTCCAAGGCGGCGGTTAACAGTCTCACCCAGTCCTTTGCGCTGGAACTGGCACCTCGCATTCGTGTCAATGCGGTCGCGCCTGGTCCGATCCCGACAGAGAACTTCAATCAGTCCACACGCTTTCCTGAAGGCAAGCCCATTGAGGACATCATCGGTGTGCCGCTCAAGCGTCTGGGCACGCCTGAAGATATCGGTCATGCCGTGGTGTTCATGGCGTCCGATGCATCAAGCTGGGTGACTGGACAGTGCCTGTATGTAACGGGCGGTCTGTAGAACGCGATGTGTCAGTGTTTCTGGATCAGGTCGAAGCCTGCGGTTTCGTCCTGACCCAGATGCTCGACCAGTATCGGTAGGAGAATCTCAAGCTCTGCGGCGAGCACGTGGGGTGGATTGACAACAAAAACACTGCTGCCGAACAAGTTGGCCCGTTGGGCGTCGGTTACATCCAGTTTGATGTCGAGCCAGGGACGGTCAGTGGCGGATTGCAGTCGCCTCGCCAACTCACGCCCATCGTTTGAAGACAGGTGTGGATACCAGATCATGAATATGCCGGTGGCAAACCTGGTCAAACCGGCTTTGAGTGCATCGACCACGTCAGCATAATCGCTGGTCAATTCATAAGATGGGTCGATCAGGATTGCGCCGCGCCGTGATAACGGCGGGAGCCAGGCGCGAACCGCGTTGTAACCATCACCTTCGAGACAACGAACATGTCGGCCAAACACAACGCTGGCCTCGTCCAATTCGCGGAAGTCGGCGGGATGGCGTTCGCAAAGAATGAGTCGATCATCCTCACGCGCAAACACCGCAGCGATCGCTGGCGAACCCGGATATCCACTCCCCGATGAGTTCACGATGTCCATGTATCGCTGCAGACCGGGGGGAATGCGCTGTGCGTTTTTCAGGCGAAAGATCCCGCTTTCGGCGTCCCCCGTCTTGCGTGCTGCGACGCTCGTCAGATCATAGAAGCCGCGGCCGGCATGGGTATCCAGGTAAGTCCACGGTTTGGGTTTTCGATTGAGATAATCAAGCACATGGCACAACACCACATGCTTGAGTACATCTGCATGATTACCGGCGTGATAGACGTGCTGGTAACTCAGCACGCCACGCGGTCCAGGGCTTTCATGTTGACTGGCAGATGCCCATCCCGATTGCGCTCATCGTCGATCGAGGACGTTGCTCTTGCGCAGCAGATCCTTGACCAGTGCGCGCCGACCTTCCGGTTTGCGATTACGAAAAGTGGTATCGAATGCTTCGCCAGGTCGTCGGTGGACGATCCCCAGCGCCATTGGCAAAGGAGCCGGCATCGACAGCAACAGATGGGCGAGGGTGGTGTTGGTTTCGTCGTGCACGAGGATGTCGCTCTCGGTGACACCTGCTTCGCCGACGGTGACTGCTTCAATCGTCAGTGACTTGGTGTTCAGCCGCAAGCCGCGTTTGCGGTCCTTGCCGAACAGCAGTGGCTGTCCATGCACACAATGGACTGTGCTGTCTGCGGCTGTCTTTTTGCTGCTGACAAGTTCCCACACGTCTTCGTTGTAGACAATGCAGTTCTGCAGGATTTCGATGAACGCGGTGCCTTCGTGCACTCGACCGGCATTGAGGATGCCCGGCAGACCCTTCTGATCGATATCGACGGCTCTGGCAATAAACGTAGCCCCGGCACCAACTGCGAATACTCCGGGTGTGACGGGTTGGTCGAATGATCCCTTGGGGCTGGTTGGACTACGTGTGCCAAGTCTTGAGGTCGGTGAGTACTGGCCCTTGGTCAGGCCATAAATTTCATTGTTGAACAGCAGGATGTTCAGGTTCACGTTGCGGCGCAGTGCGTGCAGCAGATGATTGCCACCGATGGAGAGTCCGTCGCCGTCGCCGGTGATGACCCAGACGTCGAGTGCGGGATTGGCCAGTTTGACGCCGGTTGCAATTGCCGGAGCCCGACCATGAATGGTGTGAAAACCATAGGTATTGACGTAGTAGGGCAGGCGTGATGAACAGCCGATACCGGACACGAATACCGTGTTGACCGGATCAGAACCTGCATCAGCCAGCGCTCGATGCACCGCTTTCAGGATCGAATAATCACCACAGCCGGGGCACCAGCGTACTTCCTGGTCACTTGCGTAATCTTTGAAACTGACCTCAGCCATTGCCGACCTCCTTCATTCGTTTGCTTGCGTTGGCGTAAATGGCTTGTTTCACGTCCTCCACAGCAAACGGTTGTCCGTTGACCTGATTGTGCTGTACACAATCGATGAGCAACTTGTCGCGCAGCAGCGTCGCCAGTTGCCCGGTATTCAACTCTGGAACCAGAACACGTTCGTACTGAGCCAACAATGCGCCGAGGTTTTTTGGCAGTGGATTGATGTAGCGCAGATGAATCTGGGCTACTGCATATCCTTCGCGCAGTGCTTCTTTGACCGCCTGGAAAACTGCGCCATAGGTTGAGCCCCAGGCCACGACGGCGAGGCCGCGTTCACTGCCTTGTTCGAGGATCTGGTCGGGAATGAAATCGGCGACGCTGGTTACCTTGCGCGAGCGCATGTCGGTCATCTGCTGGTGGTTGTCCGATTCATAGGAAATGTTGCCGGTGTCGATATCCTTTTCGATACCGCCTACGCGATACACGTAGTCAACGTCCCCGGGTGCTGCCCAGACTCGAGCCTGGGTTGCCGGATTACGGGCAAATACCCGCTTTGGACCGCTGGCGTTCGGGTCCGGACGGGCGGTCGGGATCGGCAGATAGCTGTCGAAATCCGGCAGCGGCCAGAGTTCTGACGCGTTGGCTATATAGCCATCCGTCAACAGGATGACGGGTGTCATGTGTCGTAGCGAGATTCGCACCGCTTCAATGGCGGTATCGAAACAATCGCCGGGAGAACGGGAAGCGATCACCGGCAGCGGCGTATCCGCATTACGCCCATAGACAGCCTGGTAGAGATCGCTCTGTTCGGTTTTGGTGGGCATGCCGGTGGACGGACCTGCTCGCTGGGAATTCACCACGATCAGCGGTAACTCAGCGGCCACAGCCAGGCCGAGCGCCTCGGTCTTGAGCGCGATCCCTGGTCCGGAACTCGAGGTGATGCCCAGTTTTCCAGCAAACGATGCCCCGATCGCGCTGCAGATGGCGGCGATTTCGTCTTCAGCCTGGAAGGTGGTCATGCCAGCATCTTCCAGACCTGCGAGGTGGTGCAATATCGAGGATGCAGGCGTGATCGGATAGGAGCAGAACATCATCTCGGTGTCGGCCAATTCGCCGGCGGCGATCAATCCCAGTGCCAAGGCTTCTCCACCGGTAATGGTTCTGTATTCGACTGCCAGAAGAGGGGCTTGCGGAATGTTGTGTTGGGAAAGGATAGCTCCCAGCTCGGCAGTTTCGCCGTAGGCATGTCCGGCGTTGAGTGCGGCCAGATTGCCTGCCACCAAGGCTTCGTCCTTGCCAAACCGCTTGCGAATCCAGTCAGCGGTGGGTTCGCGTGGTTGATCGAACATCCACAGGATCAGGCCCAGCGCCCAGAAATTCTTGCAGCGCTGCGAGTCCTTGGTGCCAAGGCCAAAGGGCTTGACGGCTTCCAGGGTATGGTGAGCGATATCTACACGACACACCTGATAGTCAGCCAGCGAGCCATCGTCGAGGGGATTGCTGTTCAGATCAGCACGCCGCAGGCGTTGTTCGGTGAACGCACTTTCGTCAACGATGACCAGGGCACCGGAAGTCAGACGTGACAGATTGACGACCAGCGCCGCAGGATTGAGAGCAACCAGTACGTCGGGAGCATCACCGGGTGTCGTGATGCGATCACCGCCAAACTGAATCTGGAATGCGGACACACCGAAACGAGTGCCGGCCGGAGCCCGAATCTCCGCCGGGAAGTCCGGAAAGGTTGCGAGGTCGTGGCCGGACAGCGCGGACGCGTTGGTGAATTGAGCACCCTGTAGTTGAATGCCATCGCCGGAGTCGCCTGCGAAGCGCACGACGTGGCTGGTCTTCTGCCAAAGTTCCTTGCTGTTCATGTACTTGTGTGGGTTGGAAGGGCGCGGAAGTTTAAGTCATGACCTACGGTTTTACTGTGCTTTTTTTTGCATATCCATAGGTGGTTGTCACGGCGCTGTTGCCAATTGTGATGGCCCGCGATATCGACTCTACCGAATCGACGATGACAAGGCGGGGTCTACTGTCTAACATCCGGCGTCTCCATCGAACAAGACCATCTGCAACCCATGGCCGGTACACAGGGGATTTTTACGACCCGCAAATTGCAGGCGCTGCTGGATGCCCGGCTGTCAACCGAGGTGAATAACCGGGCCCGTCTCTCAGAGGCCATGACTCGACATGGTCAGACGATCTCCGTACACGGCGTGGACGCCTGGTTCAAGCACACGGATTCCAACTACGCGATCGAACGAGAGTCGCTGGATCCAGAGCATCCTTCGTACGGACTGCCAAAAGCGCGCTGGGATGTCCTGTTTGAGATTTTTGCGGTCGCCCCGGAACAGATCGAACTGGATGACGCGGATTTCCGCCGTTGGTGTTACTCGGAGGCTCGCAATCGCCGTCAACCGGCGCCGGCGAGGCAGGGCAGGGTAGCGTGCTGTTTTCATCCCAGAGACCAGGCTTATCTGGCGGAAGATCGAAACTGGTTCGTCAACGAGAAAATCGAGCTGGTCGAATTGTCTGCACCGAGCAACCACTCCGACTGGTCGGTGATGCGGACTCTCAAAGATGTCGACGTGGTTGTTGTCTACCTGAGTTCAAGGATTACAGACTGGTCATTGCTCGTCGAACTGCGTGATGTGCTGCTCCAGGCACAGACCCCGGCGATTGGCGTTTCGATTGATGGTTACGTGACGAAAGATTTTTCGTTTCCATGCTACGCCCAAGGCAGGCTTGACCATCGTCAGGCAATCAGTCGCCTGCTCAAGAAAGAAGTTGTTCCAAGTCAGACACCGATACGCAGCGGTCCGGCCTGGTCACCACCGGAGCTGTACACGGCTCGTCCATCGATTGCGGTGTTACCGTTTGCGAATTTCTCCGGTAACGAGGATTACGACGAATTGGCGCAAGCCATTGCTGAAGACATCACCAGCATGTTGTCGCGCGTTCCGGAACTCTTTGTGGTGTCGACCTCCACCACCCGTTCGTATCGTGCGGAGCTGCCTGACAGTCGGGTTGTGCGGGATGAGTTGGGGGTTCGCTACGTCCTGGAAGGCAGCATTCGCCGTGGGATCAACGGTGGCTTGAGAGTCACGGCGCAGCTGGTCGATGCGGTGCAGCGAAACGGTCTGTGGTCTCAGCGGTATGAGCGGGACACCGAAGATCTGGCCCACGTGCAGGATGAATTGGCGATTGCCATTTGTGCGCAGCTCGAACCAAGAATTCGTCTCAGTGACATTCAACTTGGCGCGACCCTGAAGTCCACGCCAGCCTGGCGCGCTTCGCAGGAAGGCTGGTACTGGTTGTTTGTGGATGCCCCGCAACCGGTTCCAGAACGATCAATGCGGCTGTTTCGCGAGGCACTCGATATAGATCCGGACTACGCGCTTGCACATGCAGGGATGTCTCTGGCCATCAGTACTGCGCTGCTCTGGGGTGGCGTGCAGCCGGATCAGTTGCCGGTTGCGCGCCTGCACGCGGAGCGTGCGCTGAAGCTGTTACCCGGGAATGGCTCGGTGCTTTATGCGCTCGGAATGCTGGCGTTTGTCAGTGCCGAGAGTCTGGAAACGGTCATCGACTATATTGCCGCTGCCGTCGAGCAGGAGCCCAGCAATGCGATGTACCACGCGATTCTGGGCTACCTGTTCGCTCATGTTGGACGAACGCGAGAAGGGGTGGATCGATGTCTGTACGCGATGCGTCTGTCACCCAAGGACTCTCGGGAGCCATTTCTCAGCTACATGCTGGGCAACGCGTACATCGCAGATCGGGACTATCAGAAAGGGATAGACACCTTTTCGCGCTGTCTGCGTTTTTCTGAAGTCGACTTCATCTGGATCATGCTTGCGTATGGCCACTTCAAGCTCAATGACCTGAACCGGACGCGCGAATGCCTGCGTCGTATCGAACAACCCCGCAGCCAGTCTTTTTATGACTGGAGTTTGCTCAACCGACTGTGGCTGTCGCATTCCGACGCGGAGAAGCAACCGTTTGTTGATTTGCTTGGTGAGGTGTTGTTCCCGGAGCGTTGAATCCGGGGGTAACGAAGTTCGGTCACCTCGTCGTGACGTAGCGGTATCCCCCGACGCCGGGTGCGTGCAGAAGCCTGTCAGTGAGCCTGGGCCGTGGCCATGATTCTCGAGAACCATCCCATGCACAACAAACGAGCTTCAACCGGGTCGGTTTTTGCCAGGGCAATGATGTGCTGCAAAGCCGGTGGAAGCGGCGTGACAGGTTGAATATTCACTGGGGGTGCCGCTGGCAGAAGTTGTTGGCGAAGCGCCTCCGCAGCATTTCGACCGCTGCGTACCGCCCCTTCCATCGACGTGACGTCTGTATCGTGCTTGACGAAATCACCTGCGAAGACGAGGTTTTTTGCACTCGAGATGTGGTCTGGACGGAAACGCTCCGTACCCACATCGGTGACGAACAGCGGGACATCCATATTCATGTGCGGGATGTACATCTCAACCTGCGCCGGAACTTCAGGGAAGAACCTGGCGATTTCCCGTGCCATCACCTGCACAAACGCAGCACCATCCAGCCCACGAAATTCAACCGAGTTCGCGGCCACAAACTGCAGAACAGTCTTGTTGGATTTGATCAGCTCGGGCCAATGCAGCGAGATATCAAAGCCGGTCAGGCCGTACGGTGAACCGGTGAGCGTAAAATGCTCCTGCGTCATGTCAGGCAGTTTGCCGCTGAAGAAAATATCGATGGCGCTGAACGGGTTCGAACGCAGACGGTGCAGTTTCGAGATTTCCGGCAAACGTTCGTACAGTGAACCGTTGTTGAATGCTCTCAGTACTTCCTGCGGGATGGCCAGGATGATCGGTAGATCGCTGACCACAAAACAGTCACGCGGACCTTCGATAGTGATTTGTGCGGCCATATCATCGGTAACAACCAGATCAACCAGATGATGATTGAGAGAAAGTTCGAACTGCGCGCCGGTGCTGTCGGCTGCTTTGACGATGGCGTGGTGGAGTCGACGGATCAGAATCTCGTCGAGGCTGCCACGCAATGCGCCCCAGTTGGGTTGGCCGAATACCGGCAGCCACTGGCGAAAAACGTTGCGCACCGAGAGAGCAGAAATGTCCTCATCCCCAATCGTGAGCGCATTGAGGATCATGTCGGTCAATGAGAGCGGATTCTCCGGATGATGGTAATCCCTTGAATGAAGAAAACCTTCCAGCGTGGTGTTGTGGAGGAATTCATCTTGCGCAATGACGAGATCGCAAATACTGAGCACTTGCTTGAGCGTAGGACTCGGCTCTTTGATGAATGTCTTGCGCTGGCCGTTTTCGGCTGCGAACAAGTCCATGTAGACCTTGCCATCATAGACGTCAGCCGGTTGAACACCGATTTCCGTCCATAGTTGCCGCATATTTGTGTACCACTGCGGGAACACGTGGTAACCGTGGTCACTCTCGACGCCCTTGGGGATGGTCAGTGACTTGTCGAGTTCGCCCTTGCTGTTGTAGGCCGGGGATTGCGAATAGCTGCAGGCCTTGCCGCCGATGTGTCCAGTGCTTTCATACAGACGGACACTGACGCCCATCTTGACCAGTTCAAACGACGCCACCAAGCCGGCCAGACCGGCACCGACGATCACGACGGAGTGCTGTTGGGGTTGGCTCATGCGAAAGATTCTCCAGACATTTAGCGGGTTCGGCCGGATTGTTGCCCCGCCTTGCCGATTGTGCACAGCATTCGACGTGCGGTTACCTACGCAGCCCTCCGAAATTCGCTCTAAGTGATTGAATCAGAACACTTGTAGGGTCGCTCCACGGAGTTGTGATGCACTTCGCAAATTTGGGGGCTGCCTGAGATAGTGCCTGGGCGCAGGGAGCTGCGCCGGGGCGGGACACGGAAGTCCCCATCTCCCGCCCTGAGAGCCACGCAGTCTCTTCCCGGACTCTGCGCTGTCTCTGGAAGTTCATGATCTCCTCCCAATTCAGGGCCAAGGCAGTCACGAGCCAGGGCCCCTTTTTTCCTGAACGGTAGAACTGGTGTGCGTCGGCACGCAGCGAAGCGGTCCTTCGTGGTCGTGGCAGCTATGCCACACTACGGTTTTGAACGGGAAAAGCGTCGGTGTATCAGGAAGCAGAATTCAAGGTGGTCGCAGACTATTCCCCGGCCGGTGATCAGCCTGCGGCCATCACGGCGATGGTTGGGGGCCTTGAGGCAGGTCTTGCACATCAGACACTGCTTGGAGTAACGGGCTCCGGCAAAACGTTTGCGATCGCCAAGGTGATCGAACAGGTTCAGCGACCTACCATCGTTCTGGCTCCCAACAAGACACTCGCGGCGCAGTTGTATGGTGAGTTCCGTGAATTCTTCCCGTACAACAGCGTCGAGTACTTTGTTTCGTACTACGACTACTACCAGCCTGAAGCTTACGTTCCTTCCTCCGATACCTATATCGAGAAAGACTCGTCGATCAATGCCCACATCGAGCAGATGCGGCTATCGGCAACCAAGGCACTTTTGCAGCGACGCGACACGATCATCGTCGCTTCGGTGTCAGCCATTTATGGTCTGGGGGATCCTCAATCCTATCTGCGCATGGTCATTCACCTGGACCGTGGCGATCGGGTTGAGCAGCGCACCATGCTGCGCCGGTTGGCAGAACTCCAGTACACGCGCAACGACATGGCGTTTTCACGTGGTACGTATCGTGTGCGCGGCGATGTCATCGATATCTTTCCGGCAGAGTCGGAAAAAGAAGCCGTGCGGGTTGAGTTGTTCGATGATGTGCTGGAGACACTATCCGTATTCGATCCGCTGACGGGCGAAATTCTCCGTCGTGTGCCACGTTACACGGTGTTTCCCAAGACGCACTACGTCACACCGCGTGAGCGAATCCTGGCCGTGCTGGACGAGATTCGCGAAGAGTTGAAAGAACGGCTCGAATTCCTGCGGCGCACTGACAAGCTGCTGGAAGCACAGCGGCTTGAACAGCGCACCCGATTCGATCTGGAGATGATCAAGGAACTGGGATATTGCTCGGGTATCGAAAACTATTCGCGGTATCTATCCGGACGCGCTGCTGGTGAACCGCCACCGACTCTGTTCGACTATCTGCCCAAGGATGCGCTGATGGTGATCGACGAATCACATGTCACCGTGCCGCAGATCGGGGCCATGTACAAAGGTGATCGGTCACGCAAGGAGACTTTGGTTGAATACGGCTTTCGATTGCCATCGGCGCTCGACAATCGGCCGCTGCGTTTCGATGAATGGGAAGCGCTGGTACCACAGGCGATTTTTGTCTCTGCGACCCCTGGCCCCTATGAGGGCCGGCATGCGGGGCAGACCGTTGAACAGGTGGTACGACCGACCGGCCTGGTCGATCCGGAAATCGAAATTCGACCAGCCCTCAGCCAGGTTGCAGATCTGCTGGGGGAGATCAATCTGACGGTAGCCGTTGGCGATCGTGTGCTGGTCACGACGTTGACCAAGCGCATGGCCGAGGACCTCACCGATTTTCTGGACGATCACGGCGTTCGGGTGCGATATCTGCATTCGGATATCCAAACCGTCGAGCGCATGGAGATTATTCGTGATCTGCGGCGTGGGGTGTTTGATGTACTGGTTGGCATCAACTTGTTGCGCGAAGGTCTGGATATGCCTGAGGTTGCCCTGGTCGGTATTCTGGATGCCGACAAGGAAGGATTTCTGCGCTCCGAGGGATCGTTGATCCAGACCATTGGCCGTGCAGCTCGCAACCTGCGGGGCAGGGCGATCCTCTATGCGGACAAGATCACCGGATCGATGCAACGCGCCATTGCTGAAACCGATCGCCGGCGGGCGAGACAGGTCGCGCACAATCTGCTGCATGGCATCACGCCTCAGTCGATCACCAAGGCCGTCGCCGATGTCATGGAAGGCGCCAGAACACCCGCTCCAACACCATCTACCGGGCGCGTCAAAACAGGAAACGTGCGCAACAAGCGGCTCGATGATGTCGTCATCCCGGATGATCCGCGGGCACTCGGCAAACTGCTCACCGAGCTTGAGGCGCAGATGCTTGCACTCGCGCGGAATCTGGAATTCGAGGAGGCGGCAGCCATGCGGGATCGCATTGCGGCGATCCGCAAGGAACGCCTGCTGTCGTGAGCGTGATCAAGGCCAGTAGCGAGCCCGGATTTCCTTGCGCTGCACCTTGCCTGCTTCGGAGCGGGCGATAGTGTCGACAAAATCGATGGAACGAGGGACCTTGAAGCCTGCCAGTCGGTCCTTGGCCCAACCGATCAGTTCATCCGCGAGCTCGGGGCTTGGTGAAAAGCCCGCGCGCAGGCAAACCACTGACTTCACTTCCTCGCCCCACTCTTCGTTAGGGGCGCCAAAGGTGCAGACATCATGGACTGCAGGATGTTTGAGCAGTTCATTGTCTACTTCCACGGGATAGATGTTGACGCCACCGGAAATGATGAGTTCGGCGCTGCGTCCGGTGAGAAACAGATAACCGTCTGCATCGAAGTAGCCCATGTCGCCCAGCGTGAAGTAGTCTCCACGATAGGACTTGCCGGTTTTACCCTCATCCTTGTAGTACTCGAAACGACCCTTGTCAGGCGCTCGCATGAAAATCGTGCCAATGGTGCCCACCGGCACTGGATTACCGTCGTCGTCCAGAATCCTGTTATCGAATTCCGGTCCTGGTTTGCCGACCGTGCCGGGTTTGGTCAGCCATTCTTCGCTGCCAACCAGAAATCCGCCGCCGCCTTCGGTGGCTGCGTAGTATTCCCAGATGATCGGTCCGACCCACTCGATCATGGATCGCTTGATGTGAACGGGACAGGGAGCGGCGCCATGAATCAACCGGCGTAACGATGACACGTTGTACTTTTGCCGCACGGTGTCCGGAAGATGCAGCAGCCGATGAAACATCGTCGCTACCATATGCGTGTGGGTGATGCCATGTCGGTCGATCAGGTTGAGAGTCTGTTCGGCATCCCATCTGTCCATCATGACGATCCCGACGCCCGAGATGAGGGGCGTAACGATATCGATGAGCAGGGGCGCGGCGTGGTATCCAGGGCCGGTTACGAGTGCTCGGTCCAATCCGGCACGATAGCCGTTCAGATTGTCTTCGCCTTGTGGCACTTCAGGCAGGCGATCCCTGCGGAACACACCTTTTGGTCGGCCAGTGGTCCCCGAGGTGTAGAGCATACGTGCACCGAGCGACGGATCGGCGATGTTGTCGCCGCTGAACGGCTCAATGGCCTCGTTGTAAGACTCGAAACCTGCGATGTCACCGCCCACCGAAAGCGCCAGACGGACACCGGGCGCATGGATCAGCGCTTCGACCGGCACCTGTCCCAGGGTCGCATCGG
The DNA here is from genome assembly GCA_031385325.1 of Gammaproteobacteria bacterium. Lineage (GTDB taxonomy): Bacteria > Pseudomonadota > Gammaproteobacteria > Pseudomonadales > Azotimanducaceae > SYFY01. Next base: position 4,268 of record JANNBJ010000127.1, on the reverse strand, counting down.
CGATGAATGCCTTGGCATCACAGTTGTCGACGATGTAGCCAATCTCTTCAGCTTTGAGGTGGTAGTTGATGGGTGTGAGTCGCAGGCCGCAGCGCATCGTCGCTGCCAGGACCTCGACAAACTCCGGTCGGTTCTTGGCGACGATGGCGACGGAGTCACCGGCAACGAGTCCGCCTTCGCGCAGGCAGCGAACCAGCCGATTCGCGTTGGCGTTCAAGTCACTGAACGATCGGTCCCCGTAATTCGACATCACGGCGCTGACGGCAGGAAATCGTGCGGCCTGCCAGGCGATGGTCATCCCGGTTTGAATCGCGGCTTCGAGACTGAGTGAATTCTGTGGTGTCGACATGTTCTGCGTTTCCCCCTTTGAAGTTGCATGTATACGGGGGACGCGTCGGCGATTCAAGTCAGAGCAAATGCCGGGAAGTCAGGATCCGGCAGTCAGCAGGTCCGATACCTCGTGCCGCAAACAGCAGTCGGTTATACGCCTCTCGATCGCTTCGTGTTTAGCCAGGTGTTGCGTCGGTTCCACTCCTCGTTCGCCGGGTAACAACAACTTGCAAGCCGGTGAGTTCACAAGTGCATGCACGAACTCCAGCGCAACCATCGAAGTAGACGGCGGATTGAACAATCGCTCATGGGTGACCAGTTGCAGGAACTCATTGATGACGTCGAGTGGCAGGCCCCATGGTTCCCTGCCTTCACACAGCGCGGCCAGGGTTCGCGCCGATTGCACATGTTCGCCGCATTCGACGCGATGTGCGGCCAGCAAAAGGCTGGTGTCAACGGCTCTCATCGAGAGCCGAGGTATTCGTACACGGCCTGTCGGGACAGGATATCGGCGTTTGGTGATGCATGACCGCGAATGACGGGTGCATCGTAGGTGTAACGATCGTTCGTAGCGTTGGCTGGTCTGTTGAAGCCCGATGCGAGAACATCGCAGTAATCGAAATCCGCGTGATTGCCGGGGGCCACTATCGTTGGCTGGGCAACTGATTGTTGCTCTGCCGAAACCACCTGGAGCGCGCGCGGAATTTCAATCGTCTCGATAATCATCTGCCTTCCATAGATGGATTAACGTCGTTACATGACGGGTTGGAAGATAACACTGTGGGTTCCGGATTTGCCATCTGCTGTCATGACTGCCACAAAGCAAATCTGCACCAGAAGACGTGTCGTTTGGAGTTCGATCGCGAAGGTTCTGCTGGATCGGTGAACGAACTTCGGAAGAGGTGACGCCGACGCATCCTGGTGTATCATGCCGCGCCTGCGATTTGTGCTTCAGGCGCGTAGCTCAGTTGGTTAGAGCGCTACCTTGACATGGTAGAGGTCACCGGTTCGAATCCGGTCGTGCCTACCACCTCCCCGGAAGAATCGGTGGTGGCAGTTTGCCCGCGCAGTCCTTCAACCATGTCATCGATGGCCTGAATCACCAGCTCAGGCTGTTCGAACTGAATGATGTGGCCACTCCTGGTCGCGATACGTCGTTCGCTTCGACTCGACAGTGCAGCAAGTTCAAGTTGCAGTTGATCCCACACCTCACGTTGGCTGCGAGCCTGTTCATCGGTCTGTCCGGTTTCAGCATCCCCCCTGGGCTCATTGCCTTGTGACAGCACGATCAATGGCAGATCACGAAGTGTTCGTGGGGTGATATTGCGCGCCAGATCGGCCGTGAAGGCAGCTGACTCCCGGGCAATCGCGCGACAGCTGTGGGTTTGATAATAGTTCGCGTTGAACAGTGCTTGCTCAGCCGCTGGCAGGTGATACCAACTCATGAGGTCATCCAGCGACGACGTGAGCCGGACCAGTCCGACTGGTTGCAGAATCTGGCACAGCTTCAGCATCTGCTCGAGGCGATCGAGCCCGCCGGAAGTTGGCAATCGATACGATTGTCCATCGTGTGACGAGTCCACCAGGACCATGCCAACGACGTCTTCGGGATACCTTGCCTGGAACTCCCGGACATAAACGCCGCCTGCGGACATCCCTACCATCACCCATGGGCCTGGTTCGCCTGCGCGTTCAACCAGCGCCCTCAGCCGTGAGACCACGGCATCGGCTGAAGCGTCATAGTCCCCGAAGGCGCTCCAGTCCATACCGGCCCGATCGTAAGCACAGGTTCGTGTACTAGCAGCGATAGTTTCATGGACCCGCAGCCAGGACGCGGAGCCTGACATCAAGCCGGCTTCCAGCAGTACAGCGGGTGCGCCGGCACCACGACAATCGATGTGCATGGCGAGACCGTCGACTTCAAAAGTACGACCAGGAGCGGGGTGCTCAGCCCGATCGTTGTCCGCCGATCTGCGCTCCCAAATGAATCCGGCGATTGCGGTAACGATGATCAATCCGGTGATGAACAAGGCTATTCGTCTTGCCATGACTGTTTCGTTCCTCCATGTTGCCGAGATTCTGGGCCGGGCAGTCCCTTGATCAGGATCCTGGTGTAGGCACCACCGTAGTTGGCATCGCCTCGGGCTCAAGACCCAGATTGATCAGCACCTTCGACATGCCGAGGAATAACCCGACGCCCATGGCGAGTTCAGCAATTTCGGCAGCGGAGAACTGGCGCTCAAGCTCGACCCGCTCTGCTGTGGTTAGCGGTCTTGGCATGCCGATCAACACATCGGTCAGGTGCAACGCAGCCACTTCACGTGGCGACAGGGTCGTCTCGTAACCATCGTTGACGTGCGTGGCCTTGTCTTCGGTCAGCCCCGCCGCACGGGCGGAGTCAAATCGTACGTTGCGTCAGTAGCCGCAGTCGGTGACTCGTGCGTTGCGCAAGCGCGTGATCTCCTTCAGATCGGCAGGCAGGACACCGCGTTGCCAGTATTCCGCATACAGGTCAAAAAACGCTGCGGTCGGTTTGCCGATGTAGCTCATGAGCGTACCGAAGTCGGCAGTCTTGGCCGTGGGTGGTGGGGTGACTCGAGGTGTTGTGGACATACCGTGAACCTGTGGTCTTGATTTAATTGAAAGTGAGATGCCAGCGACAGCGAACATCGAAAAAGGCGATCGCTGTCAGCAAAGCAACCGTGGCAGCAGGGCCGTAACCGTTCTCGACCGCTTTCACATCGGTGTCGGTGATGGCCTGGTGCTGAAACGGCGTTTTTTCGGCGATCTGAAGCGCGGCCTGTTCACAATGATCGAAAGGCAGGAAATCACCTCGCCGCAATGCGGCGATGTCGATATCGGATATGAACACATCGGCGGTTCGGTACGCCCACTCTGCGTCGCAATCGTGAATGGCCGCGACACGTAGACGACACAATTCCAGTACTCGTCGGCTGATATGACCATCGTTCCACAACGCGTCGTAGAAAGTTTCGAAGCGCGACCATAGTTCGGGTCGCGGACCCAGCGTGGGTTCGAGGTTGGCGCCAACTGGTCTGTGGGTTTGCGTGCTCATCGCGTTAGGATACACGGCACTTTGGGACTCGAGTACAGCCAATGGCGCACAAAAAGGCGGGAGATCAGAACCTGGCCGATGTGATGAGCACCTTTGCGCAAGGATTGCTTGCCGGCCGAACAGTTCTGGTGACCGGTGGTGGGCGGGGGATCGGGCGAGAGATTGCACTGGGTTTTGCTCGCCTGGGCGCAGACTGCGTGATCGCCAGTCGCAATCCGGACCATCTGGAACCGACAGCTAACGACATCCGTGCCATAGGCCGTCGCTGTCTTGCGTTACCCGTAAATATTCGCGACACCGCGGAAGTGGATGGATTACTGGCAAAGGCGATTGCGGAATTCGGTCGAATCGACTTCCTCATCAACAACGCAGGCGGTCAGTTTCCGGCCAGGCCGGGAGACATCAGCGACAACGGCTGGCGTGCGGTCATCGACCTCAATCTGAATGGCACCTGGAATGTAACGAGCCGCTTTGGCAAACACATGGTTGCAAATGGCTTCGGTGCCATCGTCAACATCGTGCATATTTATTCCTACGGACGAGGCGCGCCGGACTTTCCGCATTCAGGCGCTGCACGTGCGGGGGTGGTGAATCTGACCAAGAGCCTGGCCTGGCATTGGGCGCGTCATGGCGTGACGGTGAATTGTGTTGCGCCCGGCACGATCGATACTGCGGGTGTGCGCGAAGAAGAGTTTGCTGCCTCCGACAAACCGGACTATGAGCAGCAGGCAACCCGAGAGATTCCGGCTGGGCGTCTGGGAAACGTGGCCGAGACCGCCGCCATGTGTGTGTTCCTCTGTTCGCCAGCGGGGCGATACATTACCGGTACCGATCTGGTGGTGGATGGCGGCAACTATCTTGG
>JANNBJ010000118.1:0-31274 GCA_031385325.1 Gammaproteobacteria bacterium | reverse complement strand
CCGCTTCGCAGCACAGCCGGTTTGCCCAGTAGTTGCACATGGAAACCTTGTCCGACACCGTGAAGGCGCCGTAAGTGTCCATCTGCCACGCTGTCTTGTGGATCAGCGCGCGGATCATCTCGCACTGGGTCTGCAGCTCTACCAGAGGGAACTGGATCGCCTGGTTGCTGGACAACGGCTTGCCAAACGGTTTGCGATGTTTGGCGTATTCCACGCTTTCGTTGATACAGAACTGCGCAGCGCCAAGGCTCGAAGCCGCCTGCCGGATGCGGTTTTCATTGAAAAAATGCTGCACGATCTGCAGACCGCGGCCTTCACCACCGAAGATCGACGTGTGTGGTACGCGAACATCTTTCAGAGAAATGCGGCCATGGTCGGTGGGCATGTTGAACGTCCACAACATCTCCTCCACCTTGAAGCCCTCGGCATTGGTCGGGGTCAGAAACGCGGTGATGCCATCACCATCACCCGGCTTGCCACTGGTGCGCGCCATGATCATGTCGTACTTGGCCTTGTGAATTCCCGTGTTCCAGGTTTTCGCGCCATTGATCACCCACTCGTCGCCCTCCTTGTAGGCATTGGTTTCCATGTGCGTGGCATCGGAGCCGTGGTCTGGCTCAGTGATGCCGAAGGCAAAGCCGCGCCGGCCTTCCGCCATGTCTTCAATCCACTCTTTTTTCTGCTCTTCGGTGCCATACAGGATCATCAGCATGAGCCCGACGTTGTTGCCAACGATGGAGTGTTCGTTCTGTAGATCGTTATGCAGCCCCAGACCCTTGGCGGCGAAGTGCTCGCGAATGATCGCCATGTCGAGGTTGCTGCCCGCCTTGCCGCCGTATTCGACGGGCTGTGCGTAACGAAAGTGGCCCGCCTTGTCAGCGATGCGCTTCACCCTGTGCAGCAGGGCTTCCCATTCTTCAGTGGGCAAACCGCCCTTGTCCCAGTCCGTACGCGCATCTTCACGTCGATGATCGAAAAACCGGATGTTGTCGTCGGCGTTCTCGATTGGTTTGATCTCGCGTTCGATAAATTCATCCAGTACCTTCAGGTAGTTCTGAAGCTTTTCCGGAATATCAAAGTTCATGTCCATCCCCCAGTAGATTGAACCCGCATGATAGGGCGAGCCCGGCAAGTTTGACCAGACGTTGACGTACCTGTGGTGATCTTTGCTGCTTGCAAGCCGGTACCAGCCGGGCAACGATGGCCCAGACCAGAATCCTGAGAGAGTGGCCGCAGCGTGCGTGAGGGTGTACACGAGCTGACGAAAAAGCGTATGGGCAAAGAGAGCGGTAGCAAAGAGAGCGTTAGCAAAGAGAGTATGGGCAATCAGACGAGACGTTACGTGCTCATCGGTACCGGTGCGCTCAGCCTGGCGCTTGGGCTCATCGGCATCGTTGTTCCGCTGCTGCCCACCACGCCCTTCTTGTTGCTGTCCACAATCTGTTTTGCGAACAGCTCGCCTCGTTTGCACGCATGGCTGCTCAGCCACCCACAACTCGGACCGCCGATTCTTGCGTGGCAACAACATCACGCGATTGGCCGGTCGGCCAAATGGCTCGGCAGTGTCAGCATGGCCCTGGTTCTGTTGGCAGGTTGGTGGTTTGGATTGCCGGCCTGGATCCTTGGGATGCAAGCAGCTGCGCTGGCAGGTGTGTCCCTGTTTCTGTGGACCAGACCCGAACCACCGAGCTCCCACTAAGAACCACCGCCGTCTGTCCTTTTAGCTCGACGATTGCGACGTCCCCGACCCTGCTCTACCCTCGCCTCTACCCTTACTACTTCTTATCAGGTTGAAGCCACGTGTTCGAACATCCTTCCCGTCGTCGCATCTTTCTCATGCGCCATGCTGAAGCCGCCTATGTGAATGCCGATGGCAGCATGGTGCCGGATGAACGCATCGTGCCGCTGTCCGCGCGTGGACGAACCCAGGCTGCCAGGCAGTCTGAAGCACTGACTTCGATCCACTTCGATCACGCGATTTGTTCGTCCCTGCCACGCACGCAGGAAACGGCTCGTATCGTGTTGGGTGATCGGCAAGGCATCACCCTCGAACCGATCGCTGCTCTCGAAGAGGTCAAACCCGGTTGGCAGAAGGTCATCGACACACTCTCGCGAGAAGAAAAGCGGGACTGGGTGGCGCAAATCGCCAATCCGTGGATCGATGCACACGACCCGAATGCGCGCTTCATCGGTGGCGAAACGTTTGGCGATTTCGAAGCGCGAGTGCTCCCTGCCTGGGCCAGGGTACTGGCGGATGATTCGTGGACAACCTTGTTGGCGGTGCTGCACGGCGCGGTCAACCGGCTGCTCATTCATCACATGATGCAGATGCCATGGGGTACCGTCGGCATCGAGCAGGACAACGCCTGCATAAACGTCATCGATGTGGACACAGCACCACAACATCGGGTGATCCTGCGCATGCTGAACTTCACCAGCTACAACCCGGCCAAGGAAGGACTGTGGCTGACCACGATGGAAGAAGCTGCGGCAAGGATCGCGAAAAACATGATCACGGATTGATTCGAACCTGCTGGCGCACACGTATGAATGACCAGATCTCGGTGTGACTGCTGCACACCAGAATCTGAAGCGCCTGCTCTGGTTCAACCTGCTGCTGGACCTACGACTCTACGGACCGTTTGCGATCATCTACTTCTCCGATGTCGCCGGTTCTTTCACCGTTGGCATGAGTGTTTTTGCAACAACCCAACTCACCAGCGCTCTGCTGGAAGTGCCGACCGGGGTTCTGTCCGATCGCGCTGGGCGACGCATCACGATGATCTCCGGCACCTTTATTTCGGTACTTGCGATCTCTGCCTACTCAGCCGCTTCGGGTGAGCTGTTGCTGTTTGTCGGGGCAATTCTTGAGGGCACGTCCAGAGCCTTGTTTTCCGGCAACAACGCGGCGCTGTTGCACGATTCACTCGCCGATGACGGGAACGAGGACAGTTATCACCATCACTATGGTCAGATGGGCTCGATGTCGCAGACAGGGCTTGCCATTGGCGCGCTGCTTGGCGGCATCATCGGCTATTGGTCGCTGGTCTGGGTGTTCTGGTTGAGCGTCATTCCACAGTTGGCGGCCTGGATCTTAAGCTTCGGTCTCCACGAGCCGAATCGGATACATAACCTCGGCAATCGCGCAACCGGCCAAGTCTGGATTGCCATCAAACACATCGCGCAGACACCGAGGCTTGCCTGGTTAACCGTTGCACAGTCGGTTTCGTTCGGGTTTGGCGAAGCCAATTTTCAGTTTGTTGCCGCCTTCCATCGAACGCTTTGGCCAATCTGGGCGATCGGCGCACTGCGCACCGCTGCACATGCTCTGGCTGCCTTGAGTTTCTGGTTTGCCGGACCTGTGATCGATCGCTTCACGCACCTGCGTGTGTTGATCGCCGGCAGCGCCCTCGGGCAACTGCTCCATCTTCTGGGTTTGTGGCTGGCCAACCTCTGGTCGCCGGCCATCATGACCGTCCCGTCATTACTGTATGGGCTCAACCAGACCGCCAAAAACCACCTTCTGCAACAGGACTTCACGGATGCACAGCGGGCGACCCTGGGTTCGGTGGTCGCCTTTGCGGGCTCGCTGGTATTTTTGATTGCTGCGGTCGGTGCCGGGATGATCGCCGATGTCTGGGGCCCGGTGGTAGCGTTGACGACATTGGTGAGCATCCACTTGCTGGTCGTCCCGATCTATGTGGGGCTGTTCAGAAGTCGCTGAGCGCCCCCCTACAACGCGCCAAGTAAACCGCTCAACCAGGATCTGTGAACCATTTCCCATTTACCGGGAGAACCTCCCCATATGATGGCGGTGATTAGTTCCAAGGATTGAACGTCATGAAACAACTGCATTTGACCCGTCGTCTCGAAGGGCGACTCTTCGCCGAAGCAAGCACCATGTTCATGGTCCTTGATGCGGACGATCGATCCGGCATCGCTCGGGTCAGCTGCCGCATGGATGGCCAACAGCAGGTCGTCGAGATGCCACTGGCAGATGTCGTACGTCGCATCAGCACGGCCGGCTCGCTGATTCTCGACAACATGAACAGCCCTGATTCGCTGCGCCGCGTAACCCAGCAGGGCAACGACTGGTACTTCGCCTCGCGTGAAGGATCGATCGGACCGTATGCCACAAGGACAGAAGCTGCGCAGAATCTCTGCCGCTACATCCTCGCCATGCAGACCACCCCGCCGCTGGCCAGATCGGCGGCTCAGTCGATTACCGTAGATGCACTATCTCGCGCATCAACCAATCGGCGCGCAATGGATAAAACGCCAGAGATCAAAAGCGCGGCTGGATAAGGGAAGGGCTGAGTCAGCAGACCATCCTGCGTGGTGCAGGGACGCACCACCATTTTTCATGTGTGAAACGCAGGGAAAATGCGAGGAGCCGCTCAGGCTCCGAACTGTTTAATTCGCAGGAGCGAATTAAACAGAATTACTAGCCCGCACTATTCATGAAGGGTCGTAGCGAGGGCGTCGAGAGTAGTGAAAACGCTGGGTGGCGCGGACTGGAGCGCGCACAGGCGTGCCTGATGGCACGTCGAGCACGCGGAGGGAGCACGACCAGTGTTTTTGCTGCTATCGGCGTCCGCAGTAGGTCATTCATGAATAGTGCGGGCTAGAGCGTTCGTCACTACTCCACGGTCACGCTTTTCGCAAGGTTTCTCGGCTTGTCAACATCGCACCCTCGTGCAAGCGCTGCGTGATAAGCGAGAAACTGCAGCGGAATCAGCATGAGGATTGAATCCAGCAACGGATGGCTGCGTGGAACACGAATGTAGTCATCGACGTCGGCGGCCAGTTCCTCGCTGTGGCCGATCGCCAGCACCGGTCCACTGCGGGCCTTGATCTCGGCAATACTCGACAGATTTTTCGCCAGAAGATCATCGTCAGGCACGATCGCTATCGTGGGTGTTCGCGGATCGATAAGCGCCAGTGGTCCGTGCTTCAGTTCGGATGCCGGATAGGCTTCGGCATGTATGTAGGAGATCTCCTTGAGCTTGAGCGCACCTTCACGCGCAAGCCCATAACCCTCGCACCGCCCCACAAAGTAGGCGCGATCAAATTGCGCATACTTCGTTGCCAACACAGCAAAGTCAGCTTGTCGATCGATCAACCCTTGCACCTGATCCGGTAACGTTTCCAGTGCCTCGAGGATGCGTTTGCCTTCAGCCGGTGACAGGTCTCGCATTCGTCCCAGATGCAGCGCCAGCAGTGCAAAAACCGCCAGGGTATTGGTGAAGGTCTTGGTTGAAACCACGGCCACTTCCGGCCCGGCGTGCAGGTAGATCCCTGCACCGCACTGGCGTGCAATGCTGCTGCCAACCACATTGACCACACCCAGCACCGTGCCACCCTTGCGCTGGATTTCCTGCACGGCCGCAAGCGTGTCATAGGTTTCCCCCGACTGGCTGACGGCAAAATAGAGGGTATCCGGCTCGATGATCGGATTGCGGTAACGAAATTCTGCGGCCGACTCTGCATCGGCCGGCAGGCGTGCCAGTCGCTCGATCATCGAGGCCCCGATGGTGGCCGACAGATACGCGCTGCCACAACCCAGCAGCTTGATGCGCTTGAAGGCCATGAGCTGCCTGGGTTCCAGGTTGAGCCCGCCAAAATGAGCGGTTGAAAAACGCGTATCCAACCGACCCCGCAGCACGCTGCGCAGGGTTTCCGGTTGTTCGCAGATTTCCTTCAACGTGAAATGTTCATGATCACCACGACTCGCAAGCACCGCTTCGGCATCAATGGTTGCCGTCGACCGCAGCGCCCGGGTGGCATTGAGGTCCTGAATTTCATAAGCCCGCGGAGTGAGCCGCGCCACTTCACCATCTTCGAGATAGACCACCTGACGGGTATGCGACACCAATGCGGACGTGTCCGAAGCGGCGAGCATTTCATGTTCACCGACGCCGATGATGACGGGGCTGCCATTGCGCCCCAGAATCAGTTCGTCGGGATGCGCTGCGTGAACTACGGCAAGGCCATAGGTTCCAGCGACGCGCCGCAACGCATTGCGTACTGCCGCCAGCAGATCGCCTGAGTATTCATCTGCAATCAAGGCAGCCAGCACTTCGGAATCGGTCTCCGAAACAAACGTTGCACCCTTGCCGGCGAGATAAGCCTTCAGTTCACGGGCGTTTTCAATGATGCCGTTGTGTACGATGGCCAGATCACCGCTGACATGCGGGTGGGCATTGAGATCGCTGGGTTTGCCATGGGTGGCCCAGCGGGTGTGCGCGATGCCGGCCGTCGCCACGTTGCGTTTGGGTAAGGCTGCTCGCAGTTCCGCCACCCGACCACACTTCTTGATGACTTCAACACGATCCTTTCGCAACAGCGCGATACCGGCAGAGTCGTAACCCCGGTATTCGAGACGCCCCAGACCTTCAATCAGGATCGGCATCGCCTGCCGGTTGCCTACGTAGCCCACTATTCCACACATGCGTCACACCCTTTCAGGCCCCCCTTCAGGACAAGGGCTTAACCGTAAATCAGCCGGCGAATCTGCCGTTCACTGAGGGCTGGAGCGACAAAACGGCGCATCGCAACTTCTGCAAGTACCCGCTCATAGATCACCGGATTCCTGTGGCCACGCGCTTTCAACTCCAGATGCCGACGCTGGACAAACTGATCAACGGTTTCATCAAACTGGGCAAGGATGTCCTGCACCAGCCGTTCGCATTGACCCGCCGGGAGGCCGGTCGAACGGATGAGATAGTCGATGAGTTCTGGTTCTGCAGCGAAGGTCACGCCGGGATCGTCCATATTCAGAAGGTCCATCTCAAACTATTTGCCCGATTATGGGCACATATTGAATGAAATGGTGGGCGATCAGGCGAACAATACCAGGCGCTCAATGACCCAAAACATGGCAATCGCGCCTATTGGATAGGCTGCAAGGCGAGGAAAAAGCTCAGTCTTGACACTGTCAGCACGAAATCGAGTCAACAAGCCAAGCCCCAGCATGAGTACCAGCACAAAGACGAGCTGACCTGCTTCCACCCCAAGATTGAATCCCAGCAACGCAACCAGTGATTCGTTGTGCGGCAAGCCAACCTCTGCGAGCACCGCCGCAAAACCGAACCCATGCAGCAGACCGAACAGCCCCGCCACCACCACAGGGTGTCGCCAGGCAAGCGTATCCCGGCTTGCGCGGGCCAGCTCCGCCGCAAGAAAGACGATGCTCAACGCGATGGCGGCCTCAACCGGCGGCACGGGCACAGTGACATAACCCATGGCTGATGCACCCAGAGTTATCGAGTGCGCCACCGTAAACCCGGTTACCGCAAGGGTGATGCGCTTGAATCTGCCCGCCAGCAAAACAAGACAGACCACGAAGAGAAGGTGATCGTAACCTTGCAGGATGTGTTCAACGCCAAGGGCGAAGTAATGCCGCAGCACGCCACCGGTCGAAGCGCGCACCGGCACGTCGATCTGCAGCTCTCCGGGCGCTGCGTGCATCGTCTGCGTTGATCCATCCGGCCACTGCACTCGCACAAGGGTTGCCAGCGACGGGGCAGAGCCTGGAAATTTCAGCATCACCCGCTTGGCTGAATCGTCTTCATCACAAGCGTACCAAAGTATTCCCTGGAGCGACTTCGACATGGAACGATCAGAGCGGTTCACACCGGTTTCACCGTGCCGTTCGGGATCCATCGCTGCCCTGCAACCACCGGTGAGCACAACGTCGGGCGCATCCGCTACCCGAACGCTGTCGGGAATTTTCCATGACAATAACGTCTGACCCCGATCACCGGGTTCGATCTGGACAAAGATGGGGCGACTGTCGTGCGCGCAGGCCCCACCCGCGAACAAGGCAGCGCACAAGACCACGGGCTGGACAACGCGCAACGCGAATCTCCTTGCAACGCTCAAGGCGCCGCACCCTGTTGCAGGTCAGCCGCGATATCGACGTTGTACTCACTGACCACTCGCGAAACGAACTCGGCCTTGCGCGCTCGCAATTGTTCTGCCGTGAAGTCCTGCAGTACCCGTGACCGGACCTCGGCAAAATCCGGGTTTCGCGCCGGAACATTCCTGGTCAGCAGCACCAGGTGTTTGCCGAAGGACGATGAGTACACCCCACGCCACTCAGTCAAGTCGAAGGTTTCAGGCGATAGAGCAAACAGCGCATCAGTCATCTGCGCGCCGAAGTGGGCTGCCACGTCCTCGCGAGTTCGTTCGACGTAGTTCACCAGGTAGGGGAAACGCTCGCCGAAACCGGTGGCGCCGGTAAACGGAACCTGCCGTGACTTAAGTTCAATCAGTGTCTTTTCTGCAATCGCGCTCGCTTGCTCTTCACCATGCCGACTGGCGCTGAAGAACACATGCGTGAACGAGATGTGCGCGGGTTCCGTGTACTGCGCCTGATGCTGGTGGAAGAAATCCTCCAGTTGGGCATCAGGCGGCGTCGACTGATCGGCCGTCACGCCTTCTGCCATGTACTCCATCTTCTGTACCAACCGCTGTTTGATGACGTAGTCATCAGCGTCCAGACCCATGGCAACCGCCGATCGATGCAGCGCTTCCTCCCGCACAAACGCGTTGACGACATCGTCCAATGCCTCATCAGTGAACGAGGCCAGTCGGGCCTGCGCATCCGCTTCATTGAAAGCCCGCATGCGCAACTGGATGAACTCGAGCAGCGCCGCTCGATCAACCCGGATGGTGTGGGTGTCATTGACTGCGCGATCGGGATGAAGAAAGTGCCATGCACCGAACAACACGGCGCCGAGCGCAATGAAGTGGAGCAGAGGATCGGACAGGAAGCGTTTCATCGATCTGTGGGATTCACGCCTGCACGTTCTTCCTCATCACCTGCGCCGCCGTTACGGTGTGTACCAGATCGGCGAGGTATAAGCCCGGTCCTGAATGGTTCGAGGAATCTCTGGCGGAATCTGTGTGCCAAAAAACGCGGCATCCACTGTCGACCAGCGCGGACGAGGAATCTCCAGCACACGTGCGTAGTAGAACGCGCGCTGATTTGCATCAAAATCCGGGTCCATCCACACGACGGCCAGATCGCCCGTGCCAATGGCATTCGTGTACGTCGCCTTGTCGATATCCACAGTGGTGCCGACGGCCGGCAGTTTTCCGGTCTTCGGATCAATTACCCGATCACCAGACCAGGCGACGTCGTACACCTTCTCCTGCAAACTTCCGTCGGTATCAAGCCAGCCCTTGATGATCTGTGCGCGATCAAGGTTGGCGCCATCCGGGTCCTTGGCCGCGACGACTATGAAACTCGGCGCTGCTCCCCCTGGCGCTGCTGTCAGATCGCCTCCCATCGGTACACCTTTACCGTAGGCGGCGTCGAGCCAGGTTGGTACCAACACATCATCCTTGCGGTAATCAAAGCCGCCGAAAAAGCGGACTTCCATACGCGAACCTGTGGTGGCATACACCTCTCGACGTTGCATGGCGTCAAACAGCGCTGAACGGGTGTTATCGGTCGCCCAGACCGCGGCAACACCCGACGCCACCAGCTTCCAGTTCGGATCGAGTTGTCGCGCCATCTTCGAGGTAAAGCGGTCCGGCATCGGCTCCGATTCCGGGAACTTGCCGAAAAAGTTGTCTTCTTCCGCCGTCGAGATGGAATTGTGCCCATCGGTGCTGCCAATCAGGCCGAACTTGAACGGATTGACCCCGAGCTGTGCTTCCTTGCGCAGTCCATGCTTGAGCACACCGCGTGCGTACTCGTACTGCAGCATCCAGTCTTCTTTTTTCTGCGTGTTGCTGATGTTGAAGGTATCCCAGTTCTCGAAGTCGGCAAACTCATCCGTCGGCGACAACTTCGGATGCGATTCGCTGTCACCTTTCACCTGAGTGACTTCGAACAGCGGTTCCCAACGACTGCTCATCTCGGCGTACGCACGATCCAGTGGTTTGCCATCGAGCATTTTCTCGCCATACATCAGGCCGTTCGACAGATTGCCGTTGTGGCCAATGGCCATGACCTCTCCACCGGTCTTCGCTTCATAGTCAGCCAGCGCCGCCCACAGGTCCCGGGCGTCAATGCTGTCCTGCGCGGTGAACGGCGGCCGTTGTGCCACCTTGTCAGCACCATCCTTGTAGATCACCACACGATGCAGATTGCTGCCATTGATCATCGACGTCCATTCGTAGCCTATGAATGCCGTGAACTTGCCAGGGTCATCATGCTCATCAGCCGTCATCGCGACATCGGTCCAGATCTTTCGCCGGACATCTTCGGGAAATGGTGGATTGTTCTTCGGATCATTGATGCTGCCCGTAAAGGCGGCCATCATTTTTGTTGAATTGCCTTCTGCAACAAACTGCTGCCACTGCCGACCGGTGTCGGTGTTACGCACCAGCGGATCGTTCACATTGAAGCGGTAATAACCCCCCAGATACTCTGCGTGGTCCGATACGACGAGAAAATCCAGCGGACGACGCAGCTTCACGCGCATCCCGTTGTGGGCAACCACTTCCTGCCCTCGTGCAAAACGGAAGGCGTCAGCAGGCGTGAGGTTCATGTTGCCCAGCGAGTAGGCATCTGCAGAGTTGCGCGTGTGCAGGTGCGTATCACCGAAGTACACCCGCTGCGGGTAGTCCTTGCCCACCGGCGGGGAATATTCCGCTGCAAGGGCAGTACTGCACGCCAACGTCAACAACCAGCAAATGCCCCGAATTGCCGATGCCCCTGATCTGCCATCACCAGTCCGCATGGTCACTCCTCTCAATCACCAATAACCTTCAAACAGTTCAAGCCCCCATCTGCTGCAACGTTATCGGCTTGTGCGGCTCCTCTTCCTCTTCAACCTTGAAGTTGAAGTCGTGCCGGCTCACCGGCAGTTCACGAATGCGGTGTCCCGTTGCGTCGAAGATCGCGTTCGCAAGCGCAGGCGCGATGCCAGGCGTACCCGGCTCGCCACCACCGCCCATGGCCGCACCACTGTTGAGGATATGTACCTCGATGATCGGGGCATCGTTCATTCGCACCATGGGATAGTCGTTGAAATTGCCTTGCACGACAGCACCTTTGTCGATGGTGATCTCGCCATATAACGCAGCCGTCAGGCCATAGAGGATGCCGGATTCCATCTGCGCCGCCAGCGCGTCAGGCGATACCGCAAAACCACAATCCACGGCGCAGACGACCTTGGTCACCCGTACACCGGCTGCGTCAACCGTGACGTTCGCGACGGTCGCCACAATCGAATCAAACGACTGCTGCAGCGCAATACCACGGCCACTGCCAGCAACTCGTTTGGCTGACCAATTGGCTTTTTCCGCAGCCAACTCGAGCACAGCCTTGTGACGCGGCTTGTCAGCCAGCAGTTCACGACGCAGCTCGAACGGATCTTTGCCCGCCGCGGTTGCTACTTCATCGAAAAAACCTTCGGTAAAAAAGCCGTGCTGCGAATGGTCGACACTGCGCCATGGTCCGAATCGCACGTGTGTCGGGCTGTTGGCAAAATGAATGAACTGATTGGGAACGTCATACGGAATGTGTGGCGCTTCCTTGGGTTCATGTTTGTCGACAAACTGGTTTTCCCAGGCAATCACCGCACCACTTTCATCAAACGCAGCGCGGAACACGGAGGTTGCCGCCGGACGATAGTGATCGTGGCGCATGTCTTCTTCACGCGACCAGATGAGTTTGACAGGCACACCCGCCTTGCTCGCGATCAACGCCGCCTGCAGCGAAGTGTCATCCGTTGCACGGCGGCCAAAACCGCCACCCATGATGTGGTTGTGCACCGTGACCTTGTCAGCATCCAGCCCTAGCGCCCCGGCAACCGCATGTTTGGTGCCGAGCGGATTCTGGCTGCCCAGCCAGATCTCGCATTTACCATCCGCTACCAGCGCTGTCGCATTCATCGGCTCCATACAGGCGTGAGCGAGGTACGGCACTTTGTAAACGGCCTCGATCAGACGATGTGCCGATTTGAGCGTGCCACGCGCATCACCCTTGCTGAGATCCTCTTCTTCCTTGCCCTCGGCGACTGCTTTGTCCATATCCTGCTTGAAGCCGGCATAGATCGAATCACTGGACGCGCCATCGGCCGGTGTTTCGGTCCAGATTGGTGACAGCGCAGCAACGGCTTGTTTGGCCTGCCACCAGCCATCGGCGACGACGGCGACCGCCTCATCCAGCTCCACCACCGAGTGCACACCAGGCATCGCCTTGGCAGCTGCGGTGTCGACTGATTTCAGTTTTGCGCCAAGCACCGGCGCCGCCTGAATCGCGGCGTATTTCATGCCAGGCACGACGACGTCGATCCCGAACTTCGCACTACCATCAACCTTGGCCGGAATATCGAGGCGCTGCACACTCTTGCCCATGATGCGGAACTGATCAGTTGTCTTGAGCGTTGGATGCACCGGTGGTGCATTGGCACCGGCTGCGGCGGCAAACTCGGCATAAGGCGCGGACTTGCCGGAAGACGCGTGCGACAGCACGCTGTTCTGAGTAACAATCTCGCTGACGGGAACGTTCCATGCTTCTGCCGCCGCCGCTGCCAGCATTTCACGGGCTGCCGCCCCGGCCATACGCATGCCGTGCAGACCGGTGGCACGTATGCTGGCGCTGCCACCGGTAATCTGCAGGTGCAGGGCCTTGGTGATCTGCAGGAACGCACCATCAATCGTCGGTTCCAGCAAACCCGGGAAGGTCTGGCCGCCAAGAATGAATCCACGACCAACCGCATAGTTGGCAAACTCATCTTCAGCAGGGGCTTCACTGAAACGGACCAGATTCCAGTCTGCATCCAGTTCATCAGCCAGCATCTGTGCCAGCGCAGTCTGCGCGCCCTGCCCCATCTCTGAGTGCGGCACGATCGCCGTAACGATATTGTCAGAGCCGATCAAAACCCAGGTGTTGATCAACTGCTCGCCTTCACCGGCCACCAGCGGCGACAGCTTTGGAACCCGATGACCGGGACGAATGGCCACACCAACTGCCAACGCGCCACCAGCAACGACACCCGCGGTAATCAGCCCTCGTCGTGTCCACTTACCCATGTTGCACCTCCTTAAAACCCATCAGCGATGGCTCATGGATACTCACCGCATTGTCCAACTGCTGAGGTGCCGGGACACTGACCCGCTGGATTGCCTTGCGAATCCGGCCATACATGCCACAGCGGCAGATGTTGCCCTGCATCGCGTCCGTGATTGCCGCGTCATCAGGCGACGGATTGTTGGTCAGCAGTGCAACCGCAGACATGATCTGGCCGGATTGGCAATAACCGCACTGCGGTACCTGCTCATCGATCCAGGCCTGCTGCACCGGATGCAGCTGACCATCAATACCAATGCCCTCGATCGTGACGATCTGCGAGCCCGTCGCGGCGGACACTGGTGTCACACACGATCGGACGGCGAGCCCATTCATGTGAACGGTGCAGGCGCCACACTGGGCAATCCCGCAACCGAATTTGGTACCGGTGAGCCCGAGTTGTTCCCGAATCACCCACAGCAGTGGCGTCGCCGGGTCGACATCGACCTGCAGAATGCGTCCGTTGATATTCAGATCGATCACAAATCCTCTCCAGCGGGATAGAAGTGGCGGGATTCTACGTCATCGTCTCCAATCACGCTTCCGGTGGACAGTCCGCCGGCACATCGCCTCTAATACCGGCCAATGTTCATTTACCTGATGGGAGACCTGACATGTCCTGGGGCTTTGATACCGATCCTGAATTCCAGCCGGTGCTCGACTGGATGGAGACCTTTGTGCGAGAAAAGGTCGAACCCCTCGACATGGTGCTCGAGGACTCCTATGACGTGAAAAATCCGGATTTCATCCGTCTGGTTCGACCACTGCAACAGGAGGTGAAGGATCGCGGCCTGTGGGCCTGTCACCTCGGCCCGGATCTCGGTGGCCCGGGCTTCGGTCAGTTGAAGCTCGCACTCATGAACGAAGTGCTCGGCAAGTCGAGATTTGCGCCCATCACCTTTGGTTGCCAGGCGCCCGATACCGGCAACTCAGAGATCCTCGCCCACTACGGCACCAAGGAACACAAGGCGCGTTATCTGCAGCCGTTACTGGATGGCGAGATCGTGTCGTGTTTTTCGATGACGGAACCACTCGGTGGCGCCGACCCGACCATGTTTACCTGCAGCGCCACGCAGGACGGTGACGATTTTGTCATCAATGGTGAAAAGTGGTTTTCGTCGAACGCCCGCTGGGCGTCATTCCTCATCGTCATGGCCGTCACCGATCCCGATGCCGCCCCACACAAACGCATGACCATGTTCATCGTGCCGAGCGAAACACCCGGAATCAACATCGTGCGCAACACCGGGGTTGGCACCGAACCTCGCGGTCACGGCAGTCACGCATACATCCGCTACGAAAACGTCCGCATTCCGAAAACGAACATGCTGGGTGCCCGTGGCCAGGCGTTTGCAGTAGCGCAGACACGTCTCGGTGGCGGCCGTATCCACCACGCCATGCGCACCATGGGCCAGTTGCAACGTGCCTTCGACATGACGTGCGAGCGGGTTCTGTCGCGCTCAACCAAGGGCGAAATACTGGCGGACAAACAGAGTGTGCAGGAAAAAATCGCCGATTCATGGATGGAGATGGAACAGTTCCGGCTGATCGTGCTGCGCACCGCGTGGCGGATCGATCAATACAAGGACTACATGAAAGTGCGCAAGGACATCGCTGCCATCAAGGCACTGATGCCAAAGGTCTATCACGATGTGGTGTCACGCGCCCTGCATCTGCATGGTTCGATCGGCGTTTCCAATGAAATGCCGTTCACCGGCATGCTGATCGGCTCATACACCATGGGTCTGGCTGACGGCCCGACAGAGGTGCACAAGATCACCGTGGCCAAACAGGTGCTGCGTGATTACAAGCCGAGCAAGGATCTGTTCCCGAGCTACCACCTGCCACGTCGATACAACGAAGCGGTGGTACAGTACGGTGCACAGATCGAACGCGAACTGGCCAACTGGTAATGGCACTCCTGACTCGCGGTGACATCGATCTCTACTACGAAGTCCACGGCAGTGGTCCAGCGATCCTGCTGACCCACGGTTATTCGGCGAACACTCAGATGTGGGCGCCGAACATCGCCGCGCTGGCGGCCAGACACACGCTCGTCCTCTGGGACGTGCGTGGCCATGGTCGCTCTGGCGCACCGGATGATCCTGCGTTGTACTCGCGTGACAACACCATGCACGATATGGCCGCACTGCTTGATCATCTGCAGATCGAGCAGGCGGTGATCGGTGGTCTGTCGCTCGGTGGTTACCTGTCGCTCGCCTTCAACGTTTTCCACACCGATCGTGTACGTGGCCTGCTGATATTCGACACCGGTCCCGGTTATCGGAACGACGAAGCTCGGGAAGGCTGGAACCGGATGGCCATCGAATCCGGCGAGAAACACACGAGCACGGGCTTGCGACTGGCCGCACGCGGCATCCTCACCCAGCAGGATTCGAAGGTACTGGATTCAATGCCAGGCATTGCTGTACCAACCCTGGTGCTCGCCGGTGCCAACGACACACCGTTCCTCAAGGCCACCGACTACATGGCGGCGAAGATTCCCGGTGCTCGCAAGGTGATCATCGACAATGCAGGACACACGGCCAATCTGGATCGGCCCGACGAGTTCAATCGGGTGGTGACACAATTTCTTGCAGATCACTCCCTCTGAACAGTCCCCAGACTAATGGCGCGGCGACCAGGATCACCGCCGCAGCCAGCCACAGTGAAGCCCGAGTACCCCACATCGTCGCAAGCAGCCCGCCAGCCAACGCACCAATCAGCGTGGCAAGCTGACTGATTCCTCGCAGCGCCGCATCGACCCGCCCACGAATGGCTGCCGGCGAATGAACCTGCCTGAGTGTGCGGCTGTGGATCATGGCGACAACACTGCCTGAATCACCAATGATCTGATGGCCGATCAGTAACAAGGCACCAAGCAGTCCTGCAGCAGGTACCAGCGGAATCAGCAGTGCACCGAACCCAGCCGCGAGCAGTCCGACTGCCAACGCGTTGCCACTACCCAGGGCGCTCCCCAGACGCGAAGCGATTGCGGCGCCGGCCAGCGAGCCCAGGGCACCGGTTGCAAAGATCAATCCGAGCGGACCCGTCTCGAAGGCCAGATCTCGCGACACAAAGATCATGTAACTGGCGCCGGTGATGCTGAAGCCGAGTGCCAGGAAAACATCACACACCGCAAGCGAACGAAGCACCGGCCTTTCGGCCACCAGCCTGAAGCCAGCAATCGCTTCCTCGATCCAGTTGCCTCTGGCAGATTCACGCAGGCCAACGGGCTGCGGCAACTCCGGGAGCCCGCGCAGACACAACGCCGAAATCACGTACGACGCCGCATCACTCACCAACGCAAACATCGGCCCGAGCCACTGATAGATCCAGCCACCGGATGCAAATGCAACCGACTCGGAGGTGCTCGACGCGGCAGACATCTGCGAATTGCGCACCGTGAGTTCGCCATGCGGAACGTGCTCGGCGAGCCACGCAGATCGGGCGATGGAAAACGCCATGGCGAGCACACCGTTCGCCGCCGACTGCAGCACCAGAATCCAGAACGACAACGACTCCATGAATAACAAGGCAGCTACCGCACCGATAACAACGGCGCGTATCAGATCGCTGGCAATCATCAGGTTTTTCTTGTTCGTTCGATCCACCAGGCTGCCGACAAACAGGCTGCCGGCCGCGCCAGCCACGACATCGGCGATCACCAGCCATGCCATCTGCAGCGGTGTCACCTCAAGCACCAGTGCGGCAATCCATGGAATCGCCAGCCGCGACAACATCGAACCAAAATTGGAAGTGGCTTCCGATGCAAGCAGTCGTCGCATGCCGGCGGAAACATCGATCGACCGGCCCTGATCACTCATCAGGTGGCCTTCCGATCAGAGCGAGCCGGGGTAATCAGTTCCACGTGTACGACGACTGCAATCCCAATGGAACACCCAGCATCCGGAAAGCCGGCGGGAGCAGGAACAGCTGTGGAACCACCTCTTCTCACGAGGTCTCAGTACGCAAAATACCCGCCATCGATCAGAAACGTCTCGGCAGTATGGAAGCTGCTGGCTTCGCTCATGATGTAAATCGCGATCGCCGCGAAATCCGCAGGCTTGCCCCAGCGTCGAACGGGCATTCGTTTGAACACGTTTTCAACGAACTTCGGATTACTGAAGGCACCCTGGGTCATGTCCGTTTCTGTCCAGCCCGGCAGCAGCGTGTGCGCAGTCACGTTATAACGCGCGTATTCCACCGCCAGTGCCTTGATCATGGCGACCAATCCACCTTTGCTCTGCGCATAGTGTTCACCACGCGCCTGGCCAGAAATCGCAGCCAGACTCGCCGTCCCGACCAGTCGGCCAAACGCATCACCCTGCAGCGCCCGTTCCTTCATGTGGCGGGTGGCCGCCCGGAACGTATAGAACACGCCGCTTTGATTGACGCTGATGATCCGATCCCATTCCTCGGTGGTCATTTCGTCGAACGCAGTGTTACGACCACCAACACCTGCATTGGCGAAACATCCGTCGATACGACCGTGTGTCTTGAGACTGGCGGCGAACGTCGACTCAACCGCGTGCTCATCGGCGACATCACAAACAAACGCACTGACTTTCGGACCGATCGCCGCAAGTTCGGCGAGGGCTTTTTCGTTCTTTGCCGGATTGGTTCCCCAGATGCAGATTTCACATCCTGCTTCGGCCAGACCCTTGGCCATGCCCAGACCGATGCCGCCATTGCCCCCTGTGATGAGCGCGACGCGTCCCGATAGATCGAATCCTGAAAATGCCATGCCTTCCCCACCCCACCCGAAATCTTGAAGCGCTGCACCATAACAAGCGCAAGGATTGAACAGAAGGCAGTGAGAAGAGAGAGGGGAACAAAAACTGGCCTTCCAGAAAGGAAACCGCTAAACCTGCATTTTCCCGGTACGATCTCGCCAGATCTGTTTCAGTGACCCAGAGGGCAAGCACATGAACACACTCGAACAACGCATTCAGGTCCTCGAGGACATCGAAGCCATTCGCAAACTGAAGGCGTTGTACTGCGCCGCCTGTGACGACAACCACAATCCGGAAAAACTGGGACCACTGTTTGCCGAAGACGCAACCTGGGAAGCCACAGTCATGGGGAAGGCGGAAGGACGCGAAGCCATCAAGGCTTTTCTGGCAGCGGTCGGAACCAGCGGGCGCATCCGTAACTCGGCTCACCACGCCATCAATCCGGTGATTGAGGTTCAGGCGGATCGCGCCACCGGTCACTGGCGACTGATCATGCTGTACACGGAAAACGTCGCCGCAGACGAGGTTCGTTATCAGCGCATCATCGGCTGGTATCGAGAGAGTTATGTGCGAACTGTCGAAGGCTGGAAGTTCCAGACCCTGTTCTGTCAGGTGGAAGAATCCGCGCCCTATTCGATGGCAGCGGAGTGATTCGGGACAGCTCTTGTTGTTGAATCCGATCGCGTGACAAGCGCACACATCGAAGGATCAGCTTGCGTTCGCGACGACCTCTGCCGTCAGGTCAAGCAGACGATCGATCGGTTTCGGTTTTTCGATGGCCCAACCCTGCAGGTAATCGACGCCGATTTCGCACGCGAGCTGCCGCGTAGCATCATCGTGGACGTATTCCGCCACCGTCTTCTTGCCGAGAAAGTGCCCGATTTCGTTGATGGAGCGAACCACCGCCCGATCACCTTCATCATTCGCCATGTTCTTCACGAAAGAGCCATCGATCTTCAGATAGTCGACCGGTAGTTTGCGCAGATAGCCATATGAGGACATACCGCTGCCAAAATCATCCAGCGAAAAACGACATCCCATGACCTTGAATTTCTGCATGAACTCGGTGGCGCGGAACATATTGCCTATGGCGGCTGTTTCCGTAATTTCGAAGCAGACCTTCTGTGGTGATGCGCCACTCTTTTCGAAATGATCGAGCACAAAGCTCAGGAAGTCTTCCTGGATCATTGACTGACCCGACAGGTTGATCGAAAAACCAGACGTTCCGTCGAGCGCCTCGGGGTGCTTGCCCATCCAGCCGAGGACACCGGACACCACGAATCTGTCCACCAGCGGCATCTTGCTATGCCGCTCGGCAGCTTCAATGAACTTCACTGGCGAACCGGTATTCCCCTCGTCATCCGTGAACGTGATGAGAACTTCATGGTGAGGCAGCAACGAGAGATTGCCATCCGCGGGGGCAATCAGCTGAACATTCAGACGTACCCTGCCATCGGCCAGGTGTTTTTCGATCTGGCTGGCGAGTTGCATGACCTCTTGTTCGGCCCTGAGCGTCTCATCATTTTCGGTATATGCGCACGCACGATCGCCACCCAGATCCTTGCCTCGTCGACAGGCACCCGCAAGATTATTCAATACGTGCCGGCTATCTTCCGTGCCCCGGTCAATTCCAAGAACACCGATGGTGGCCGTAACCCCGTTCAGCTGACCTTTCCAGTTGATGTTCGTGTCGCGAATCGCGGCGACGAGTGTGTCGGCGAGCTGCATCCCCTGCGTGATGTCGGTATCGAGCAACACCACACCAAACTCGTCTGCACCGATGCGGGCAATGGACGCATCCAGACCATCAGCATTTTCCTCGATCAGACGGGCGATCCGCTTGAGCAGTTGATCTCCGCCGTCAAAACCGACGGCAGAATTGAACATCCGGAATCGATCCAGGTCGATCTGCAATACACAGTGTGTCGAATCGCTTTGCCTCGCAAGATCCAGCGCCTTGTCAACGGCACGCTCATGCGCCTTCCGATTGGCGATCTGGGTCAATTCATCCTGTTGTGTGCCGGCCGTGACACGGGAGTGCGCCCGATGCACCATCCTGTCGCTCACCCGATCAACCAGTGACGTGTCGTATCCATCGAGAATGGTCATGCCGCCCGAATGCAGTGCATCGGTAACGTCACCAAGACTGAGTTCATGTGACTGCAAGCCGCGACGATTGACAAAAACAAAGTGTTCGCCCGCTGCATCAACCCACGCCAGTATGGCAATCTGAGCGGCGACTTGAGCGGATTGGTCCGGCGCAACAAATTTGACGCTGGTACCCGTCTGCAGCACTCGGGCACGCCGCAGGTTGTCGAGCCAGCGAGCACGCTCCCGGTCATCCCTGCTGGGAGGCATCGGCTCGTGCGACTGCGTGGAGTCCACCCAACCGAACAAGTGTGCCAGCTGACCCGGCTCAATGCAGACCAACTGGTCCTGAGCAAAGTCCCCGGCCAGCAGCAGCCTGAGCCGATCCAGAAGGCCTCCATCAGAGGTTGAACCAATGGAAACCAGCCCGTCCGCCAGACAACGCACCAGAACTTCCGCACTGCCATCGTCCGCTGTGTTCGTATATTTGTCACGAGTCTGCGGATCGAGACGATGGACCAATCGCTGGAGCACCTGTAGCTGCTGCTTCCACTCTATCGATCGGACGCCATGCCGGAGTGCGGTATTGACGAGCAGATTGCGCCAGGACGGATTGATGATCTGTATCAGGAGCGATGGCACTTCATGCCCGTCCAGTAACTCTGAACAGCGGCGCAGTACAACCTGTCGGGCACGACGCAAGCGTGAGCGTCCTTCGCATCCGCTGATCACGCGCTCGACATTGCGGGTATAGATTTTTTTCTGGCGGTCCACCAGCGGCGTCATCTGCTGCACCGCATCTTCAAAGGCGCGGGTATTACCGTCCCAATCGTTCATCAGGCGCGTCAGAATGGTCGCCACCTGGTCACCGGCAACACTCTGGTTTTCCTGCAGGTTGTTATCACCACCATCGACGCCTTCAAGTTGATGGAGCATCTGTATTGCCGGATGCGGCAACAGCCCATCGGCATTCGATCCCAGATTGCGCAGCACTTCCTTGCCGAGGGTGATTTCAAGCCTGCGAACCAGATTGCGCAGCGATCGGGACAGCAGTTCGTCTTCCTGCACGGACTCCACAAAGAAATCCACGACATCGAGTGACGCCTCGCTGCCCGCAGGTAATTGCACCGCGCGCCCCGTGGCGGCTGACAGCTGCTGGATCAATAGCGTCTTGAGATCGACGTCGCCCAACTGATCGCCGGAAACGGCTGCCTTGTTCTGCAGGGTAGCGAGTAAACCGAGTACGGTATCGACATCCACCGTCGGATTCCCCGCACCGCTTGCCGGCTGACTTGCAGGCTGTTGCGTGTCTCGTCCCAGCTGCAGAATTCGACCGACACTCGACGTTGCGGCATCACTGTGTTGGGTATCCTCGCGAAAGCCGGTGTCTTCTGCATTCTGTTGCTGCGCAGCCGATTCACGCGAACTTCCGGCGCGCGAGGGTGCAGACGGCACGTGTTGTCTGAGCTGTTCGTTGACCACGGATTCAATGCTTGGGAACAGCCCGGTTTTTTCCAGACTGGAAATGAGCTTGTCGTAGAACGCACCGAGGCGTGAGTGCGCAATTCGCGCAAAGCAGCCAAACGCCACACGGATAACCTCTTCGCGCAGCTGCAAAGGCAATAGCGCCTGTTTGAGACTGCGTGCCACCACGGCAGGACATACCGGGTTGGCATCCTTGTTTTTCCAGGCGGGCTGCAATTTGCCGAGCCAGGATCGCAAGATCAGTATTTCGTCCTGCAGTTCCTGTTCGATGTATGAAACGGTTTCGGCAACCACCAGCCACTGTTCGAACTCTTCTTTCTCGACCAGCGTCAGATTCGAGGCGGTAGCAAATCTGGATGATTTGGCTGGCGCGACAGCAACCGGCTCAGCTGGGGCTGGTTTCGTCGCTTCCGACATGCGAAATCCAGACGGTGCCTTCTGTTCACACAACAGCTCGACTATCCAGCCAACAAATCGCGAACGTATTTCTTTGTCGGCTCTGGGCAGCAATCGTTTTGCCATGCCAAACGATTCCCGCTCCTGCATTGAAGATGCACGTCGTTCACAACCGTCGAGCTCTTCATCAAACAGCGCAAAGAACTCATCGGCCAGTTTGCCGAGCGCGACTTCCGCGGCCTTGCTGCACGCAACCGCGAGTTTTCTGCCCTTGGTGGAATCAAAGCTCTGATCACTTCCGCTGGTCGATCGAGGAGCGCTTCGCACTTCGCGAACAACAGGCGCGTCTGTTACTGCTCGAGTCGCGAGCGCCGCCAGTATTTCCTTGTCGAGGCCCGTAGCGAAATGCAGACCAATGGCATCGTCCAGACGCCTGGCTGCCCTGCCCACCACGTGGAAGTGTCGGCTGCGACCCTGTGCATCGCTGGCCGCAAAGTGAACCTCGAGCATGCCGCCATCATCAACATCACCCATGGACTGACGCAGGGCGCTGGGGTCACCCTTGATGAACATACCCGCGCTGCAAAAATCGCGAATGGTGCAGACCCACGACTTGCCATTACGGAAATGGACCAGCGCGTCCTGTACTACCGGAGTACGGACTTCGCGTCTTCTGTCGGAACTGGATTGTTTCAAGGAACTTCCGGGAAGCCCATCCGTTGGCATGTCCGCCAGTCTAGACAAACCGACTCTCATCGTTTGTGATGTAATGCCCACGCAATTTGTTCGATCCGCAAAGGGCAGACGCTTGAACAAGGTGGCTCACCTCATCGCCAAATCACCATGTCGCCGGACTGCTTTTCAGTACAGCGATATCGATGAAAAGTCATCAGCGCTGATTGACGAAGCGGTTGCATCACGCACGTGCAGCGACGGTCATCACACATCCGGTGAGAACGACTGATGATCAATCCTGTGAACACCATTCATCTAAAAACGGCAGGAACAGCTAATTGACCACGCCTTTTCCACGACCCATCGTTGGCTGGAGCGTACTGGCACTTTTAGTGCTCGCCTCTCTGGTCTCCTTTGTCGACCGGCAGATAGTCGCCATCGTTGTCGAGCCGATGAAACACGATCTTGATCTCTCGGACTCCGAGATCGGTTGGTTGTACGGCATCTTCGCCGTCTTCTATGCCATGGCGGCTCTGCCCATCGCCTGGCTTGCGGATAACCGCAATCGAACGGTCATCATCAGTATCGGGGTCGGTTTCTGGTCCGTGATGACGGCCACTTGCGGGCTCGCACAGAACTTCTGGCAGGTACTCCTGGCACGCATGGGTGTTGGCGTCGGCGAGGCTACCTTGACCCCCGCCACCAACTCTCTGCTCGGCGACTACTTCCCCCGTGAACGTTTACCGCTCGCCATGAGCATCTATCAACTTGGCCCCATCCTTGGTTCCGGGATTGCCTTTGTCATCGGCGGCGTGGTACTGAATCTGGTTAGTGACCTGCCGCCGATGACCATTCCCGGCATCGGACCGCTGCAGCCATGGCAGCAAACATTCGTGTATCTCGGCGCTCCCGGGCTCTTTCTTGCGTTGGCATTCTTGTTGATGCCAGAACCGGTCAGGCGGGTCGCGCCCAGTGGCACTCGCATGGCCTTTGGCGAAGTGCTTCTCTTCTATCGCCAGAACACAAAAACCCTCGCATTTCACCATCTTGGATTTCTTTCTCTCAACCTGATGGGCTACGCGTTTGTGTTCTGGACGGTCTCGTTTTTTGTGCGCGTGCATCACCTGGAAGCAGCCGATGCGTCGCAGACTTTCGGCTGGATCTTTGCGGTCTTCGGTGCCATGGGGCCGCTGATGATCGCCTGGCTCGGTCGAACGCTTGAGCGTCGTGGACGAGCCGATGCCAACATCACTGCAGGCTTGATCGGTGGTGCACTGGCCATTCCCGCGATCCTGGCAGTCCAGTTTGCACCTGATCCCACCACCGCCTTCATTCTCTACGCCCCCGCGATGCTGTTCATCAACTCTCCCTTTGGCATCGCAGCCGGCGCACTACCGGTGATTGCGCCGCCGACGATTCGAGCGCAGGTCGCCGCCATCAACATGCTGGTGGGTTCATTCGGAATGATGCTGGGCCCACCACTGGCCGGGTATTTCAACACGGCGATCTTCCCCGGTCCGGAAGGCATCCGTTATTCGATCATTACACTGGTGTTGTTTTTTGGCATTCTCGGCTGCAGCCTGCTGTGGCTTGGGCGCAAGCCCTACGCCGAAAGCTATCGTCGCGCCCAACTCGCCTACGCATGAGGGGAAACCATGACCAGACTTGATGAGTTCAATCTGTTTGATGATGCGGTTCGAGAATGCCCGTTCGCTTACCTGCAGACCATTCGACACGACAGCCCGGTGTACTTCATGAAGGAGCTCGGCGCGTACTACGTCTCCCGCTATGAAGACGTTCGGTATGTGAAAAAGCATCCCGAACTGTTCTCCAACAACATCTATGAGTTTGGCAGTCAGCGAGGTGGCACCGTTCGTAACCTCGCGGAAGCGTATCGCACCGAGAACGGCTGGAAGCGCGTATCGACCTTGCAGCGTACAGACCCACCGGTTCACACGATGTATCGCAGTCTCATCAATGACGCTTTTTCGGTGGCGCGGGTACGAAAGATGACGGACTACGTCGAGACCTGTGTCAACGATCTGATTGACCAGTTCATCGACCGGGGGGAGTGTGACTTCGTCGCCGAGTATTCGATTCCCCTGCCTTGCACCGTCATCGCCGATCAGCTTGGGGTTCCACGCGACCGGATCCAGGATCTGAAGCGGTGGTCCGACGCAATGCTGGCGCCGGGCGGCGGCTTTGTTGATGACGATGCAGCCATCGAATGTGCAAAGCAGGTGGTGGCTGCCCAGAAATTCTTCGCGTCGGTGATGGACGCCCGTCGTCTGGAACGCGCAGACGACATCATCTCCGACCTCGTGCATGCGCAGGTTACCGATCACCGCGGGTCCAATCGCCCGCTCGACATGTTCGAGTTGCAGGACCTGCTCGATCAATTGCTGACCGGTGGCAACGAGACGACCACAAACGCCATTGGATCGGCATTGATGCTGCTGTTGCAGCGTCCGGGCACCATCGAGCGCATGCAGAAAGATCCCGGGCTGATTCGAAACTTCATTGAAGAATCGCTGCGCTACGAAACACCGGTACTGCATCTGTGGCGTGCGGCAACCTGTGACACCGAAATCGGCGGTGTACAGATTCCGAAAGGCTCAAGCATCGCCCTGGGATATGCATCGGCCAATCGGGATGAAGCGGTGTTCGTCGAAGGTGAAGGATTCGACATTGAACGCAAGAAAGCCGGCGCGCACCTGGCGTTTGGTTCAGGACCGCACCACTGTCCCGGCGCCGCGTTGGCCAGGCAGGAAATGTACTCGACGTTCACGATCCTCCTGAAGCGGCTGTCGAATATCCGACTGGTGCAGCCGGATGACAATTTTGCACACGTGCCGAGCAGTTTCCTGCGCGGTCTCAAGTCACTACAGATTCGGTTTGATGTGGCACATCACGAGCGTTACTCACCAGGCGCCTCGGTGTACTAGCCCGCACTATTCAATCTTGGGCAGGTACGCCGAAGCCAGCAGGTCTTCGAACCAGACGTCGTGCGCGTCCAGCATCGCCCCACGCCACCACGTCTGGATCCGGGCCAGGGGAAATGCAGCACCAGGGCAATCCGTATTGCTGCCGCGAATCTGGCGATGACCACCGAACTTGATCGCAGGGTAACGTCGATGAATTCCGGCCAACAGTTCGCGCAAGGTGACCAGTTGCGGATCGTCATCGAGAGGGTTCACGCAGTCGCTCATCATTCCGATGGAAATCGTATTCCTGTGCGCGCCCTCGGCCGTCTCTGCCATCAGGATCTCGCTCACGCCGTCCGGATGTATCCGGTAGTGCAGAGGCGCTGCGCACGAAGCGTAATGCAGTATGACGAAATTGCTCATGAGGCTTGCTGATCGTTGCGGCGACACGGAAGATCGCAGTCTACAAACGAGGAAGAGAAAGCCAAAGTGAAACTTTACGACGTCACGAATGCACCCAATCCACGCCGTGTGCGCATTTTCATTGCCGAAAAAGGCATCCCGGTGGAATTTGTCCAGGTCGACATGATGGGCGGCGCACACAAACAACCCGATTTTCTCGAGAAGCACCCCAGTGGAAAGGTTCCGGCACTGGAAACCGATGACGGGCAATACATCGGTGAGAGTGTTGCCATCTGTCGATATCTCGAAGCACTGCAACCAGAGCCGAATCTGTTTGGCCGCACACCTTATGAACTCGGCAGGATCGAGATGCACAATCGCATCCTCGAACTCGAGCTATGGACTCAGATCGGCAGCAGCTGGGTGAATGGTCCAGTCGTCGCCAAGATGGCCGCTGGTCGATTCAAACAGATCCCGGAAGCAAAGACCGCGAGCGATGCCAACGTGCATCGGTTCTACGCGCGCCTGAACAGTGAACTTGCAAAGCGGCAGTACATGGCCGGCGATCGTTACACCCTGGCCGATATTACCGCGCTCACTGCCATCGACTTCGCCACCGCCCTGGTGGGATTGAAGCCGGTCGATGATCTTCCGCATCTGTGGGCGTGGCATGAGCGGGTCAGCAGCAGACCAAGCGCAAAGGCGTAACGCGAAGGCTTCTGGCCACAAGGCAGATGAGTTCGCCAGCTAGCAGCCTGTCGGACTTGAGACTGATCTACTGCGCCAGTGGGAAGAGCGGTCCATTTTTCCCCGATTTCTCGTTGCATAGCGCCGCTATGCGCCTCTAAATCGTGAAAAAACTGTCCTCGCTCTCCCACTCGGCTCGCTACGATCGCTCAAGTCCGACAGGCTGCTAGAGTTTGCTCCCACACAATTGGCACACCACCAACGTAAATCCGGCGAACATCCAGCGGACATCCACAATGATCAAGGTACTCGAGTTCTTCCGACGCCGGGCTGACCTGGACCACTCGGCGTTTATCCACCACTGGCAGTCCACGCATACCGAGGTCGTGCTCGGACTGCCGGGTGTATTACGTTACGTACAGAACCCGGTACTCCCGGCTCTGAACCGGGAACCGATTTTTGACGGGGTTGTGGAGGTGTGGTTTCCGAGCCTCGACGTCATGCGTGCCAATGGCCGAAGTGCCTACTGGCCAATCCTCGTCGCGGATGAAGAACGGTTCATCGATCGCCAGACCGCTCAGCTGCTCCTGATTGAGGATCCGACCCCACCGCCCGTCGTACCCGGAATCAGGGTATTTTCACTCCTCAAGCGGCCAGGCAACACATCTGATGCAGCCTTTCGTGACTCAGTCACCCTGCAGGCCACAAGACTGGGCACATCCGTCGACTTTCCGATCCCCCGCCGATCGACGCCACCACTTGTCGACGCCGTGATTGCGACAACCTGCCGGAACGACGAAGACCACAGACGCCTGGTGACTGCGGCTCAATGGGAAAACTCAAACTGGACAGTGTTCAGTCATTTGGTTACGGAGGCGCGCCCGATTCGAATTTGATAGTTATACGTCACATAAGTCATTTTGATGATTGATTGGCCCATTAGAACGCCTAATTAGTCGTTATATTAGAATTTCACTGGTTACACCACATAAAACGTAGTATTTTACGCATTATACTCTAAATACTTATACAATAAGTCGATAATGTCCTATTCAGTAGATTTCAACAGCGCCAATAGCGAGCAGATCGAAAGCGCGTTGTTCGACCGCCTGGAGACTATCCGACTGGCCCACAATCTGACTCAGGCGCAGCTGGCGACCATGACAGGCCTGTCACTCCGGACCATCAATCGGCTCGGCAAAGGCGACGGCACCTCACTGGACACCTTCATTCGAGTGCTCACCGCCCTTGGGTTGCAGGCCAATCTCGCCACACTGCTGCCCGACCCAGCCGTTCGCCCGGTGGAACGCATGGCACTGGGCCATGAGCGCAAGCGCGCCCGCCCCCTGAACCCATCGCCGGCACCGGGCACAGCATGGCAATGGGCAGAGGACGAACCTGCGAATGACTGACGCACATGTTCGGATGTGGGGTCGGGAAATCGGCGCCGTGTCGTGGTTACCCGAACGCGAACTCGGCGTCTTTCAGTACACGCCGGAGTTCGCCCGCAGTGGCATCGAGATTGCGCCGATCACCCTGCCCCTGCGGGAGTTTCCCTACGAGTTTCCGGCGTTGCCGCGCAATACCTTCAAAGGTCTGCCGGGCTTGCTCGCAGACTCACTGCCTGACAAGTGGGGCAACGCCATCATCGATGCCTGGCTGGCCCGACAGGGCCGTACGGTCGAGTCCTTCAATCCGGTGGAGCGGCTGTGTTACATCGGCAGACGTGGCATGGGTGCTCTCGAATTTGAACCTGCCTTGCTCGGCCCACCCAGCCAGGCCAACGAAGTAAACATCGCCGCGTTGGTCGACTTGTCACAGCGAATTCTCAATGCCCGTGAGGGACTGCAGGGCGAACTGCATGGCGACGATGATCGCGAAGCCATGGAGAACATCCTGCGTGTCGGCACTTCTGCGGGTGGTGCCAGAGCAAAGGCGATCCTTGCCTGGAATCCGCAGACTGGCGCATTTCGCTCCGGTCAGCTGCCAGCAAGTGAGGGGTATCAATACTGGCTCTTCAAATTCGATGGCATCAGCAACAATCGTGATCATGAGCTCGCTGATCCCGCCGGGTTCGGACGCATCGAGTATGCCTACGCACTGATGGCGCAGGCTGCGGGTATTCAGATGTCGCCCTGTCGACTGCACGAAGAAGGCGGTCGCGCACATTTCATGACCCGGCGATTCGACCGCACCACGGAAGGCCGCAAACTGCACATGCTCTCCCTGTGCGCGATGGCACATTACGATTTCAATCAGGCTGGCGCGTGGAGCTACGAACAGGCCATCGCCGTGATTCGTCGGCTCGGACTGGGCATGGAGACCATCGAAGAACAAGTGCGCCGAGCCATCTTCAACATCCTGTCGCGCAACCAGGACGATCACGTGAAGAACATCGCCTTCCTGATGGATCAACGGGGACGATGGCAGCTCTCACCCGCATTCGATATCTCCTACGCATGGAATCCGGGCGGCGAATGGACCGGCAAACACCAGATGAGCCTGGCCGGGAAACGGGATGACTTTACCCACGATGATCTGCTCAGCTTTGCGAACACCGCTGGCATCAAGACCGGGCGCGCAAAGCAGGTGGTTGAAACCATCAGGAACGCCGTCGATCGATGGCGTGAGTTTTCTGACCAGGCAGGCGTTGAACCACAACGTGTCAACCAGATCGCGCAGGCCCATCGACAACTTTGATCAGCGCTCTCTTTGATCAACGAACAAACGATCGAAGCACAGCCAGCCGACTGGAACGGATGAAAGTCGGCGGTTGTGCTGGTATGTTGGCTCTCCCCCGCGCCCGTAGCTCAGATGGATAGAGTATTGGCCTCCGAAGCCTAACAATATGATTTCGCGGTCGTCTCCTAGCAGCTCCAAGCGCTTGATAGCATCCTCAAAAACCGCGTCGCGACCGTGCTCAGTATTTTGAAGTAGCTACGGCGCGCTCAACGAAGCTCGTGTCGTATACGGAACGCTTCAATCGGAAATGTGTACGCAAAGTGCACTCGGGTGATGAATTCGAGCG
Source organism: Gammaproteobacteria bacterium (assembly GCA_031385325.1). Classification (GTDB taxonomy): domain Bacteria; phylum Pseudomonadota; class Gammaproteobacteria; order Pseudomonadales; family Azotimanducaceae; genus SYFY01. The sequence continues at coordinate 1,820 of JANNBJ010000118.1, read as the reverse complement.
GATGGATTGACGATGAATTGCATCTCCCTCACCAATCACATGACCCGGTTGGCTGGTCCTTTCAGGAACCCGACAGCCAGCTGTGGCACAGCTATTCCGAGTGGCAAGCCTCCCTTCCCGAAGGCGGGCGCGTGAATGTTTGGACGTGTTCATACACTAGCAGAGGCCTTCCCACTGCAATTCAAACAACTATCATTGACGCCAGCATCAATAGCCGGGGCTCGTTAGTCGTAAGCCGCTAGTCCGATACTAGCAATGGGATGTTGCTCCCCATAAACCGTGGCAGAATCCGAATCACCTGATCACTGAGATTCGCGATGGAAACGGACGGGCCGCCGGACAATGCTAGACCCGAATCCCCCTTAGAAGCCGGGGCCGAAGAGATCCAGCCATCAGCGGATGTATCAGTAGATCCCAGCGTCTCTGAAAGCACTTTAGCTTCTTCTCCACGTGTAAAACTCTGCATGGATTGTCGACTCGCAATACCGGCGGACGCGAACCTATGCCACTACTGTCAGAAACACCAGAAGCTAACTACACGCTCAATTTTTCACCACTGGCTCCCCACCCTCTACTTACCAATGGCTGCTGCATTGTTTGCCGGGTTGAGTGCGTTATCGACAAACATAGATAGGAAGGCGGTTGAAGAAGCTGTCGCGCTAGCCAGTGAAGCAAGCGCCACCGCGAAGGCGGTGGAGGACAACCTTGCGGACGCTCATACCCTCTCGAATGAAGCACTCCACACGAGTGAAGACGCCCAACGCACAGCAAGCGCAGCTGTTGCCGTTGCGAGCGAATTTAGCAATCGCATTCAACAGATTTCAGATCAGCTTACTGTGTCAGACGAGGCTATCTCTACTGTCTCGAAAATTGCGGCAACGTCGCAGGTCCTCGCCAACGACACTATAGAGCTAGTCAAATCAGTTGGGCGCAGAGCTGAAGCGCTAGAACAGAAGCTCGTGGCATTCGATGAAAAGATAGTCGACATTTCACGTCGAGCGGAGACACTTGATGTAGCTGTTACCGATAATCGTCAAGGTCTAGACAGCGTTCGCATCACACTTGCGGACATTGCGAAAAGTGGTGGGGGAAGCGGGCCGACTCAGGTGCAACTCGCCGGATATCTACTAGAAAGAGCAGTACTAAATGACCGATTGAACATCTACCTCCAAGCAGAGTTCAACTTGGGGTACATGTGGTATATGCAAAGCAAGCAATCCAAACAGAGCAAAGGTTATCCGCTATTTCCCCCATACCGACTACCTGTTCAAGTTAGTTGGGAAGGCGTCGGTCTACGAGAGAGTAAAGATGGCTTGCATATCGTGGATGTACCGCATCTATTTTCCATTGGAAAAGATGGGAAGGCCAGAGCAGTGATGAGAAACAATGGAGTGGGCATCCCATTCAATCAACGCTACCAGCCTGCCTACTCCTCTGGTACAGGATGTACGATGCCGGGCGCGGTTCTGCTCTACGAAGATGATGTTGACGTAGTATTTGCCATTGGAATAAAACTGGTTCAAGCGGATGGATGTCCGAGTCTGAGTGATTTGCTCGAACAGCAGAAAACCACCATCGAATCTCGCAACTAGCCTCTATTTGAATATGGCAACCGTCCAATATCGCAGAAACCGTGCGTTCTCGTCCTTCAATCGCTTGAGTTCCCGCACATCGGAAACTTCCATATTGGCGTAATGCTTCTTCCAGCGGTGAACCGAAGGCTCAGATACCCCGTGCTTGCGCGCGGCGGCAGTTAGAGACGATGCATCGGCATCTCTCAACACGGCAACGATCTGCTCTTCAGTAAATCGGTTTCTCTT
>JANNBJ010000054.1:0-25981 GCA_031385325.1 Gammaproteobacteria bacterium | reverse complement strand
AACCGCAGCTTCACCTACAACCACGCCAACCGACGGGCAACGGTCTCGGTGAGCGGGGGACTACAGGGCACCTACAGCTACAGCGCACTCGGCCAGCGCACCCGCAAGGTCGTCCCTGTCAGTGGCGGTAACCGCACCACGCACTTCATGATTGGGCTGGATGGAGAGCTGCTGGGCGAACTCGCCGTCAACCCTGATGGATCACGGACGTTCACCGATTACTACTGGTTGAATACCCTGCCTGTCGCTCGGCATGTGCGGGTGCTCAATACCGCCGGCACCCAGGTCAGTGATACACGGACCTATCTGCATCCCGATCATCTCGGCACACCGAGACTCGTCACGAATGCCACCCGTCAGGTGATCTGGCGGCTCGATATCGATCCGTTCGGGGATGGCACGGTGAGTGAAGACCCGGATGGCAACAGTGTGCTGGAAGTCATGCCGCTGCGCTTTCCGGGGCAGTACTTCGACACCGAAGCCGGGGTCGCTTACAACTACTTCAGGGATTACGATCAGGGGACGGGGCGGTATACACAATCGGATCCGATTGGGTTGGGGGGTGGATTAAACACGTTCGTCTACGCGTCAGCCTCCCCAAATTTCAAATTCGATTTCTTCGGGCTGGACGTTGTAAACAACTCCAATCAACCGGTTTGGGTGTTGGGTGGAGGAAACAATGACGGACCAAGAGGAACCAACGGTGTCGTTAAGATCTCACCTGGCGACACATACAAGGGTAGTCAGGACGCCTTCTTGACGCCAATTGGTGACTATGCCGGCCAAGTCTACAAAACGGTCGACAACATTGATGTGGTTGTAGCGCAACACGGTTCGATCGAAACATCCGTGCACGAAGGGACATCACTGTTCGACACAATTTCTTCGTTGGGAGGACAAGCTCTGACCGGAGGCCCCGTTGATCCGACTACTTACGAAGGCTGGCAGGATCTTCAAAACGCTTTCTGTCGGGAAAACCCGCATGCAACGACATGTAGTACGTCATGCAGCGAATGAGTCTACGAATTTTCTCAGCGTTCGTCACCGGGGTTGTACTTTGGGTGTTGTACGGCGCAGCTACCGATGAAGATGGTCCAAGAGGCTTTGTTCTTGACATGATCTATGAATTTCCAACGACTTACACCTCCCAGTATTCTTGGGAGGCATTTAACGCTGTCGCTATCGGTAGATCTGAACCCGAGGTAGTCCGCTCACTGGGTATCCCGTTGACTAAATGGCGTTACGTTCATCAAGGGGAAAACGTGGATGTTTTCCAATACAGTCTTCCAGCAGGTCAACGTGGTCACTATCGCCAGCGGGATATCCACATGAAGGGAAGCAAAGTGTTCAGAATCGTCACCTCTGCTTTTGTCGACTGACGGATCCACGAGGACACAAGATCTACGAGGACACACCTCGCGGATCAGCTGCGCCGCTTGATGACAGGAACGCAGACGCAGTCGGTTCCGTATACAACGACTCGACCACCGTGCTCGCTCGGAATACGCGCGGCCTACCCACGCAGGTGCGGGGGTTCCGCGGACACTCCTTGAGAAAATCGCCAGTCTGACTTCGGTGGTCAGAGGATTTACGTCTGCAAACACTCGAATCGACGGGCATCGATCGCACTGAACGGAGTGCTTCAGGCCACCTACACCTGCGTCGCCCTTGGTCAGCCGATCTGGCTGACTGGTAAATCCAGACCGGTAAGGAAATCGGGTGATCAACCCGATGTTGGTGTTGTTGTGAGCCAGTCGACACATTGCGTAAACGTCGATTCAGTCAAGGCCATCGATGGTGAGATCCGCTAGTGTTTGACCCATTCGGCACGCGTTGGCGGCGACCACTGGATTTCGAGATGACAACTCAAGTACACATCCTGAATGAAGGGCATCAGCTCGATCTGGCCCCCGGGCCGATGGCGGAGGCAGTCGCCACGCCGGTACGCCGCATCGAACTGCGCAGCTCTCTTCGACTGCGAATCCTTTCGTTGGTGGTGCTCTTCGTCTGTGGCCTCGCGGCGGTACTGACAAGTCATCTGATCAGTGAGTTCGAGGAGTCGACTCGCATCGCCGTCTTGCACGAAGGACTGCTGGCGTCGCATTTTATCGAGTCCGGCGTTTCGAAGCTTGCGGAACAGAACGATGTTGCCGGAATCCAGAGTTATCTGGATCGACTGGCAGCCCTGCGCGAACGCAATGACATTGAAATGAACGTCTTGTTCTTGCGTGGCGATCATTCGGACATCGTTGCCAGCAATGTACGGGACAATATAGAAATCGCTGATCCGGAGGAGCACGTCGAGCTAATGGCGGCGATTGCGCGCAAGGCACCCTACATTGTCATAGAAACGGAAAGTGGCGACCTGGATCCAGACGATCTGCAGGACGTAGGACCAGAACATCCGGACTACTACTTCACGCCGGGCCACCGGCTGGTCAACATCACGACGCCGCTCTTCGTGGACAGTCGCGCGCTCGGGAGCGTCAACGTCAAGCTGTCATTGAGCGAGCTTGATGCTGCTCTGGAGGTCACTCGCAGCCGTGTCGCCGTGTCGATTGGAGTCGCGATCGTAGTCCTTATTCTCAGTCTGGTTGTGTATCTCGATTCCGCTCTTTTCAAACCGCTTATTGCCATTGCTGATCGTTTGCGTCAGTTCGGCCTTGGGGCGCGACAATTCAATACACCCTGGAAGCGCCGGAGCGACGAGATTGGTGTTCTGGCGCAGGAATTCAGCCGTATGGTCGACGCTTTGATTTCTGCAGAAGATACGAATATCAGGCACCAAGAGCGGCTCAAGCGTCTCGTACTCGATCGAACCAGCGAGCTTGCTGCCACCCAGGAGGCGACGATTTTATCGATGGCGTCGTTAGCCGAGTATCGCGACCCCGAGACCGGGGCCCATATCAGGCGCACTCAAAATTACGTGCGGGTTCTCGCTGAACATCTTCGTGCGCTGCCCAAGTTTAGGGAGTATTTCTCTAACGATGCGGTTGAGATGTTGTACAAGTCAGCGCCGCTACATGACATTGGCAAAGTCGGCGTTGCAGACGCCATTCTGCTCAAGCCTGGCGCGCTCACCCAGGAGGAGTTTGAGCAAATGAAGCAGCACCCGGCCATGGGGCGGGACGCCATCATGGCTGCGGAACGCAAACTGGGCAGCAATTCATTTCTGCGTTTCGCGCGCGAGATTGCCTATTCTCACCACGAAAAGTGGAATGGCACTGGCTACCCCGAAGGCCTTGCAGGCGAGAGCATTCCGATCGGCGGTCGGCTGATGGCCATTGCAGACGTTTATGACGCGCTCATCAGCCGAAGGTGCTACAAGGCGCCATTCACTCACGCAGTCGCTGTAGGCATCATCCGCGATGGTCGAGGCGGCCACTTCGACCCAGACATGGTCGATGCGTTTCTGGAGCTCGAGGACGTTTTCCGACGCATTGCGCTGGAGTACGCCGAGTCAGCAGAAGAAAGGCAGGCTGTTGCAGAGCCGTTGCTCGTCGCTGCGGCGTAGATCCGCTGACTCGGAAAGACCGAAGCCATCGCAAGCAGTGGCTCAACGACCGGCTGGCTTGATCTACGAGGACACACCTCGGGGAAAGTCCTTTCAACGGCGTTTCTTGCTCGCAATCCAAAGGCATCGATTAGCAAGAGTCCAGCAGAAGGAGCCTTACTCGAGCGATTCCAGAAGAAGCTGCCAGTCCCGTTGGCCACCGAGTACCCGGAGGATGTCGAGGAAGCCTTCGTTGGTCCGGTAGATGATCAGGTGCGCTCCGGTCGGGTGGATTCTGACCGGTGGCACGAAGTCCATGCGCTCACGCGCCATCTTCGGCATTGCCAGCAACAGATCAAAAATAACGACAAGACTTTCGATATATCGATCCGCCTGCGTCTCGGACCATGCCAACGCTATGTGGTACCAGATCTCTTCCAGATCTGGTTCTGCTTTAGGTGATAGCCTGATCCCACCGGGAAGTTCATCCCCCATGGAGGCGATGTAGCCGGGCCTTGAAAGCGGTGGCTTCGAATGCGCGTGGCTCGCCGCTTTCAATCGCTTCACCTATGGCTGCCTGCAGTTGCGCCGCGGCCTTTGCCCGTGCCTGATCACGGCGGATCAAGTGACGAACATAGTCGCTGGCATTGCTGAAAGTTCCATCCCGCGTTTGCTCTTCGATCCACGCTTTCATGGGATCCGGGAGCGAGACGTTCATGGTAGCCATAGGGGACTCCTTCGGTTGATTCAGGTTACCTCCGGGATGACAAGGTTTGCCAACCATAGGGGATCACACCTGATACACCTTTGATCTCCTGACCTCTCGCCCCACCACAAATTCCAGGCGCCAAGTGCTCTGGCGCTGGGACAGTCATCCATTCGGCGATACCCTGCCGAGCCAGGATTCGCATGGGCTGGAACACACCGAGCCACATAGACGGCGTATTCCCCAGCGGACCCCAGCTTGCTCCGCCGGTTAACATCTATTCAATCAACCCGCGGTCACACGTGAGACTAAATCGTGAGATGCAAATCGTGAAGCGAACACCATGAAAACTGTTCCCGAGGCGATCCGCTGGCAAGGTGGTGTGCTTGAACTGCTCGATCAACGTGCCTTGCCCGGCCGAGAAAGCTACCTGCGAATCACCTCCATCGAAGCCGCGGCGGAAGCCATTCGTACACTGTCCGTTCGCGGCGCTCCTGCCATCGGCATCGCCGCTGGATACGCGCTGGCCCAGTCGATGATTGGGGTCGACTCCATCCACCGCAGCGCGACACTCAACCGTAATGCGCAGATTCTGAAAGCGGCCCGCCCTACGGCCGTCAATCTGGCCGCTGCCGTGGACCGCCTTGTTGCGCTCGGCGTCAATGATGCTGAGGCACTTATTCACGAAGCCGCAGCCATACACAGTGAAGATCGACTGATGTGCCAGCGAATTGGAGAAAGCGGTCTGCCGCTGATTACGGAAGGCGTCAATATTCTGACCCACTGCAACGCAGGCGCGTTGGCCGTCTCTGCGCTTGGCACAGCAACGGCGCCTTTGTATCTCGCACATCAGGCTGGTCGACGGTTCCATGTGTGGATCGATGAAACCAGACCACTGTGGCAAGGCGCGCGCCTCACCGCTTGGGAACTCTCGACGGCAGGTATCGACTGCACGCTGATCTGTGACCATGTCCCCGCCTCGCTGATGGCGGCTGGCAAGATTGATCTGGTGGTGGTTGGCACCGATCGAGTTGCCCGCAATGGCGACACCGCCAACAAGATCGGAACTCTCGGGCTTGCGGTACTGGCCAGGCACTTCGGAATTCCGTTCTACGTGGCGTGCCCTTCAACCACCTTTGATCCGTCCACACCGAATGGCGCAGCCATTCCCATCGAAGCGCGCCATGCGGATGAAGTGCTGGGTACTCACGCAGCCCAGGTGCGGGTATGGAATCCGGCGTTTGATGTCACACCGGTTGATCTCATCAGCGGCTTTATCACTGATCGGGGGCTCATAGAATCGCCGGACCAGAATGTGCTGCTGGCCGCCTTTGAAAAATGAACTGCAGTGGACTATCCGCGGAAGCTCCGTGGTCCGTTTGCAGAGCCAGATTCAGAAGCCGTTAACAATGCATTCACACCGTGTTCAGACCAGAACGAGTAACGTGATTCGAAGTTGGGATGGCAGGAGTTCATGGTCATGAGATATGCAGTTCGAAACGTCCTCGCAGTGCTGCTGGTAACCGGCAGCGTGATCGCCTTGCCCGCACAGGCGGGCCACCATGGCCATGATCGATGGAACCGTTATAACGACTACCAGCGCCACGACTATGGTGGCCACGGGAACTATGGCGGTTACAACGATTACGGCTATAACGACTACGGTGGTGGTCGACACTATGGTTCCCACGGAAGGCACCACGGTCGGGAAGCGCTGTTTCTGGCCGGCGGCTTGATTGTCGGATCCGTGCTGACAAATGCTTATCACAACAGCTACGAACGACGAGTTGTTCGACAGCCGGTCTACCGCGACGTGGTCTACGATTCCTCGCCCATCGTCCGATCGACTCAAGTGATCCGGCAAAACCAGGGGCGACGCCTGTTCAGGGATCGTAATGGTGATTGCTTCGAGCGCACGACCTCGGCCAATGGCGAAGAGTTACTCATCGAACTGGACCGTAGCACTTGCGCCTGGTGAGTTGAGTTGAACGACAAAGGGGGGTTGTTTGCTTCAGGAAACAACCCCAACTCCTCTAGTTCTGCACTCTGACCCTACCTAAAGATTGCCTTATAGGGCTTCGCCGGTGAAGCTAAGGCATGTCACGATATCGCCCGCCTCGCGCACACGCTTCCCCTTACATCACCGCTGACGGTCATGCCCGGCTGACTGCAGAGTTGAAGGAGCTGTGGAAGATTCAGCGACCTGCCCTCACCGCCAGCATTCAGGCCGCAGCCGCCAATGGCGACCGCTCCGAAAACGGCGACTACATCTATGGCCGCAAAGCGCAGCGTGAAATGGATGCGCGCATCCGCTATCTCTCGAAGCGACTGGACGAAGTTGAAGTGGTCGATCGCATGCCACGTGATCAGACAAAGGTTTACTTCGGCGCATGGGTGAGCCTCGAGGAAGAAACCGGAAAAACGATCACGGTACGATTGGTGGGCGCCGATGAAATCGACACCGCTCTGGGCTGGATCAGCGTCGACTCTCCATTGGCCCGCGCCACACTCGGCAAAACGGTAGAAGACGAGATCAGCCTGCAGACGCCATCAGGCGATCAGCTGTACTGGATCACGGCAATCAGCTACGCCGCGACGGAATCCGCTTGATCCTGCGTACAAGCTGCCGGGAACAATTCACAGGAGATCCCAGATGATTTCGAAGTTACACATGGTGACATTCAGCGCCATCGGTCTGCTGGCCAGTGCCGCGGCTTTTGCTCGCCCCCCTTTTGGCGGCGACGAAACAATCGATCTCGCCACCGTTGAACAAAAGGTCGCGCAGCGACAGGCCAAAGTGGACACCAATAGTGATGGCAGCATCAGCCAGGCAGAGTTCCTCGCCGCTGAGGGCGGGCCGATGGGTCGACCGGGACATCATCCCGCCGGCTTCCGAGGTCATGAAGGCCCTCCACCCGGACCCATGGGACCGATGGGGCACCACAGTGGTGGACCGGACTTTGACATGGACTTCGAAGCGATTGAAGACGACATCTTCAATCAACTCGATGCTGACGATAACGCTTCGTTGTCGCGACAGGAATTTTCCCGGGAGAACCTTCAAGCTGCTCACCGCACTGTGTTTCGAACGCATCTCTTCAAACAAATGGACGCCAACGGCGACGGCGCACTGACCACGGACGAAATGCCCAACCCGCTTGAGCACCTGCGCAAGATGGATTCAGACGGTGATGGAAAAGTCACTCGCGAAGAACGTCGTGCCGCGCGTTCGTCAGCACAACAAGGCGGTTCACCGCCAGTCGGTGGTGCGAAGCCTGCCGTTCGCCCCGCCGGCTGAGAGTTCGCTCTTGAGTGATCGATCAGAGTCGGACGAGGCATTGATGGCGCGGATACAAGCGGGAGACCGCCAGGCGTTTGACCAACTGGTACGACGTCACTTGAGTGCCATCCATGCCTACACCTTCCGGCTCTCACGATCACCAGCGGATGCAGACGATCTTGCTCAGGAAACATTCATGCGGGTGTGGCAGAAGGCGGCGACTTTTCGGTTTGGGAGTGTCCGCGTTACCACGTGGATGCATCAAATCGCACACAACGTATTCGTCGACAGCTGGCGACGGCATGAGCCAACCCAGTCGCTCGACGATGAGACGATCGATAGCGTGCCGAGCCCAGAACCGCACGATGATGACGCGACACAATTGTTGCAGATGAGCATCGCTGGTCTTCCACTGGGTCAGCGAACTGCCGTGAGCCTGTCTCTGCTGTCCGGCTTTTCCACAGACGAAACGGGACACATCATGGGTATCAGTACACACGCTGTGGAATCGTTGATCGCGCGGGCCAGGCGAACCCTGCGGCAAGTGTTTCGCCAATCTGCCAACGGGAGCGGGTCATGCCCATGAAACCAGTGCCCCACGAGATGATGGAGTTGCAGGCATTCATCGCTCTGCTGGATACAGCGGGCTCGAACCAGTTCGACTGGCCTGCAGAAGTGCGCGTCAAGGCGGAGCAGTTGCTGGCCCACTCCGCGCAGGCGCGTGCGGAATGGCAAGCAGCACAAACCCTGGATCAACTTGTCAGCGCGGTACCGGAACACGTCGCACCACCTGGTTTGCACGCGCGCATTCTGGCCGGTTTGCCTCCCGAATCGAGCGGCGCCATCGATCAGCTGGTTGGCTGGCTGACAGCCGGGTTCTGGCGACCGGCCATTCTTGCCCTGACTCCCTTGTTGTTTGGCACCTGGCTGGGCTCGGCCATACCGGTACAGGAGGAGTCATCTCCCGCACTGGATCTGAGCTCGGTTTTACTGGATGAGGTCTACACCAGCTATGACTAGGAACAAGTGGTTGACGATTGCACTGGTTCTCTCGCTCGGCGTGAACCTGCTGCTGCTCGGGTTTGCGTTCGGGACAAAATTTCGTGGTCCGCCGTCGGCGATGATGATGAATCCGATGTTCGGATTGATGCGGTATGCCGAAAGTCTGCCCATGCAACGTCGCACGGAACTGCTCAAGTCGATGCGCGCCTTTCGCCCCGAGCGTGCTCAGTTCCGCCAGATGCGGGAATTGCAGGCTAACCTGCGCGCAGAAATTCGGCGTGATCCGCTTGATCCCGTCGCTCTGAAAGCTGCGCTCACGGCGCTGCACGGCCAGATGCAGACCCTTCAATCGGCCAGTCATGATGCGTTTGTGCAACTCATGCAATCGCTCTCCACAGCGGAACGTGTTGCGCTCGATGAACAGATGCAGCACGGTCCGGGACACCGCGCCCACGATTCTGGCGGACCTCATATTTCTCGTGGTTCTCATGCGCCAGACGAGCCCTTCGAGGAGCCGCCACCAGAGTGACGCGAACCGTTGCGCAAGCCCTGGATGATTTCGTCGACCACTACGTGAAGTCACTGTCGCCGCTAATGACGCCGTGGTTACCTGACTGGCGATCATCCTGCGAATGCGGCGATGCCATCACGTCCGGCGGGACCGAACTATCCATCCAGTGGCGCCCGGTACTGCGGGATGATCCGGCCGTGCTCGCACCACTTGAAGCAGCGCTCGATGCACCGATCCATCCTGACCTCAAGCAGTACTGGGGTCGTTACTTCGCCGGCAGTCTCGGTGCGCAAGCGCCACAAGGCCCGCTGTCACTGCTGCAGTTGTGGAACACGGACGACGCCGAACGGCTCATCGAAAATCAGATCGGTCACGTCGTAACACAGCGTCGAGCCAAGGCGCCGCTGTCCCTGTTTTTTGCCTGCACGGAAGACGGCAGCGACTACATGCTGACCGTTGATAACACGTCAGGCGAAGTGCTACTGGAAGCACCCGCCCGCAAACCGCTGCAAGTGGTGGCGCCGAACCTCGCCGTGTTTCTCGACGAACTCACGCCTCGATCATCCACTGCCTGAACGGTTGTGCGTGGCCGACTTGGTCGACGGCAAATGGTAAAGTGCCGTCATGAACGCACTTGTCCTTGATCCAGTTAACGCCCTGCAGGGCACCATGTCTTTGCCCGGCTCGAAGAGCATCTCCAATCGCGCCTTTCTGCTGGCCGCACTCGCAACCGGTACCACGCGGCTGAAAAACCTGCTCGACAGCGAAGATACACGCGCGATGCATGACGCACTCACCGCGCTCGGGGTACACATCGAACAGGATGGCGAAGACACGCTGGTCCATGGTCTTGGCGGGCCGTTCCAGCATGCGGGCCAGCATGCGGGCGGGCATGCGGGTCAGGCGCTAACCCTTGATCTCGGTCTGGCCGGAACTGCCTATCGGCCGCTGGCTGCTGCGCTGACACTGGGTACCGGACAATTTGTACTGGACGGCGTTGCACGTATGCGCGAACGGCCCGTGGGCCATCTTGTTGATGCGCTGCGCGAGTTGGGCGCGAACATTCGCTATCTCGGCGCAGAGGGTTACCCGCCACTGGCGATCGACGGGACCGGCTTGACCGGTGGCACCACGCATATCGCAGGACATATCTCGAGCCAGTTTCTGACCGCGCTCCTGATGGCCTTGCCTCTGGCAAAAGACCGCACGAGAGTCGAACTGACCACGCCTCTGGTGTCAAAACCCTATATCGACATCACACTCGAATTGCTCGATCGATTTGGCGCGCAGGTGACACACGAAGACTACCGGGTATTCCACGCGCGTCCGCAGACTCTTCGTTCTCCGGGAACCTTTCTGGTTGAAGGTGATGCGTCATCGGCTTCGTACTTCATGGCTGCCGGCGCCATCTCCGGCACTGGTGTCACCGTGCATGGCATCGGCGCACGCAGCATTCAGGGTGATGTGGTCTTTGCCGAGGTACTGCGTCGCATGGGCGCACACGTAACCATCGGGCAGGACAGCATCACCGTCAAGCCAGGTCCGTTGACCGGTTTGGATATGGACCTCAACCACATCCCCGACGCTGCCATGACGGCTGCAACGCTTGCGCTGTTTGCACGCGGCAAAACCGTGATCCGCAATATCGCCAACTGGCGCGTCAAGGAAACCGATCGACTCAGCGCCATGGCAACGGAACTACGCAAGTGTGGCGCGAGCGTGGTCGAAGGCAGCGACTACATCGCAATCGACCCGCCGGCAAAACTCAACTCGGCAACGATCGAAACCTATGGCGACCATCGAATCGCCATGTGTTTTTCTTTGCTCGCTTTGGGCGGCGTGCCGGTCACCATCCTTGATCCGGGTTGTGTCGCGAAGACTTTTCCGGATTACTTCGAGGTCTTTAAAGGTCTGATTGCGGCCTAACCATCGCCACGGAGCCTAGCCGTTGGCCCGCGCATCAAAGAGCGGGGTTCTGCCTTGCTCAAGATCAAGCAGATACTGCTTGGTTGGCAGGCCGCCGCCAAAACCGGTGAGCTTGCCGTTGCTGCCAATCACCCGATGACAGGGAATGATGATCGGGATCGGATTGCTGCCATTGGCTGCACCGACTGCGCGCACCGCCTTGGGTGATCCAACCTGCTCGGCAATATCCTTGTAAGTGCGGGTCTGACCGAAGGGGATGGTCTGCAGCGCCTTGAGCACACTCTTCTGAAAGATTGTGCCATGCACTTCAAGCTCAAGGTCGAACGTGGTGCGACTGCCCGCAAAGTACTCTGCCAGTTGCCGCTGCACTTCCGGAAAGATGCTGTCATCACGAACCCAGCCTGACTTTGGCTCCTGCTTTTTGTTGCCTTCGGGGAAACTCACCAGCGACAGCTTTGCTTCGCCGGCCAGCAGCAGATCACCGATCGGACTTTGCATCCACGTGTACTTCATCGAATCGCTCCTTCAGATTTCTGTTCACCCGCCTTCTTCCGCTGACGCTCGGTATCCGCCTTGTACCACAGCGCCATCACCGCGTAGGAACGGAAGGGTTGCCACAACGCGGGTTGTTGCCTCGCACCCAACGGCGCATCAACCAGCGCCTTGCGAACTACCCAGTCCGTCGGCAGAAAGGTATCCGGATCGCGGGCGATGCGCATGGTGATATAACTCGCCGTCCACTCGCCAATGCCCTTGATCGCTGTCAGCGATGTCGTCAGTGCCCCGGCGTCCTGACATTCGTCAAGTTGCAGGTCACCCGCCGCCACCGCCTCTGCCAATCGTCGTACCGCTTCACATCGCGCGCCTGGCATAGCACCTAGGTTTGCGATATCCGCCGTGGCCAACACTTCCGGTGAGGGGAAGGTGCCACCGCCGAAGTGATCGATAAACAAATGCGCAATGGTTCGCGCACGCGCCACACTCACCTGCTGGCCGAGAATGGCTCGAACCGCCGTTTCATATCCGTCCCATGCACCCGGCACACGCAGCCCTGGCGCAGCCGCAAGCCACGGCGCAAGCCACGGATCCCGACGCAGCTGCTCATCGATGGCCGCGCCATCCGCATCAAGATCAAAAACACGGCGCAGCCGCCGCAGGATCTCGAAGATGGGCATTTCACTCTGCGTCGGAATGGTGATGCGCAGACTGTTCGCGCCGAGTTCCGCGGCAACTTGCCCGACACCACCCTCGGTCAGCGAGATCTGTCGACGATAGACGCCGTCGACCACCGACTCCAAACCGTTCAGCGTCCGCGCTGCCAGAAAGTCCATCATCCAGGGTCGGTGGTAGGGCTCACGGATCGGCACTGAAAATTGAATGGTATCGTCGGCCGCAGAAGTCAGCTGTTGTCGCACGATGCCGGGTGGTTGTTGATACACCGTCTGGAACTCGGCGTTGAATCGGCGAATGCTGCCAAAGCCTGCGTGCATGGCCACCTCGGTGAGCCGCAGTGCAGGATTAGCCATCAATCGGCGCGCCAGTTGCAATCGAACCGCCCGACCGACAGCGAGTGGCGTCGAGCCAAGTTCATCGGCAAATAACCTGTTGAGCTGGCGCGTGCCCATCCCAAGCTCGGCCGCCAGGGCCGTGGTCGTACCTGCATTGAGGAAACCGGCTTCGATGTGTCGAAGTGCCCGCAACACCGGCGTGCTGACCTGCTGTCCACTGGGCGCTGGCGCATACAGATCGGGCTTGCAACGCATGCAAGGCCGAAAGCCCGCAGTCTGCGCGGCGGCGCCGCTGGCAAAGAACCGGACATTCTCGGTCTTTGGTGTTTTCGCCGGACAGACGGGACGGCAGTAGATACCTGTCGTCAGCACGCCGACATAAAAACGCCCATCGAAGCGCGGGTCTCGCGACTGTCGAGCACGTTCGCAAATGTCTGGGGGCAGCAAGGTCATGAACTGTATGGTCGGCGTGGATCAGCCTAAAGAGTAACGCGACATGCCATCGTTGACTGGCCGAATCCGGACATTTCCCGGAAAATGCCTGAATGTCGTTTGATTACACCCAACCCGCTCGCCTTGAACCTGTCTGCATACCCAAACCCTGGGGCCAGGAGATCTGGTATACGGGCATGGAAGCCCGGGGTGAAAGTCAGGTGAGCGTGGGTGTCAATGAATCCGTACCCCTCTCGGTTTGGCTGAAGGGCGATACTGCCGCGTCTTCACGCCACGAAGACGTGCTCCTCCTCAAGATCCTCGACCCCGCGCCAGCACCGTTAACCGGTGATCTTTATTTCGAAGTTCACGCGCAGAAGCGTGAGGTCTATGTCGTCACGCACATCGATCAGTCGGCCTGGCCAAACGGCAGTGGCGCGATCCGGTTCGGCATGAACCAGCGCAAGCGCCAAGAGTTCGCGGAGGATGATGCCTTTCGCAGTAGTTATCTGCAGGCCGTGCAGTCCTATGAAAAGGTTCGTCGCGCCATCGACTCCGGCACGCAGTCACCGTTCATCGTCATGCAGGAAATGGCCCTGCGCGAGCGCATGGAGGCCTTTACTCATTTGCGTGAACTGCGCATCGGCGATGTCGTGCACGTGCCAACCTGGTTCCCACATGCGTTGCAGCATGGCGTTCGGGTGGTGGAGTTTCAGACTGCGACCTATGAACGAATGATCGTCTCGTTTGCCCAGCAGGTGCTGACCCAGAACCACTGGGACACCGCAGCAGCCGTGGCAGGAATGTCTCTCGACCCGGGTGCAGAACAGACCAGCGAAGCGGTCGCGCCGGGTATTGAGCGCATCGCTCGCTTCGATCATTTCAATGTGTGGCGCGCAAACAGCAGTGCTGGCGAATTTGCGCTGCCAGCGCACCTGCCTTATGCGGTGATGATGGCGGTGGGTGGCAAGGTATGCGCCGGCGGGTTGAGCCTGGATGGCGAAGGCGCGGCCTTCATCCCCTGCGCCGCAATCACCCACACACGCTTGCAGGTTGCGCAAGGCGCTCAGGTTCTTCTCGCCGCCCCAGGGCTCTGAGCCGGGAACGCTCTGTGATAGGGTGCAGTTTGTTACCTATAAGCGAGGCATGTCATGGGCTGGGAGGACTACGAAAAGGAACTGATCATCGAACAGATCGAGATTGGTCCGATGCAGAATTTTGCCTACATCGTGGGTTCACGCGAGACTCGCGAAGTTGCGGTTATTGACCCGGCATGGGACATCGATTCCCTGGTCAACCACATCGACGAGCGTGGCTACAAACTCACTGCGGCACTGATCACGCACTACCATCCCGATCACTGCGGCGGGTCAATGCGAGGCAACAACATCGAAGGCGTTGCCGAGCTGATAGCGAAAAAAGGGGTCAAGGTCTACGCACACTGTGATGAGTGCGCGGGTCTGAAAAAAGTCACCGGCCTTTCTGACAGCGACATCGTCAGGGTAAACAGCGGTGACAAACTCGCGGTGGGTGACGTCGAAGTCGAGTTTCTGCACACCCCCGGACATACACCGGGCTCACAGTGTTTTCGCATCAAGCGCACGCTGGTCTCTGGCGACACACTGTTCATCACCGGATGTGGCAGGGTAGATCTGCCCGGATCGAACTCCGAACAAATGTTCCAGAGTCTGGGGAAGCTCTCCGAGCTGCCTGACGATACCCTTCTGCTGCCCGGGCACAACTACGCACACATCCCCACCGCAACCATGGCAGAGACCAAACGCATCAATACCTACATGCGTGTAAAGGACATCGAAACCTGGCGCATGTTCATGGGAGACTGACGATGAAGACCGGCAATTTTTCTGGCTTTGAAGTTTCGGTGCGCGATCCTGGCATTGCGTGGATCGAGTTCAATA
This sequence comes from Gammaproteobacteria bacterium, assembly GCA_031385325.1. Lineage (GTDB taxonomy): Bacteria > Pseudomonadota > Gammaproteobacteria > Pseudomonadales > Azotimanducaceae > SYFY01. The sequence goes on along the minus strand of JANNBJ010000054.1, from coordinate 11,204 downwards.
CTCCGGAACGCCTCAACGGGATGAGCACCGCCATCAAGCGTGACCTCATCGAGGTTGTTACCCAGGCGCAGATGGACAATCACATTCGTGTGCTGGTGTTTACCGGTCAGGGGCGCGCCTTCTGCGCAGGTGATGATCTGAAGGCGTACCGGAACGCCGATCTGAGCGGTAATCCGTTGATGGCTGCCATTCCCCCGGGGCACGACAACGCACTGGGTACCTACAATGGTTTGCGCACGATCTCCCAGGCGCTGAACACGACCATTCGCAGTCTCGACAAGATCACCATCGCCGCCATCAACGGCGTTGCGATTCAAACCGGTTTGTCCCTGGCGCTGTCCTGCGACTTTCGTATTGCTGCAGAATCTGCCCGAATGGGGAGCGCGACACTGCGTTTCGGACTACTGCCGGATGAAGGTGGGCAATATCTTCTGGTGCAGCAGCTCGGGCTCTCCCGCGCACTCGACTTCGTGATGCGAAAGAAGATCGTCGATGCCACTGAAGCGAAATCGTTGGGATTGGTCAACGAAGTGGTGCCGGCGGATCAGCTGGCATCAACGGCGATGGCTTGGGCGACGGAATTCGCCAATGGCCCACAGGTGGCGATGCGGCTCGCCAAGCGATCGCTGTACAACGCTGCTGAACAATCCTGGGCCCATGCCCTCGACGACATCGCTGCCAAAACCGCGATCTCGGATCACCACCCCGACGTGAAGGAAGGGGTGGGCGCGTTCCATGAAAAGCGAACACCCACCTTCAACGCCTGGCTCAACACGGACAAACCGGCGTGAGCGACGTCGTCACCTATTCAAGCCTGGAGCACATCGCGGTCATCACCATCAATCGCACGGCGCAGATGAACGCCCTGAACGAGGATGTGATCGTCGGTTTGCAGGCGGCGTGGCGCCGGTTTGATGCAGGCGACGATCGCGTAGCCATTCTGCACGCCGCGGGTAACCGGGCCTTCTCGGTAGGCGCAGACATCAAGGCGCCACCACGTGAGATGTGGCAGGGCGTGCCGAGCATCGGCGCGACCGTCGGCAAACCTGTTATCGCGGCCGTGCACGGCTGGTGCATCGGTGGCGCCTACGTGATCGTGCAGATGTGTGACCTGGTGGTTGCCTCCGAAACCACCGTGTTCAAGTACCCGGAGGCGCAGCTCGGTTTTACCGGCGGTTTGATCGCCAGTGCGGTGGCACGTATTCCGCACAAGATCGCCATGGAATTCATGCTGCTCGGCGAAGATCTGCCGGCCGCCAGAGCCTACGAAGTCGGCATGGTCAATCGTGTTGTCGCGAAGGGTCAGGAGTTGAACGAAGCCATGAAGATGGCCACAGTGCTGGCCCGGTCGGCGCCTCTTGTGACCGGTACGCTCAAACAGTTCTCGCTGGCGACGCTCGGCAAGAGCCCGGCAGAAGCCGGGGCCATCAGCCGAGAGGCCTTGTTGCGTGTTCGCGACAGTGACGATGGCGCGGAAGGCAAACGAGCTTTTGGGGAGAAACGAACACCGCTTTTCAAAGGCTGGTAACCCGGCTTCGCCTCAACCGTGCATCGTCAGCCCACCCGACACGCTGATCGTCTGACCAACAATGAACCGCGCTTCTTCGCTCAGCAGGAAGGCGACAATCCCCGCCACATCATCTGGCGTGCCAAGCCGTCGCAGCGGGATTGCTCGCTCCAGACTCGCTCGCAGCCGCGCGCCTGATTCACCATCAGCGGCAAAACTCGCAAACAGCGGCGTATCGGATGGGCCTGGGCAAACTGCGTTGATGACCACCCCTTGTCGTGCCAGTTCGCGGCTGAGTGTTTTCCCGAAGGCGATGATGCCAGCCTTGCAGGCCGAGTAAACCGCCTCGCCTGACGAGCCGACTCTGCCGGCGTCTGAAGCAATATTCACCACGCTGCCGCCACCATGGGCAATGATTCTCGGCACCACGATGTGATGCAGATTGAGCGGCCCATATAAGTTGATGTTGATGACCTTCTGCCACAGATCAGGATCTGTACTCAGGAACGGCGCGGCCTTGTCCCAGCCTGCATTGTTGACAAGCCCGGTCACCGGACCGAGCACGGCCTCGATCGAATCGACGGCTTGTTGAACTGCCATGTAATCAACAATGTCTGCCTGCACGGCAAAGGCTGTACCGCCTGCGGCTTCGATCTGATCAACTGTCTCGACGGCACCCGACATGACAAGATCGATGATGCCCACACGAGAACCGGCTTGCGCAAGTCGAAGTGCAATGCCTCGTCCGAGACCACTGCCGGCGCCAGTGACAAGAACGGTTCGGTTCTGCATGCCTTTCATGGTGTTCCTTGAAGCGGGCGGGCCCTGAGAACAAACCTGGGCACCAGACCAGGAGATTCGACGTCGCGAACGGGCGCAAGACCCGTCGCTTCCTGGATCTGCAGGGCGTTCGCCCTGCACATCTTCATCGGCCGGATATCAAGGTAGCAGATGCGCCACCGCATCCCGTTCTTCGGCCAGTTCGGTTTCGGTCGCCGTCATCTTGCCTCGACTGAACTCGTTGATCGCAAGACCCTGTTCGATCTTCCAGTCGCCACCGGAACACTTCACCGGGAACGAGTAGATGAGCCCTTTCTGGATACCGTAGCTGCCATCCGAGTAGATACCCATGCTGACCACGCCATTGCTACCCAGCGCCCAGTCATGCATGTGATCAATGGCTGCATTGGCCGCAGAGGCTGCACTCGACGCGCCACGCGCTTCGATGATCGCCGCGCCGCGCTGCTGCACGGTCGGGATAAAGGTCGTGGTGTACCAGTTCTGATCCACCAGAGAGAGCGCGGCTTTGCCGGACACTGAAGCGTGATGCAGATCGGGGAACTGCGTGGCCGAGTGGTTACCCCAGATGCAGGCGCCAACCACGTCCGTCGTGTGCTTGCCTGTTTTCTGCGCCAGTTGCGCCGATGCCCGGTTGTGATCGAGGCGGGTCATGGCTGTGAAGTTGCGTGGGTCCAGATCCGGCGCATTTCGCTGCGCAATCAGGCAATTGGTGTTGGCAGGGTTGCCGACAACCAGCACTTTGACCTTGCGTGATGCACTGGTGTTCAGCGCCTTGCCCTGCACGGAGAAGATTGCCGCATTGGCTTCGAGCAGATCCTTGCGCTCCATACCCTTGCTGCGTGGGCGTGAGCCAACCAGCATGGCGTAGTCCGTATCCTTGAATGCAACGTTGGGATCGTCGGTCTGCACGATGCCCTTGAGTAGTGGGAACGCACAGTCATCCAGCTCCATGCAGACGCCCTTGAGCGAGCCCAGGGCGGGAGTAATTTCCAGCAATTGCAGGATGATCGGTTGATCCTTGCCCAGCATGTCTCCAGATGCAATGCGGAACAGCAATGCGTAGCCAATCTGACCAGCTGCGCCAGTAACGGTTACCCTCACCGGGTTTTTCATGGTTCCCTCGCTCGACCCATTTGAAAAGAAGCACGGGATTCTATCAGCGCGAGGTGCACCTGGCTGCTAACTCGTTTCCCGCCGTGCGGAATTGGCAGCTTCACATCGATGCACAGGCGGGTTCGATACAATCCCGGCCCTCAACCGTATCGCAACTCTTTCAACCAGCCGCCCGATCGTTCCAGCGTCAGCGCGTCCACAATCCAGGGCGCAAAAGGTTCAGGCAAAGAATCCTCCCGCACCCAGAGCATGTGATCAAAGACCGGTTCGGCCATGTGGATATCACCCTGCCATCGATCGCATCGAAAGACGAAATTGAGCCCCTGATGCGCGCCACTTTGATACGCAAGCGCAGCCAGTGGATCGAGTTGCAAAGGCACCACGCCGATTTCTTCACGGCATTCCCGGATGGCGGCTTCAGTTAGAGTTTCGCCGTGCTCCTGGTGACCTCCCGGCAGAGTGAACCAGCCATCCATGAAGCCCGTGTTTGCGCGTCGAAACAGACACAGTTCAGGGCCAGAGTCTGCAGGCCGTACTAGCAGGACGTGAACGACAACAGGAAACCGGGCTCGCTCCATGGCGAAATCTCTGGGCAGGTCGCGCAATTCTGTGGCATGCCGTGCACCAAGTCCCCTGCAAACTTGGCGGCCCGGTTTCTCTCACAGTTCGATCCTGCGTCGACGCTGTCAACCGAGGCTGCCAACCGACTTGATTCGACCCTTCATTTCTGCCATGTTTCGCCTCCGCGCTTGTGCGGCTTGACTTGCAACAAAACAACAAGAAATCAGCAAGTTAACCCGAGCGCCGAAGAATTCAGCGTAGTCACATGCATCGACGAATGCCTGACTGCGAAAATCCGCGAGTCATTCACACCGCCAGCCACTTGAGCTGGGCGGTGTTCTCGCGTCCGTGACGGCTATAGGTGGGGCCTGTGTGATTTGGTGATTCACCCGTCATCAGTGTCCCTAAACAGATGCGGCGAAGCAGTTTTGCCGTGGTAAAGGTCGATCGAAAGAGCAGTGATATGACACAGCGCAGACCATTTGGCTTCCCGGACGCTCAGGGGCTGTACGACCCAGCCTATGAGAAAGATGGCTGTGGCGTGGGATTCGTCTGCAACATCAAGGGAAAGGCCAGTCATCAGATTCTGCTCGATGCAGAGCACATGAACCGCTGCATGGACCATCGGGGCGGGGTGGGCTACGAAAAGAACTCCGGGGATGGCGCTGGTGTACTGACCGCGCTGCCGCACAAACTCCTGCGTCGGGTTGCCAAGGCTGATCTGGGTATCGATCTTCCTGCCGAAGGCGCGTTCGGCGTGGGCAATGTTTTTCTGCCCAACGATGCGGCGGAACAAGCGCATGCCATGCGGGTGGTCGAGCAGTCCATCAAGGATGCAGGTCAAACGCTGCTGGGATGGCGGGATATGCCAACCGACCCCATCGGCGCCGACATTGGCAAGGCTGCCAGCGCTGCCATGCCGACGATCAAGCAGATCTTCATCGCCGGCAACGGGATCGCAGGCGAAGTGCTGGAGCGACAGCTTTATCTCATTCGCAAGCATGCAACCCATCAACTGAGGGGCAACACGGACCTGGCCGAGCGCCTGCTGTTTTTTGTTTGCACCCTGTCGATGAAGGTCATCGTCTATAAAGGCATGCTCACACCACACCAGGTTTTTCTCTTCTATCCCGATCTGCAATCAGAGGATTACGAGACACACGTGGCGATGGTGCACTCCCGTTTCAGCACCAACACTTTCCCAAGCTGGGACCGCGCTCAACCCAACCGCTTCATGAGTCACAACGGCGAGATCAATACGCTCTTGGGCAACGTCAACGCCATGAACTCCCGTGAAGGAAATATCACGCAGAGCCCGTTCGGGCCGGATCTGAAAAAGCTGTTCCCGGTGGTTGAGCCCGATGGTTCCGACTCCATGGCTTTCGACAACGTCCTTGAGTTCCTGCTGCTCAACGGTCGCAGCCTGCCCGCGTCCGTGATGATGATGATTCCGGAAGCCTGGCAGCAGCACGCCAACATGTCGGACGACAAAAAGGCGTTCTACGAGTTTCACTCCTGCCTCATGGAACCCTGGGATGGTCCGGCCTCCATCGTCTTTGCCGACGGCCACTATATCGGTGCAGTGCTCGACCGGAATGGTCTGCGACCCAGCCGCTATTACATCACTGATGATGACCGCTGCATCATGGCATCCGAAGTGGGCGTGCTTCCCGTCGCCCCGGAATCCATTGTTGCCAAGGGCCGTCTGCGCCCGGGTCGCATGTTCCTGATCGATTTTGCGCAGGGGCGCATGATTCCGGACGAAGAGATCAAGGCCGAGTATTCACGTCGGCGCCCCTATGCCGAGTGGCTTGCGAACCAGCGTCTTGACCTCTCCGAAATTCCTATCGTCGTGGGCGAAGGTCTGGACAAGAAAACGCTTCTTCATCGGATGCAGGCATTCGGCTTCACGTCCGAAACCATGCAATTCATGCTGATCCCAATGATCCAGGAATTGCGTGATCCCCTGGGTTCCATGGGTAACGATGCGGCGCTGGCAGTGATGTCTTCACGATCGCGCATGATTTACGACTACTTCAAACAACGCTTTGCACAAGTGACGAACCCGCCAATCGACTCGATTCGCGAAGAAGTCATCATGGCCCTCGAGTGTTACATCGGCCCCGAGCACAGTCTGATTCAGGCCACCGAGCCGCACGCACATCGTTTGCGGATTCCGCACCCGATTCTCTCCAACGCGGAACTCGCAACGCTCAAGCACATGGATCATCGCGGGTGGCGCACCAAGACCATCGACATCACCTATCCAATCGGCACCGGCCGGGATGGGCTGCAACAAGCCCTCACACAAATTCGCGAAGCCGCCCTGACTGCCATTGATGAAGGGTTCAGTCTTTTGATCCTCTCTGATCGTGCCGTTGGCGTGGATCGTTTGCCGATCAGCGCGCTGCTGGCATCAGGCGCAGTGCATCAGCATCTGATTGCTCACCATGCGCGCACCAGGATCGGCCTGGTGGTCGAAACCGGCGAGGCGCGAGAGGTGCACCACCACTGTCTGTTGGTGGGATACGGTGCTGATGCGGTCAACCCCTACCTCGCGTTTGAAGCGCTCTGGGAAGCTCGTCGCCAGGGCCAGTTGGGTGGGGCCAAACACATCCAGAACGATGAAGACGTGGTCTATGCCTACCGCAAAGCGGTGGCCAAGGGCATCCTCAAAGTGATGGCGAAAATGGGCATCTCGACCCTGCAGTCCTACAAAGGCGCGCAAATTTTCGAGGCGGTTGGACTTGCTCAGGACGTCATCGCAACTGCCTTCCGGGGTACGGCAAGCCGTGTACAAGGTTCTGACTTCGCGGTGTTGGCCGAAGAGATGGAGCGTCGCCACAGATTCGGTTATCCCGTTCGCGACGGTGAGAACATCGCCGTGCTGCCAAACCCCGGGGATTTTCATTGGCGCGCTCACGGCGATGTGCACATGTGGGATCCAGAGGCCATCGCCAGCCTGCAGGTTGCGGTGCGTAACAACAGTGAAGATGCCTACTGGCGGTTTGCCAAGCAGATCAACGAGACCAATCACCGTCAGGCCACTTTGCGCGGCTTGATGGATTTCAATACTGGCGTCAACGGTGGTGCAATTCCCATCGAGGAAGTTGAACCCGCAACTGCAATCGTCAAACGATTCGCAACCGGTGCCATGAGCTTTGGCAGCATCAGTGCAGAAGCGCACGAAACGCTGGCGGTTGCGATGAATCGAATTGGCGGTAAATCGAATACCGGTGAAGGTGGAGAAGATTCGGCCCGTTTTGCAGCACTGCCTAACGGTGACTCACGACGCTCTGCGATCAAGCAAGTGGCCAGCGGCCGATTCGGCGTGACAATCAACTACCTCACCAATGCGGACGAACTGCAGATCAAGATCGTGCAGGGTGCAAAACCCGGCGAAGGTGGCGAGCTGCCTGGCATCAAGGTGGATGACTACATTGCCAGCCTGCGCCACTCAACTCCTGGCGTTGGTCTCATCAGCCCACCACCCCATCACGACATCTACTCAATCGAAGATATCGCGCAGTTGATTCACGATCTCAAGAATGCCAACCCGCAAGCGCGCATCAGCGTGAAACTGGGTGCCGAAATCGGAGTCGGAACGGTAGCGGCAGGCGTGGTCAAGGCGCGAGCCGATCACCTGGTCATTGCCGGTGATACCGGCGGCACGGGTGCATCGCCACTGACCTCGATCAAGCACGCCGGGGTGCCGTGGGAACTGGGCATCGCCGAAACCCACCAGACGCTGGTGATGAACAACCTGCGCTCACGTGTTGTCCTGCAAACGGATGGTCAGATCAAGACCGGCCGGGACGTCGCCATTGCAGTACTGTTGGGTGCGGAGGAGTTTGGTTTCGCCACCGCGCCATTGATCGCACTGGGCTGCATCATGATGCGCAAGTGTCACCTCAATACCTGTCCGGTTGGCGTTGCGACGCAAGACCCTGAGCTGCGCAAGAAATTCACCGGCCAACCTGAGCACGTCATCAACTATTTTTTCATGGTGGCCAAAGAGCTGCGCATGATCATGGCAGAACTCGGTTTCCGAACCATCAATGAAATGGTTGGCCGTGTGGATGCGCTGGTCGTCGGCAAGGCTGTGGCTCATTGGAAGGCAAAGGGCCTGGATCTTTCCCGAATGCTCGCACCTGCCCAGGAACCTGAACATTTTCTCGGTGCATACGGTATTCATCAGCAGGATCATGAACTGGATCGGGCTCTGGATAACCATCTCATCGATTTGGCCGAACCGGCACTCAAGCGTGGCGAAAAGGTCTATCACGAACTCGTGATCGTCAACACCAATCGTGTTGTCGGCGGCATGCTGTCGAACAGGATCATTCGTGAAGTCGGGCCTCAGATGCTGCCTGACGACACGATTCACTTCCGCTTCACCGGCAGCGCCGGTCAGAGCCTTGGCGCATGGCTGGCCAAAGGCGTGACGCTTGAAGTGGAAGGTGATGCAAACGACTACGTGGGCAAAGGTTTGTCCGGCGGGCGAGTGATCGTTTATCCACCCAGGCAGAGCCGCTTCAAAGCCGAAGACAATATTCTGGTTGGCAACGTGGTGCTGTACGGCGCTACAAGTGGTGAGGTGTTCTTGCGCGGCGTCGCCGCTGAACGCTTCTGTGTACGCAACAGCGGTGCCACCGCGGTGGTTGAAGGTGTTGGCGACCACGGTTGCGAGTACATGACCGGAGGCCGGGTGGTCATACTAGGTGGAACCGGACGCAACTTTGCTGCCGGCATGAGCGGTGGTATCGCCTGGGTCTTTGATCCGACACAGACATTCAGCGAACTGTGTAATCGGGAGATGGTTGATCTGGATCCGGTTACCGACATCGCCCATGAAAGCGAACTGAAGACACTGATTGAAAAGCACTTCAAATTCACAGGCTCCACAGTCGCCGAGGCGATTCTCGCGGACTGGAAGAATCAGGTGCGTAAGTTCGTCATGGTGATGCCTACGGACTACAAGCGGGCACTCGAAGCGAAAAAACACGCAGTGAGCGCCGGTTGACGTCAATACAAGCTGGAACGCGCAACAGGATGATTTCGCACCAATGGTGCGATAGACAAGACTCGCGCCACCAGGCGTGAGGGATAAAAGCAAAGGGACAACAGGTCATATGGGTAAGCCAACGGGTTTCATGGAGTTTCCACGCAGCGCGGCGCCGTATCGCGACGCGGCCGCTCGCTTGCTTGATTTCAATGAAATTTATACCGCCCATGACGATGACAGGCTGAAGACCCAGGGTTCGCGCTGCATGGACTGTGGTGTGCCTTTTTGTCAGTCGAATGATGGTTGTCCGATTCACAATCTCATTCCTGAGTGGAACGATCTTGTTTATCGTGGTGAATGGCGCGAAGCCCTCGATCGTCTCCACAAGACGAATAATTTCCCCGAGTTCACCGGGCGCGTGTGTCCGGCGCCTTGTGAGGGTGCCTGCGTGCTGGGCATAACCGATCCAGCTGTGACGATCAAAAATATCGAGATGGCCATTATCGATCGCGGTTTTGCCGAGGGTTGGGTGATTGCAGAACGCCCCGCACATCGAACCGGTCGCAAGATCGCCGTGATTGGCTCCGGCCCCGCTGGTCTTGCCGCCGCGCAGCAACTCAATCGCGCAGGTCACCTGGTGACAGTTCACGAACGGGCTGATCGCATCGGTGGCCTGCTCATGTACGGCATTCCGAACATGAAACTCGGCAAGGAAGACGTCGTGGGTCGTCGTGTTCGTTTGCTTGAGCAGGAAGGCATCTCCTTCCGTACCAACCAGAATATTGGCGACGGCAGCAACGGGTCCGTTGACGTGCGTGTGTTGAAAGCACAATACGACGCGGTGCTCTATGCGACGGGGGCCACAGCGCCACGAGATCTGCCGATCACCGGTCGGCCTTTACAGGGCATCCACTTCGCCATGGAGTTCCTCACGGCGAATACCAAGAGCCTCCTGGACAGCGGACTCGCCGATGGCAAGTACATCAGCGCCAAGGGCAAGGATGTCATCGTCATCGGTGGCGGCGATACAGGCACGGACTGCATTGGTACGTCACTGCGACATGGCTGCAAGAGTCTCGTGAACTTCGAACTGTTTCCAAAGCCGCCAGCGGACCGCGCTGGCGACAACCCATGGCCGACGTGGCCACGCATCTATCGCGTTGATTACGGTCACCAGGAAGCCGCGCACCGCGATGGCAGCGATCCGAGGGTCTACAGCATTTCTTCACTGGAGTTCATTGATAACGGCAATGGTCACGTCAAGGCGATCAAGACCACAGACGTCGAGATGAAGGGCGGCAAGTTCGAGAACATCGCAGGCTCGGAAAAAGTCTGGCCGGCTGACCTCGTGTTACTGGCGATGGGATTCCTCGGACCTGAACATGGTGCTTCTGATCCACTCGGCATTGCCTACGATGAGCGATCCAACTACAAGGCGGGTTACGGCTCCTATGCCACCAACGTGCCTGCCGTATATGCGGCTGGGGATTGTCGGCGCGGTCAGTCGCTGGTGGTGCGCGCCATCAACGAAGGACGCGAAGCCGCACGGGAGATTGACCGATTCCTGATGGGCGACACCCAGCTACCTTAGATCAGTTCGACACTTCGAACTCCCAGCCCGACACTTCGAGCTCTCTGCCCGAGACCTCCGGCTTTCAGGTTCCCGCAGCTATGGCTTCCTGCACCAGCTTGAGTGGTCGCACCCACGGCTCGACCTTTCCAACTTCGCCAGGTAACGATGCCGCTGCTGCATCTGCAGCAGCTTTTGAATCGAACTGACCGTAAGTCACGACATACAGTCGCTTGCCGCCACGCACAATCGGGTACCACGCGAACTGGCTACGATCCCGCTGTTGTGCGAGGTACGACGCCACGCGCTCTTCGCTGGACAGCGATACAAGTTGAATCGTATATGCGGATGCGGATTGCTGTTTCAGCCACGCCGCATCGCGCGCGCCTGAAGGGATGGGCGATTGTTGTTCCGGTGCAATCCTGGTTGCTGAGCGGGTGGCCGGTGTCTCGAGAGTCGGTGCAACAGGTTCAGCCGGCGCAACGCTGCCCTCAACTTTACCAACGCTTGAAGAGGCGATCTCTTGTTGAACGACCGGCTCAAGGGGCGGCACAGCGCGTGGAATATCTTCCGTTGCAGCTGGCAGGACTTCCGTCACCACAACCTCTTCGTTGGCCCGCGCTGAAGGAGATTCGCTTTCTGCTTGC
>JANNBJ010000047.1:0-8585 GCA_031385325.1 Gammaproteobacteria bacterium | reverse complement strand
CAGGTTAATCCAACCCAGATCGATGACACCTACACCGCGCTCACCGAACGGCTCGGACGTCCTTTGCCTTTTGCTCGTGGGTATGACCAGTACGCAACGTCACTGGACCCAACATTGATCGAGGCAGCCGTCGAAGTGGCCAAGGCCGCCGGCACCGTTCTCTTGTTTGTTGGTCTGCCGGCCATCTGCGAATCGGAGGGATTCGATCGCGAGGAGTTTGCGATGCCGGAACAACATCTGGCATTGATCAACGCCGTGTGTGATGTGAACGCCAATACGCTGGTAATTCTGACCAGCGGCTCACCGGTGGACATGACCTGGTCCGAACGGCCACGCGCCATTCTGGCAACGTATCTGCTGGGCCAGGCTGGTGGTGGCGCAATCGCCGACATCATCACGGGCCGCGTTAACCCATCCGGCAAACTGGCTGAAACCTGGGCGTGGCAGCTGGCGGATGTTCCATGCAATCCCTGGTTTGCCGGTGCAGGTCGGCAGGTTCAGTATCGAGACGGTCTCTACGTCGGCTACCGCTACTACAACACCTTCAACAAGGACGTTGCGTTCCCATTTGGCCACGGATTGACCTACTCCAGATTCGACTACGAAAACGTTGACGCGCCAACCACATGGTCAGTCGATTCCGGCCCTCTCACCATACGAGTCAATGTCACCAATACCAGCGACCGGAATGGAAGTGAAGTGGTCCAGTTGTACGTCCAGAAAACTGGTAGTGATGTGTACCGCCCCGCGCATGAATTGAAAGGGTTCTGCAAGCTGCATCTACGCGCCGGCGAAATCGGCGAAGCGAAGTTTGAACTCGACAACCGTACGTTCAGCTATTTCGATAGCGGGCATCAACGCTTCTGTGTTGAAGCCGGACAGTACGAATTACAGATCGGCGCATCCAGCCGTGACATCCGACTTCGTATCGGCATCAACATCACTGGAGCGGATACACCATCGAGCCGGGCCAGTGCCACAGGGCCTCAACGTTCGGGTGACGCACTCACAGTGTCCGATGCTGTGTTCGAAGGCATGCTGGGCCGCGCAATCCCTGCACAGGAACCAACCCGGCCATTCCATCGAAACTCTACGCTGGACGAGATATCGCAGACCACGCTTGGCGCCTGGGTTCGTAACAAGGCTATACAAAGTTTCCAGAGCCGTATGGGTGGGACAACAAACGACCCAACGCTGAACAAGATGTTCGATCAGATGGCGAAGAGTATGCCACTACGTGCGCTGGCCCTGTTTGCCGCCGGGACCATCAACATCCGACAGATCGATGCCCTCATACATGTGCTCAACAACAAGTGGCTAAGCGCCATTGTGGTGTTATTGAAACGTGACTGACCGCGTGGCCTGAGGGAGTATTGGGCTAGGAGTCTGCGCGGCAGAAGGCGGCGACGCGAGGCGAGTGTCAATTCGAGGCTGATTTTTCGTTCGATTGAGGCGCATAGAGGGTGCTATGTGACGAAAGCGAACGGAAAATCGGACCGAAGTGGCACCGTCGTAGCACGTCGATCTTCTGCCGCGCAGATTCCTAGGCAAGCTTGCCATCCTTGATGGGGGGTTCCAGGTCGGGCATGAAGGTCGTTCGGCCACCTTCAGCTTCGCAATTGAAGTGACTGGTCTGCTTGAAGGGGTTGTGAATGACACCGTCGAACGGGATGACTTTCTTGTCGTCGCCACCACCCAGGCAGTAGTTGTTGATCTTGCCGTTCGTGGAAGTGATCGAGTCGCCGCCGTCCTGCGCACCAACTGCAGTCGAATTTGACACCACGCCCATAACGGCCAGCAGAACGAGACAGATGTGCTTCTTGAACAACAGGGCAAGCTCCGTGGAGAACGGCGCTCACCCTATTGGTGGTTCGTGACGCTTTCGTGACGCTCCAGTCAATAAGTGCGAAGAACGTAGCCACGTTCAATCATGCAGTCCCTGTAAGCCTGGAACGCTCCGCTATCTGCCACCATTGGATTTGCTGCCGTGGCACCGTTAGCTGCCTCGCAAGCCGAGTTATCCGACTGATACCTGGACTCAGGCTTTGCCGCCGCGTCCCAATAGTGGGTTGGCTTGGTCTGACCAGCAGACGCACACCCGGTCATCAACACCACAGCGGACGCCACAAAAATACCGATGCAAGCTCTGTTCATGTGCAAACTCCCAGTACCGGCTCACGTGCCGTACTGGAAGTCTGGTCCAAGCAGATTTTGCGTCAATAGTATTGTTACAGTTTGATGACGATCGCTGAACTATTTTTCTTATGCGTGATCGACTCCCATTTCCAAACCTGGCGTCCAGGCACTGATCAAATCGACCAGCGTGCGTCGATCAGCATCGTCAATCCGGGCTCCTGCTCAATGATGGTGACACCCTCCTGCTCCACTTCGAGTTTTTCATCCAGAAGATTTCGGACCCGCAACTTGAGGGTGAGCTGTTCCGTTGGAAACCAGGAATAGGTCAGATCAAGCGAATGGAACGGCTGTTCGAAGGCGTCGTCCAGCCCATCAATGCCAGCAAACAGAATGCGTTCGCCAAACGAGTTGTAGGCGAGCGTCGCACCATGCTTCCCGTCGGGCGAGTCATAACCCAACTGCATGTTCGCGACCCACTTTGAATGCTGGGTCAACCGCCGGGAAGTATTGGTAATGTTGCCGACGCCTGGGCCGGGAAGGATCTTGATATCCGTATCTGACAGGGTCAGGTTTCCCGCAACATAGAAACCCTGGAACCAGTTCCCCAGCCATTTCGCCGCGAAGTCGAGGCTCTTCAACCCTTCCAGTTCAACGCCATGGATTTCAGCACTATCAGCATTGACGAAGTTGAAGAGAATGTTCTCTTCGGTTGCGCCACCCTGTACGGTCTCAATGGGCTGGGTAATGTCCTTGTAAAACAGTGATATCGACGCATTGTCGCCGGAATCCCAGAACCACTCCGCGCGAACGTCGTAATTCTTCAGATCTGACGATTTGAGGAAGGGGTTGCCGCGCACGCGTGCTTCAGTCAGAGGATCGATGTACGTCGATCGCGATACTTCCCGAATATCCGGTCGCGCCACGGTCTGGCTGTACCCGAATCTCAGCTGGAACTCGTCTGACCAGAACTCCGGTCGAATCCAGGTGACCGCAACCGAAGGGTACCAGTCGTCAGTGGCCTGCGCTGCCGCTTCGATTTCCCCAGGCGTCAGCGGAATACGTGAGCCGGTAAACTGCAAGAGGTTGATCGGAACGCCAAGCTGCTGGAAATCCTCCCTGCGCGCGCCGGCACTTACTCGCCACGTCTCGTTCCACAGCGCATCAGCCTGAAAATACATCGCATTTATGATCTGCCCGGCAAGATAACTTTCGGTGCCAAAACCTCCAGTCCCGGCAACGATACGCAGATTGTTGGCGGTGTTCAGCACGTTCGCATCGGAGAACACTTGCGCAGGTGTACCGGCAGCAATCGACTGGAAAGCCGTCCCGCTACCCCCGAGGCCGAACGAATACTGCTTGTAGAAACGTCCCTTCCGTACATAGTCATATCCACCTACCAGCGTGAGGTCCAGATCACCGAGATAGAGAGGGACCGAGAGTTCCCAGCCTTGGCTGACCACATCATCCTTGAGCTCGGAAAAGCGATAGTCCCCTGCCGAGGTCGTCGACCTGATCTGACTGGTTGTCACCCGTCCCTGCGGACCGGCAAGCTGTTCAACGAGGCTGAACCGCACCTCACCTGGAATGTCACTCTCTGCAACCGCATCCGAGTAGTACCAGGTGAATTGTGTATCCCGCACCTTTTCGAGAAAACTCAGGAAGTCGGGCAACATGGCCAGCGTGGCATCACCCAGTTTATGACGGCCATTGATCTGGTTCAGTCGCAGCTCTCTTGCTTCATAACGAATATCGAACAAGCGCCCCTGCGCTGCGCCTACGGCGGCATTGCAATCATTGAATTGCCCGTCCTGGCACGTGACGATATCCGAAGCCTCGTCCTCGGTATTCCTGAGCGCCATGCTCAGCGTACCAATCTGATGATCTTCGGTATAACGAACCCCTAGATTCATGGATCCGGTCAGGTTGACGGCGTCCACCGTCTTGTCGGTTTCCGAATAGTTGAGCGTCGGTTCGACAACCCTGCGGTTGATGCGGGCTGACTGACGCTGTTCTTTCTCGTAGGAACCATGCGCAAGGAACCCAAGCTCGAGGTTGTCGCCAATGAACCAGCGGTAACCTCCGCTGATCTCGCCTTCCAGATCCGGGTCGAGATCCGTCTCCTTGAAGTCGAGATCGCGATTCAGCTCGGTCGCCAGCTGGCGGTTGACGGTTTCCGCCTGGGCTGCGGTGGCCGTATTGCTGCTTCTGCGTAGCACAGTGAGGATGTTGGCAGGAGAGATATTGCCCTGATACGTGGCCAATGACTGGAGCAACACCGGTGACAGGGCGCGCGTGCCGTCATCCTCGCCCCACTTGTCATCGCTGCCACCTCGGTAGGTCAGCCCTTTGTCACTTTCCGTATTCAGCCCGCTCTTCAACGCGATGGTGAAAACTCCGCTTTCAGGAATCTGTTTGGTGCGAATATCCACGTTGCCACCACCAAAGCCTGCAGGCAGATCGGGCGAGTATCCCTTGGAGATCGCCAACGCATCGATGATGCTGGCAGGGAAAATATCCAGCGGCAGAACATCTCGCGTCAGGTCAGGCGACGGGACCACTGCTCCGTTCAACAGCGCGCTGGAATACCGCTCTCCCAGACCACGCACATAGACAAACTTGTCGTCACGCACCGTGACACCAGGCACCCGTCTGAGCGCTGTCGCGACACTGCTGTCACCCAATCGGGATATCCCCTCGGCATCAAGCAGATCCATCGCTACTTCCGATTCGATCCGCTCGGAGACTACATCGGTAGCGGCCGCACGATAGCGGCCAATGACAACAACCTCTTCAATTTCCGGTGTGGGAGACGACGCCTGAACCTGTACTTCGGGTTCAACCGCGCTCGCTTCTTCTGCAACACTCTGCATGGCAAACATGCCCACGAATACAAGGCCAGCAAAAGCTGGCCCTGATCCGGTCGGACTGCGACTGTGTAATACACGTCTCATCGTCTTCATCCTCTGATTCGGTGCCAAGGGAGCCCGCGGCTCAGAACCAGAGCGTATTGTCGAGACCAAACGTCCAGCTCGCGGTCCAGTTGCTTGCTCGCGTTACTGCGCCAATGGGACCGGCAGTTACCGGAGTAACTGAGAAGTTCACTCCCGCCGCGTCAACGAACTGCGTGGCCGTGAAGAACGAATCCAGCACCTTTACGTTCGTATTGGTGGAGTCGGTAATAAACACGTTGTTCGTGTTGTTGGGGTATGCACCCACACCGTTGTTACGCGTCCACGACGCAACCGAGTCTCCATTGGCGAATACCGTTGTCCAGTTGGTTCCGTTGGAAGTCGGAGTGCGGCATGCAAAGAGACTGCTCTTGACTGAGGAGTTTCCGGCCTGCGCCGCCTGTGCGGTTTGGGTATCCGTCACACGCAGACATCGCCCCGGGATCTGGGTCAGACGATTGATGGCATGGGCGTCGTAGAAAATGCTGTCTTCGATCTTGAACCGTGTTCCTCGACGCAGTTCCGCACCCATCGAATCCCCGTGGATGGCGATCGGCAGCTTGGCTCCGGAGGTGATGCAGGTCAGGCGTTTTACCGTTCCGTTGCTGAGCGGCAACACGTCGAAGACCGTTCCCTGGTTGTCCGCCTCGATGCAGCGATCACCGTTGTTCTCGGCTTGAATGACCAGGGCTTTGTCTACCGTGCCAACCCAGCCGTCCGCCCAGTCGATGGCGTCGTCGGCAACGTAGAGGGCAACAAGATTACTCACGTTGACCGCGCCGCCGAAAAATTCCACTCCGTCATCGTAGGTTGAATAGACTTCGACGTTCTGAATCGTCGTACCACTGCCGACGGCGTTGAGAGTGAGGCCGTTCAGCTCGTCACCCGGGGCGACTTCAAAGCCGGGATGTTTGATCAGGACGTACTGCAGCGTGCCTGAGGAATCGGCGTTGTTGTTGCCGCCATAGTTGGACGGCTTGCCTTCAGAAAGTACATGACAGGTATTCGCCGTGCGCTGGGCATCACTGCACTTGTTCGTAATGCCATTGCCATTGATCACCACGCCACCCCACAACTGGGTTTCCAGGCGGCCGGCATTACGTGATACAGCGTCCTTGAATCCGGTCAACGTGATGGGCGTAGTCGCTGTCCCTTCCGCGACAATTCGTGAGCCGCGATTCACCAGCAGGTAGTCATCAGCCCGCGTCCAGGCCAGCCGGTTTCCGGCGCGAATGGTCAATGTCGGGCCAGCACCATTCTGCGGCACGGTTTCACTGGCATTCGTGCCATCAATGTTCTTGCCGACAAACAGGGAGTCTTCGAAGATGTGGACGCCGGAAATGAACGGGATGGTGAGATTGACGGTGAGTGGGTTGGTTTCTCCGACGAAGTCAGTGCTGTAAACACAGTTCGTACCATCAAAACTGCCCTGCTTGCGGGTATTGGTTGCCGAATCCAGGTAGTTCGCACACGGGTTGTTATTGCTTGCTGCGGTTGTCGTGGTCGAGTTGTCGTTGATCGTGGTTGTTGAATTGGCCGACAGTTTTACATCGCCACCACCACCGCAGGCCGCCAGTACACCAGCCACTCCGATGGCCAGTGCTAGCCGCGTTATTTGTTGTTTCATATTCATGACGGATACCCCCAGTCTGGAAAACACACACACAAAATTTGGGGGCAAGCTGTGCCCCGACGGGCGCACCTTAGGAATCACGGGTGTCACTCACGTGACAGTGGCGTTATAGATTTGTGACGGTCGACGACGAGCCATGTCGTCATTCGACGGAATAAGGAGGGGAAACTGAGGAAGAGCCGGGGAGAGCATGACGCTCTCCCCCGAGAGATCAACGCCTGGTCAGGCGGACCGGCAGTTCGGTATAACCTTTCACAAACGATGAGAACGTGCGCGAAGGTTCACCAACCACTTCGACCTTGTAGAAGCGCTTCTGGATCTCCTCCCACATGACACGCAACTGCATTTCAGCCAGACGGTTCCCCATGCAGCGATGGATACCGAAACCGAAAGACAGGTGCGATCGTGCGTTGGCGCGATCGACGACCATTTCATCGGCATTGTCGAACACATCCGCATCACGATTGCCTGAGACATACCACATCAGTAACTGATCGCCGGCCTTGATCTGCTTGTCGCGAATCATGACGTCCTCATTGGCCGTGCGACGCATGTAAGCCAGTGGCGTTTGCCATCGGATGATCTCTGCGACCATGTTTGGAATCACGGATGGATCCTTGCGCAACTTGTCGTATTGCGCCGGAAACTGGTTGAGCGCGAGCACACCACCGCTGATGGAATTACGGGTAGTGTCGTTGCCACCAACGATCAGCAGGATGAGATTGCCCAGGAACTCGAAGGGGGTCATTTCCCTGGTGTTCTCACCGTGGGCGAGCATTGATACCAGATCATGGCCAGGGTTCTTCTTCCTTTCTTCCCAAAGTCTGGTGAAGTAGTGCAGACACTCAAGCAATTCCGACCGGCGCTGCTCTTCGGTCTCGATCAGACCCATACCGGGAACTGCAGTTGCGACATCCGACCAGCGGGTCAGCTTGCGACGCTCCTCATACGGAAAATCAAACAACGTCGCGAGCATCTGCGTCGTCAATTCGATCGACACAAGGTCGACCCAGTTGAATGTCTCACCCACCGGCAACGCGTCGAGAATCACGCCGATGCGTTCACGGATCAGTGCCTCCATCTGCTTGAGGCTCATCGGCGCGACAATAGGTGCAACGGTCTTGCGCTGCACATCGTGTTTCGGTTGATCCATGGCGATGAACATCTGGATGTTGAGCGCCCCTTCCGGCAATGGAGTGCCAACCGGGAACCCGAGCGTGATGCCACTGGCTGAGGAAAACTGATGGTGATTGGAATCAACCGCCTTGATGTCCTCGTATCGCGTGAGGGACCAGTACCGGCCCGCAAGATCGGTCTGGTTGAAATGCACCGGATCCTCGTTGCGAAGTCGTTCGAAGTAGCCCCACATCTTGTTCTCGGCAAACAATCGCGGATTGATCGGATTGATCGCATCGAGTGGAATCGAATACGGATCGGGAATGGGGCTGGTCATATCGATGCCCGCCATGCCCGGACGCTTGAGCGCGTCTTCATTGAGTTTGGGGGTCGCGACGGCTTCGCTCATGGTGTTTCGCCTACATTGATGTCAATAGCAAGGGTAGTGAAGCAGCGGGCTTTCGGCAATGCGCTTCTTCAGTCAGGAGCGAGAATCGGCGTCTGCTGCCAGAAGCTTCGAGATGAGGATCACATCCCGTCAGGCGTTTCTGCCTCGAAGGCCATTCCGCCCCAGTCCGAGGCTGTCGATTGTGGATCCTGCGTGAGCACGCTATAATAGATACCGGAACCGAAGGAGCCCTGTCGATGCGTGGCGAATACGTACTGGAAATTCCTGAGCAGATCGACATCGCGGTGTCGCCGGAACGCACTGCCCAGGCCGCCACCCGGCCTTGGCCCGCAGGCACCACTAT
>JANNBJ010000046.1:0-2246 GCA_031385325.1 Gammaproteobacteria bacterium | reverse complement strand
AAGACGCCGTCGAGCAGTAACATGCTGATGAACGTTTCCGGCGGCTGGTGCATCACTGCGGCATCCTTGGTGCGAACGTTCTCACCACCGCCCATCCAGTCCCGAGTGGCGGCCCGACCATTGTTGGTCCAGGACTTGAGCGTCTGCAGCGGCGAACCACCCACGTGGAGAACAAACGGAATGCCTGCCTCAGCGAGCCGCGCCCAGAATGGCTCCAGGTCCACGTGCCCTGGGGCAAATCCAATCGGTGCGCGATGGGGTATCCAGATGGCTTCGTGGCCCAGCTTCAATGCAAAGTCGAGTTCCGCCATGGCTTCTGCCGGGTGATCGAGTGGCACTACGGCGACACCCATGAGACGCGCGTCATCACCGCAGATGGCAGCCATGTGTCGATTGACCGCGCGAGCCGCGCCATAGCGCAGATCGACTCGGGTACTCGAACTTGGATGGAATGGCTGAACGACTGAGTGGGTTGCGAACACCAGCTGCTTCTTGAAACCGAGCATGTCCATCGCAACACTTCGGTCCTTGCCGTTAAACGCGCCGAGCGCCTGGATTTCCTTCGATTTGGCGATCAGACCGTCGCCAAGAGCGACCTGAGCGGCGATGTGCTCCGGTGAATGTTTGCCGCCCTGGCTCATGATCACCGCGACTTCCTCGTCGGTAACGAGCGATGCGTTGTAGTTCACCAGAGCGATTTCGTCCCGCAACTTCGGGTCTGCGAAGTCACGCAGGAAGTTCGGCAGCTCCATCACGTGGCTGTCGGCATCGTAAAAAGGACGGGTGCTGGGTGCGTAGGTCATGGCTGTCTCCGGTCGATGTCGCATTTAAGCCCCGATGATTGCGTGACTACAAGGTGTGACTACAATCGGTGGTTCTCTGAGGATGACAGCATGAGCGGCGAGTTCGACTTTTTCAGTGACGAGTTCCAGCACAATCCAGGCGCGACATTCACGCGCATGATCAAAGAATGCCCTATCCACAAATCAGCGGATCAAGGCTGGTACTCCGTGTTTCGCTATGCTGATATCGCGCGAATTCTGAAAGACAACGAGACTTTTTCGGCTCGTTTTGGCCCCGGTCCAGGCTACGCGCCACAAGATGGCGCGCCCGTACTTGTGAGCGCAGATCCACCACTGCATGGCAAACAGAAGCAGGCTATCGTCACGGCCTTCAATGCCAATACCATTGCCGCGATGGAAGGTCCGATACGACGTTTTGTCAACGAGTGCCTGGACCAGGTATTGCCAACGGGGCGTTGTGATGTGATCCAGGATATCGCCGTACCGATTCCGCTATGGGTGATCTGCCAGATGCTCGACCTGCCGTATGAGCGTGACAAGGCCATGCTGCGCGACTGGGTTGAGGTGATGGCTGGAGCGGTGTTCTCCAACGGTCGGGATGAACTCGCTGCAGCACGGATGCAGAAAATGAAGTTGCTGATGGATTACTTCCGACCTCATATTGGCGCCAAAGTGGCGATGGATGAGCGGGGAGAAGATCCGGGCAATGATCTCATCGGTCTGTTGGCCAAGGGACGTGTGGATGGCAAGCGTATAGGCATGTCCGAAATGCTCGGCTTTGCCCAGTTCCTGCTGGTTGCCGGCAGTGGTACCACGACCAACCTGATCGGCAATTTCATCAAACTCATGCTGGCGTATCCCGAACAGTACGCAAAGCTCAGGGATAACCCAGAACTGCTCGATCAGGCGGTCGAAGAAGTTCTGCGTTTCGAAGCACCAGTGCATGGGCTCTTTCGGACCAACAATGTCGAGATTGAACTCGGTGGCCATACCATTCCGAAGGACACCAAGATCTGTTTGATGTGGGGCAGTGCGAACCGCGATCCCGAACTGTTCGACGACCCGAACAGGTTTGATGTTTCGCGCGATCTCCGGTCGCTCCGACAGAATCTCACCTTCGGTCAAGGGCTTCACAAGTGCCTTGGCGCACCGCTCGCTCGCCTCGAATGCAGGGTGTTCGCAGAGGAATTCATGCGGCGAATCCCTGAGTTTGAAGCGGCCGGTGAAGCAGTACCCTATCCCTACGCAACACTGAACGGACTTGATAACCTGCCGATTCGTTTTCCCCCTTCATCAATCCGGGTAACAACGCAATGAACGTGATCGAAACAATGGAAACATGTACAGCCATGCGGTACCTCAAGGAGGATCCCGTCCCGCGCGAGGTGCTGTCACGCCTGGTTTATGCGGCGACTCGCGCTTCCAGCCCTGGAAACAGCCAGG
>JANNBJ010000014.1:0-21317 GCA_031385325.1 Gammaproteobacteria bacterium | reverse complement strand
AGTTCGCTGCCAACATCGCACTGAATCGCACAGACCTGCGAGCCGAGGATTTGTGTCAGGTTCTGCGCACCGGCGAGATTGCGATCAGCAATCATCACCTCCGCGCCTTCCTGCACAAATCGGCGGACCACCGCCTCGCCGATACCACTGGCGCCGCCGGTAATAATGCATGTTTTGCCGGCCAGTCTCTGATCCCCGTTCATGGCTGCTCCCCTCTCAGATCGAATTTGCGTGGCCAATTGATCAGGCTTGCAGGCAAGATGCAACCTGATCGATCACCCAAAGTTGTCATGTCCCGATTTGTCGCTCGTGATGCCCTTCTGTTGCTGCTCGCCTTGTCACTCTGGATCCTGACCGGGACGTTTCCAGTCCTGGCCGTTCCGGCTGCGATCATATCGGGGTTGGTTGCCTTTGAACTGCACGAGTGGGGCCACTGGCTGGGTGCTAAAAATGCAAACGCAGTGATCACCCCGGCTCATTCGCTGCTGTCGCCCTTCCTGTTCAATTTTGATTCGAAAGCCAATTCCCGACGTCAGTTCCTGGCCATGTCATGGCCAGGTTTTGTTGCGACCGCCGTGTTCCTCTCCATCTTTCAATGGTGGTTGCCGGAGTCACATCCCGCGACGTCACTGACCCGGCAAATCGGCTGGGGCCTCGCCGCAGTGACGGTCATCGTCGAAATTCCGCTGGCGTTATGGACGCTGGCGGGCGGCCGCATTCCGCCGGTCCCCGTGTTCCTGCCAGGCAAACGCTGACAATCCTCAGCGTTTGATCACTTCGATGACGTAGTTGTCCGGGTCCCGACCCAGCCCGATGATCGCACCAGGCAGTGATTCGGAAGTAGTCGCTTCGCGCTCGATCTTGCCACCAAGCGCACGGATTTTCGTGATCACTGCGGCTGGATCCGCGACATCAAACACCAGCTTCACATTGTTGCCGTCGTATTGCCGGTCCTTGTCGTTCGGCCAGTTCATCAGCACGACAACCGCACCCTTCCCTTCGGGATAGCCAAGCACGATTTCATTCAGGTAACCCAGCTCATAGGTGCGCAGTACCGTCAGTCCGAGGACTTCGGCGTAGAACTTTTTCGACACTTCGAGATCGCGAACACCAATACCTGTGGCACTGAGCTGATCGGCCAGAGCCGGCGGTGCAAGACACAGGCACAAGAGCATCGTCAGAAATCTGTTGGTCATCGGTCTTTCCTTGTTGTTGATTATGAATGCGGTGAGGACGCTTGAATCGCACGCTATCTATCAAAGCCAGCGCATGGCTAGTTCCGGCTCAAGACTGTCGTCGTAGTCGCAAGCTCCAGCAGCAACGCGAGCGCTGTCTCCCCTGTCAGTGAAAACGGATCGAGATTGTTATACGCCGAGTAGCGCATGATCGTGCCGACGTTGACCCGGTTCAGGTCCACGCGCCCCATTCGCCAGCTGGAAAATGATCGCTCGGTAATCTCTTCATAGTGGAGCAACGTCACATCAACGTGGCGAGGATCCCTGGCGATGATGTTATAGAGCCTGCTCACCTCATCCCTGGCACCTTCCAGCGCCTGCACAAAAACGTGACCAGTCTGATAAGCGCAAAGAATTCCGGTGATGCCGTGTTCGGCATTGTTACGCACCGACGCTGCCAGCACCGATTCGAGCAGGGCCGCGTCGATGACCTCGATAGTCCGGCTGGCGTAGAGAAGTCGTACCAACATCCTGTTCCCCCTACCCCGTTATTTGTTGCTGCCGGGCATGAGGGAAAGAAATTCCCGCCGCAGATTTGGATCCTTCAGGAACGAACCGCGCATGATGCTGTTCGTCATCCGCGAATTCATGTCCTTCACACCACGCCACTGCATGCAGAAGTGATCGGCTTCCATGACGATGGCCAGGCCGTCGGGCTGCATCTTCTCCTGCAGCAGGTCCGCCAGTTGGGCGATGGCCTCCTCCTGAATCTGCGGACGGGAAAGCACCCAATCGATCAGTCGGACGTATTTGGAAAGGCCTATCAATGCCGACTGCTCATTCGGCATCACACCAACCCACACGCGGCCCATGATTGGACACAGATGGTGCGAGCAGGCACTGCGGACGGTGATGGGCCCTATGATCATCAGTTCGTTCAGGAGTGCAACGTTCGGGAATTCGGTTACCGGTGGCATCGGCGTGAACCGCCCGCCAAACACTTCGCGGACATACATCTTGGCGACCCGCTTGGCAGTCTCCTGCGTGTTGTGATCACTCTCGGTGTCGATAACCAGCGTCTCCAGCACTTCCTGCAATCGAGCCTGCACGTCGGACTGCAATTCTTCGAGTTCGCCAGGCTCGATGAATTCGTGGATGTTGTCGTTGGCATGAAACCGTCTTCCGGCCGCCCGGATACGGGAGCGGATTCGATTGGATACGGAGTTCTTGTCAGCGTGCGTGGTCACTTCAGCGTTTCTCCAACTGGGGTCTGCAGTTACTGAGGATGTCTTTGACCGTCCATCTTAACAACCGCCGCCGGTTGTCACACGAACGCAGCGGAAGAAAGGCTCTGGCATACTCGGTACGGCAATCGTCACTTTTCCGACCCCGAGTTCGGGATGGCAAAGAACTGAAACTCGAGAACATCGACTCAGGGAAGATTTCATGCTCGCCAACTTCGTCGCCTTTCAACTTGGATGGTTCGCCTGCGTTCTGGGTGGCGCCTGGAATTACCCATTTGCAGGTGCCGGGATTGCGCTCGTGATCCTCGCCTGGCATCTGAGCACGGCACGGGATCGCCCCGCCGAACTCAAGTTGATCCTCTGTGCCGGCGTGATCGGCTGGCTTTGGGATACCGCGCTGCTGCAGACCGGCTGGGTCAGCTTCAACGATGGCGCTTTGTTCCCTGGCACCGCGCCGGTCTGGATGGTGACACTCTGGATGCTGTTTGCCACGACGTTCAATGTCAGCATGGCCTGGATCAAGTCGAAGCTGGTTGTGGCGACAGTACTCGGCGCCATCGGTGGCCCCGTGGCCTACCTCGGTGGGGCTCGACTTGGCGCCATGCAGTTTCACGATCAAATGCCGGCACTGGTCGCGCTCGCCATCGGCTGGGCCAGTGCCACACCGCTGCTTGCCTTCCTGGCCATTCGATTGAACGGGTTTCCTTCCCAGCCCCAACCGGTCACACCATGAATAACCGTATGCGCTTAACCTGCCTTGTCTTCGCCTTGTCAACGGTGGCCCCAATCCTTGCAGCCGCTGAAACCAGCCGGGTCTGGAACTACAACGCGCTCCTCGACGGCAAGCCGATTGGGTCTCACCGATTTGCGGTATACAGCGATGGACCTGAAATCAGACTCGAAAGCGACGCCAGTTTTCTGGTCAAGATCCTGTTTGTCGAAGTCTACCGCTACAAACACAAGGCACGGGAACAGTGGCGCGGTGACTGCCTCCAGAACATCGATTCCGAAACACGGGAAAACAGCAACAAATTCAAGGTCAACGGCACCAACCGCGACGGCCGATTCCAGTTGACCACTCTGAAGGGCAACAAAACCCTGGAGGGCTGCATCATGGGTTTTGCCTACTGGAACCCTCTGATACTCAGACAAACCAGACTGCTCAATGCCCAGACAGGTGACTATCTACCGCTACGGGTTGAATCGCTCGGGGTGCAGACACTGCAGGTGCGAGGCATCGAAACCAGGGCCAATCGTTATTCCCTGCATGCCGACAAGCTGAAAATCGATGTCTGGTACAAAGACGATAGAGAGTGGGTCGCGCTGGAGTCCGAAACCGAGGGTGGCCGGATCCTGCGGTATGAACTGTCGCAAGATCAGAAGTGAGGTGATCGACATTCGCGGTGGCAAACGGGATTGGGACCGGAGTGCATGATCACGCGAGGTCATCTCTATAACCCTTTGAATCAAATAGACAACATAACCTCGGAGGTCTCATGCCCGGCGTCACAACAGAAACTCGTGGCCGCACCACGATCATTACCATCAACCGGCCACAGGCGCGCAATGCGGTGGATGGCCCTACTGCCGCGCTTCTGGCCCAGGCGTTTCGACAGTTTGATGCGGATGCCACCCAGGACCTGGCCGTTCTGACCGGATCAGAAGGCACTTTCTGCGCGGGAGCCGTCCTCAAGGCGGTGGCTACCGGGCGCGGGAATCGAGTGAAACTCGATGGTGACGGCCCCATGGGGCCAACCCGGATGATGTTGTCCAAACCCGTTATTGCTGCCATCGAAGGACATGCAGTGGCTGGAGGACTTGAACTCGCGTGCTGGTGCGACCTGCGTGTTGCAGCCCATGACGCCGTCTTCGGCGTCTATTGTCGACGCTGGGGAGTACCCTTGATTGATGGCGGGACGATCCGTCTGCCACGGCTGATTGGCCACAGCCACGCGATGGATATGATCCTGACAGGCCGAGGAGTGAGCGGCGAAGAAGCGCGGATGATGGGCCTGGCCAATCGTCTGGTTGAACCAGGCCAGGCACTTGCAGCGGCTATTGAACTGGCGGCTCAGCTGTCTGCTTTTCCGCAAGCGTGCATGCGATCAGACCGGGAGTCGTCATACCTGCAGTGGTCGCTTCCCGAGAACGAGGCGTTGCAGGAGGAAACCCGCCTCGGGCTTGCAGTTATCCAATCCGGGGAGACCAGGGCAGGCGCCGCACGTTTTGCTGCGGGCAAAGGGCGCCACGGCGGCTTCACCGACATCTGAAGTCCGATATTTTATTTCGGCATAACCACATTCCGGTTTGACATGTCGGGGACAAGGCTCGTATAACGTCCGAGGTAGTTCTGCATTGGAGAATGCAGATGTTGTCTACGTATGGGGTTTATCAGTTCTCACAGAGGGGAAACACAATGCAAAAACGAATGCGCAATCGCGCAGGGCTGCTTGCGGGCGCAATTAGCGCTGGGCTGTTTCTTCCCGCTCTGGCATCCGCAGCCGAAGGTGGTGGCGGTCGTCAGGTCGAGGAAGTTATCGTCACCGCAGAGCGACGTGAAGCGTCCATCCAGGACACTTCGATTTCGATCACCGCCTTCACCGGCGAATTCCTGGAAGATTTTGGTATCCGGAACCAGGAAGACCTGCAGAATTACATTCCTGCCACCACCATTCAGCCCTATGACGCAACCGTGCGTGGTGTAGGCCGGAACTTCCGCGCTCTGGGCGGTGATCCGGGTGTGGCCACCTACATGAACGGCATCTACTCGGAAGACCTGCTGACCGCGACTGGCGCGTCCTTCTGGGACGTCGAACGTATCGAAGTGCTGCGTGGACCACAGGGCACCCTGTACGGCCGCAACGCAGTCGGCGGCGCCATCAACATTCTCTACAAGGAGCCCACCGACGAGCTCGAAGCTGCGGTCAAGACCGTCATCGGCACGGAGGGCACTGAAGAGTACTACGGCGTCATCAGCGGCCCACTGATCGAAAATCAGCTGTCTGCACGGGTCAACTTCAGCACCCGCGATCAGAATGGCACCATCAAGGACATCGGGCCTCGTGGTGGTGATTTTGATTCACGCGGCGATGAGAACATTGCTGTCCAGTTGAAGTGGACGCCCATCGATACCGTTGAATTCAACCTGCGTCGCAACTGGATGGACAACGATCGCGTCTTCGGCGGAGCGAATGGCGGCGGCCTTGTGGTACTCAAGGACTCCGGCCAAGCGCAGCGCAACACCACTGAACTGGTGCCAGGCTATCGTTTTGTGAACACCGGGCAGACGACCAATCGCCTGGCTCGCGACTTTTATGATGCATCGAAGCCATTGCGCAGCTTCACCGATCCCGTGACGGGTGTGGTGCGGCAGGCTCAGTCCTTGCGCGCAGGTATCGACCACTATGGTGCCAACCCCGGCGTGATTGCAGCACCGAACCTCAACGGGTTCCAGAATGCAGCAGCGTCGCTGACGGGATTCAACAATACCTCTGCCGCTGACGCAGCCCGCTACAACGACTGCATCTTCGACGCCGGTTCAACCAAAGGCGAAGATGTCTGCGCCGCCAGCAATGGATTCAACTGGGAATCCTTCAAGCAGCGCGGTACGCAGTTCAACGTCTCCTGGGACATCACGGATGGCATCCAGGTGAAATACCTGTATGGCGAGAACACGCTGGTGTACCAGCGCGTCACTGACGATGACAACACCGGAAGTCTGTTCCACGATCGACAGTTCTATGTGAATCATGAAGCCGACTACAACTCTCATGAACTCCAGGCATTTGTCGATGTGACAGACAGTTTCTCGTTCACGTCAGGCGTGTTCCTGTACAACGCGACGATCAACCAGCGCGGTGATTTCTATTCCACTGCACCGGGCGAGACTCGTTTTGCGACGCCTTACAACGATCAGACACGCCTGTCCGCTGGCGCTGCGGCAGCGATCGGCGCTCCTGGCTTGACCGGAATCAGTGCTTCCGCACTGGCGTTTGGCGCGCGTCCCATGGCCAATCTCTATTCGGCCAAGGACTCGTGCAACGTCGCCACTCCGGCGCCTTCCTGCGCCAGGAACTACGCGGTCACCAACCTGACCAACAACAACAATCTCTATACCTCCCGATGGTACGGGGACAACGGTACGACGCCGAACCTGGACGTCACGCATGGCATCAACAGCATCGGCTCCGATCTGCTGTATGCCACAAAGACCGAACGCGACGCGTTTGCTGCGTATACACAGGCTGTGTGGGATATCAACGAAGTGTTCACCCTGACAGTTGGCGCGCGTTACGCATGGGATGAAGTCACTGCCGAAGAAAACCTGTTTCGCTACTCCGAAACCGGTGCCCTCAACGGCGTAGGTAACCCAGGATTCACCGCCCTGTATGGTGGAGTCGCAGGGGTCAATCTGGTCAACGGTGGGCTCATTGCCAATCCCAATGGCACGTTCACCCCAACTCGATCTGCTACCAACGGTGGTATCCCCTTCGCTCTGTCGGTCTATCGGCCGTTCAAGCGCAAGGACAAGAAGTGGACCGGCCGTGTCAACCTCGACTGGAACGTTTCGGATAACACACTGCTGTATTTCTCGGCGACCTCCGGCTATCGGTCAGGTGGCTACAGCCTCGTCTACTTCAGCCGATCGCCAACGTATGATCCTGAAGAACTGCTGGCCTACGAATTCGGGTACAAGTCGCAGTGGCTGGATAATGCGCTGCAGATCAACGGTTCGATGTACTTCTACGACTACGAGACCATTCACACTTTCGCGACCGAAGTATCGGACCTCGGTGGCACGACCACCTCCGTACTGCCGGCGCCAGGTGCCCGGGTGTTCGGAATCGAAGCAGAAGCCATCTGGCTGGTTACCGAGAATCTCAGTTTTGGCGGCAACTTCAGCTTCACGCCGAGCAAGTACACGAAGTCACTGCTGATTTCAGATCCTGCAGAAATCGCTGCACCACCATCGCTGTACCCGAACTTCGAAGCGATCACCCAGGACATCAAGGGCAATCAGCTCTTGCAGGTTCCGGAGTGGAAAGCTCTCGCTTGGGCCAGCTACAAGTGGCCGTTGTCCGGCGGCTCCAGTGTTGAAGTCAGTAGCACCTACAGCTGGACCGACCAGGTCTACTTCTCACCCTTCGAAGATGCTGATAACCGGGCAGATTCGTTTGGTCGTCTGGACCTGCGCGGAACCTGGCGCAGTGAAGATGAGAAGTGGCTCGTTGGCGCGTTTGTCAACAACGTCCTGGATGATGCAGCGCTGCTGCAGATCATCGAGTCCGGCGAAGCCAACAACTTCCGCCAGTCTGGACAAACCACGCAGGCCCGGATCATGGGTCTGGAAGTCACCTACCAGCTCGGCAATCGCTGATCTGACAGGCTGACCCATAAAGCCAGGCCGCGTAGGTGGCCTGGCATTTTTTTGCCTGCGATTCGGGATTTGAAGCGTCTGGGTGGCACGCTCGCTTGTTTGCAGGAACGGTTTCCAACAAAGATGGCTAGAGCCGAGCCCCTTATTCGAGGCTTTTCACGTAGCTGGCGGCAGTTTCACCTGCAAGCTTGCCAAACACTACGCACGGTCCATACGACCCTCCCCCGCCGATATAACGATCACCATGCAGTGAGCCGACTGTCTCTCCCGCCGCAAACAGTCCTGGTATGGCGCGCTCATCGCGTCGCAGCACTCGGGTATCTGAATCGATACGAAGTCCAGTCCCCGTCCAGCAGATGATCGCGGGCCTGATTTCCGCGGCGTAAAACGGTGGCGACACCACCGGCCTCATACCGGAGGCTGCATCCTTGAAGTACACCGAGTCTCTGCCGGCTACACAGTCAGCGTTGTATCGCGCGATGGTGCCCCCAAGCACTGCCGGATCAGCACCGATTTTCTTCGCCAGGTCCGACATGGTGTCGGCGCGGGCAATGCGGCCTTCGTTAGCCTTGGCCTCCAGAACCTCGTTAACCCAGTAGGCTCGCGAAATGGCGCTGGGTTTGGCGGCCGCACGCGCGGCTTCATCGAACACAGCGAAGGCATGCCCGCCTTCTTTCTGGATGAGCCCGCCCAGTACCGTATAAGGCGACGTCTCATCGGCAAATCGATGACCCTGCGCATTGACCATGACGATCCAGCCCGGCAGCAGCACTTCGAGGTCGCGGCTGAATCCGGGTGTTACCAGCAGCAGTCCGCGATCGTGCCCCGTGATGTCGGCATCGAGTTGCTGCCCGAGAGTGAGCCCATCCCCTTGAGCCATCGGCGAACCGATGTACCACGACCAGTTATCGGCCTTGGCCGCTTGTGGATAGTGACGACTGAGCAGTTCCTTGTTGGCGCCAAATCCACCCGTCGCCATGATCACAGCACCGGCGGTGGCGACGTCGTTTCCACTCTGAATACCACTGATCCGGCCTTCATCATCGGTCAGCAGTTTCGTGACTCGTGCATTGAATACAAAGTCGACACCGCGTGTCCCACAGTGCCCGTAGAGCACTTCGACAATCCGTTCACCCGCGCCTTCCGGGCGATGACCTCGTGGCACGGAACTCACGCCCGATCGATACACCCCTTCGGGCCTGAACTCGACCCCAAGTCCCATCAACCATTCGAAAGTTGGCGCAGACAGATCACAGTAGCGCCTGACCACCGAAGGCTCGACCAACCATTGATTCAACGTCATGTAATGTTCGTACATGGCGTCCGCAGTATCACCTTCAATACCCGCAACTTTCTGCAGAGAGGTTCCCGCGGCATAGAAGTGACCACCGCTCAGACGAGACGATCCTCCGACTTGTTTGTCTGCTTCCATCACCAGCACGCTTGCGCCATCAAGACTGGCTGCCAGTGCCGCTGCGAGGCCTGCGGCTCCAGCCCCCACTACAATCACGTCATAGTCACGTGCCATGCCTGCCCCCTGTAGATGATCTTCGTTCGATACTGTACACGCCTGCCCGTCGGCGAACAGCCTGACGAATCCGCCCCATACGCGTAAGATCCTTCAATCGTCGGGGACTGGAGAAAACGATGAGAGCTTTGAAGTGGCTGGTCACGATTCTCGTGATCTACGCAGGCCTGGTCGGCGTGTTCGAGACCTTTCTTGGCTACAAACAGCCCACCTACGAAGGCACCCTGGTCATCACGACCACGAACCCCGCGGGCGAACATAAAGATCGCGTGCTGGCGCAGATCCGGATCGAAGACACGCTCTACGTCGCCGTGAATCACTGGCCACGCGGCTGGTATCACCAGATCCTGGCAAACCCGAACGTTCAGGTTGAGGCTGATGGTGTCAAAGGTAATTACATCGCCGTCGAAGTTGAAGGCACCGAGCGCGACCAGGTTGTCGCTGCACGACCGGTCGGGCTTTTTTTCAGGGTTTTGACAGGTTTTCCACCGCGCCGCTTCATTCGTCTTGATCCAGCGGGGGAAGAGTCCGCGTCCTGACCGTGATGGCGCTACCTCCCGCAACAACTGATCTGGAACAAGCAGAGTCTGATCTGCGCGATCATGGAATTTGCCTGGTCACTGGCGTCCTCAAGCCCGATCAACTCGCCGATGCGCACACGGCGCTCTATCGCGCCGCACGACAGGACAGCGAACAGGGCAAGCGGTTGGATGGTTTTGGCCTCGACTACGGAAACGGCAATCATCGGGTCTGGAATGTGCTCAGCCGTGATCCGGTATTCGTGAAACTGGTCGAGCATCCTGCTGCACTCAAGTTGGTGAAAGCGACGCTCGGCTGGCCGGCGCTACTCGGCAATCTATCCGCCAACATCGCACTGCCTTTGAGCGAAGGCGGTCGATTACATGCTGATCAGATTTTTGTTCCAGAACCCTGGCCAGCACGACCTCAGGGCTGCAACGTGTCGTGGTTGCTGGATGATTTCAACGCAGACAATGGCGCCACCGAAGTCGTACCGATGAGTCACCTGCTCAACCGTTCGCCGACGCCTGACGATCAGATCAGGAGCGTGCCGATCATCGCACCAGCCGGAACGATGGTCGCGTTCGACAGTCGAGTGTGGCACCGCACCGGCGCCAACCAAACTACCGGGACCAGCCGGGCCGCCATCTTCGCGTGGTACTCCCGTCCTATTTACCGCACCCAGGAAAACTGGTTCCTGTCGCTGAGTCCGTGGGTACTTGAAGGCGCGTCCGATGAGTTGTTAACCCTTCTGGCATGGAAGTCGGAAGGGTTCGGTCTGGTGAACGGTCACTCGCCGCGCTGATCTGCGCGTCCAAGCAACACCAACTCGTTCGTGTTACCAGGACGTTCTACCAAGAAAGAGGCAACGTTGTCATGGTGCGTAGTTGCCCACTCTCATAACGTGGCCTGGCCCCGGGTGTCAGTCCGAAATCTGGAATCTGGCGAAGCATTTCCTCAACCGTGACTCGAATTTCAAGTCGAGCCAGATGCTCACCCAGACAACGATGCGGGCCAACGCCGAATGCGGTGTGCACGATTTCCTTTCGCCCGGCATCAAAGATGCCCGGGTTTTCACAAACTTCCGGATCTCGGGAAGCCGCTGCAAAATTGAGCGCAATGCGGTCCCCTGCCCTGAACTGTTCACCGGCTACCGAAACATCTGCTCGAACGGTTCGACCTACTGCAACGACGGGGGCATACATGCGCACCGTCTCCTCGACCATGCCATCAAGCTTACCGGGCAGGGTGAGCACGGTGCGCCGAAGTTGCGGATCGCGTGCCAGTTCGAGCATCGCACCGGCCATGGCATGCGTCGTCGTTGCCAGACCACCAAACACCACGTCCAAAGCCGTGTGAACCTTGTCCGCCCATGCACAGGGTTGTCCACTTGCATCATCGACGCCGGTCAGGATCATGCCCAGCAGGTCATCCTTGTCGTGGTGCGGCTGTTCAGACCGCTCGCGCAGCAGTGCTTCGAGAAACGCATACACCCGACCGAACGCCGCTGCCCTGTCGTCAGGAGGACCAAAGGAATAGCGCTCGATCTCCTGGAAGAGATCCGGCAGTTTTTCTACGGGAACGATCAACAGGTGCTTGAACAGGATCAACCCTGGCAGCCGCGACGCAAAATCCGCGATGAACTCACACTGTCGCCGCGCGGCAAACTGACTGACCAGCTCCCTGGCATAACTGCGAGCCTGTAGTTCAAGTGCCGCAACCGCCTCGAGGCGGAAAAACGGATTGAGCACACGCCGCCAGTTTGAGTGATAAGGCGGATCCAGATCTTCCGGCAGAATGGGAATATTCCCCGCAGGTGGATTGAGCATCCAGCCATCGGCGCTACTGAACGTGCGCCAGTCCTGCGCACATCTGCGCACATCCGCATAACGATTCAATGCACGATACCCAGGGCCGACAAGGCCATGTGCGACCGGGCAGTTCGAGACGAGATGGGCAAGCGCGCCCTCGAAATCTTCAGCAAAAACAGGATCTTCTATATCGAAGTGGTTTGAGAGATGTGCGAGGTGTTCAGGGTTGTTCGTGCTGCAATGTCCCGCTGATCACCATCCCGCCGATCACCATCCCGCCTATCACCATGGGAGCGATCTGTCGTTGTGGGAGCGATCCCATGATCTTGAATGTTCTCGATCATCAGAGCGCTCCCACGGCGAGCGCTCGTACGGGAACTGGCGCTGCTCGCGTCTTCCCTACGGCCGACGCCCCTCGATAAAGTCGTCGATGAGCTCATGGTAACGGCGTACGCGGCTTTCCTGGTTTGACAGGTAGACACCTTTGTAGGCTCGTGACCTGAAACCCGTCTGCTGTCGCACGAAGACTTCAATGTCTTCATCGATGGTCTTGCCCATGGACACTTCACCAACCTTGAACACCACATGGGGATTCTCGGCATCACGAGGGAACATGCCAATCTGGGTGCTCACCGGTTCGGTCTCGCCTTCTGGCTGGCTGCAATACCACCAGTTGTCGAAGAGGCATTGTTCGGGGTCCGTCGCATGCGGCCGAGCCCGCAGAAAGTGGAACCCGTCTGCCCAGACAGAGACCGCAAAGTTGGGGAACAGCGTGTAATGAAATGCGTCCGTCAACGCTTCGTCGGGCAGGTTTTCGTAATGGGTGTAGCCCCTCTTCTTGCCAACTTTCCGCTTGGCTGCGTGCAGTGCGATGCGCGTCACCTCCGGTCGACCTTTGAAATCAGCGGGATCCAGTTCCCACTGACGCAACAAGCCTGCCAACGGCTCCTGGATGTTGCCTTCCTTGTCAACGGAGCCCACGCCATATCCACCCTGCATGACCATCCGGTTGTGGCCTTCATCGGAGAGGTCAAACAACGTGTCGTGTATGTTCGTGTTGACGTTGCCATTCACCTTGCGGCGATTGGTCGTGATGGTGGCACCCATGTGTACCGTAGGCACGTGATAGGACTCGTTGAAATTGTCGAGCACGACCTTCCAGTTGCACGGCAGCGTCGTGGTCAGGCCAACATAACGCTTCCACTTTTGGAGTTCCCAGCGAGTCCAGTCATCCCAGATCGGCCCGAGAAATTCCTTCAAACTGACACAGTTCAGATCCATGTTGACCCAGACGAAGCCTGCAAAGGTCTCGCAGCGCAACTCTTCGAGGCGAACCTTGCCGCAGGGATTGCCTTCTGCGAAATCTTCGGAGTCCGGCGCGAAATTCAGCGAACCATCGGGCATGAATGCCCAACTGTGATAACGACAGACAAACCGCTTCACGCTACCGGTTTCACCCGAGACCAATGGGTTACCACGATGCTGGCAGATGTTGTAGAACGCTTTTACCCCACCATCCTTCTGTCGGACCATGAGGATCTGCTCTGCGCCAACTTCCTCGAGTTGCCAGTCGCCATGGTTTGGCATTTCGGATTCCCGGCCGAGCAGCAGCCAGACCTTGGTCCACATGCCTTCCCACTCTTTTTCGGCAAACTCCTTCGAGGTGTAGCGAGAGCCCGGTATGCGATGACCGCGCAATGTTTGCTCGGGCCACCGTTTGATGGTTCGGTCGATTGTTGCCTCAGCCATGGCTGAATCCTCCGCTGGGTTGTCGTGTCCGATGGACAATGTTGAAATTCGTTCTACAGGGTGACGCCTTTGACAAACAGCGCCGGCAGTTCCGCGTCGCTCGTTTCCACGAGTGCGTCGACCCACTTGTGGAACAGCTGACCGCCACCTTCGTTGCGTCCGAACAGAGAGTACTCCTTGGCACCCGTCGCTAGTGCAGTCTGCACTTTCTTGCCAGTGCCGTAATCCTCATCCTCGACCACATGGCGCATGAATCCCATGAACTGATCGAGTTCGGTCTGATTTTTCTCGGCAGGATCGCCATAACGCAGAAAATTCTGGATGGTCCGCGATTCGCTGACCGTCTTGCCCGGAAACATCTGCGAGACCATGTAACCCGTAGTCGGGCTACCGGCAATGGAAATGTTGGGGAAAATGGTCCAGACACCGGGCGTCATCTCATCGTTGGTCCACTCCGACTCTGGTCTGCCCTTGAAGTGGTCATGCCCTTTCGGAGTGGCTACACGCACATGCGGCCCCCACACGTAGTAGTCCGGCTGAAACGGACCCTCCGGACCGAGGGTGTCGTGATGGAGAATTGGCACGTGGTAAAAATCGCGGTAACCATCGTAGGCGACTTTCCAGTTCGGTCCGTCGATTTCCTGTCGACCACCCATGTAGGCATCATCAAATCGCAGGTGCTCAAGCATCTCACCGTAGCCACTCAGGAACAGATCGATATCCAGTGTCGACGCAGGATCGAGACTGACCCACACCAGCCCGGCTCGTTCCGCACACGGCAGTGGTGTCAGGCCGAGTTCACTCTTGTCGATACAGCCAAAATTCTTTTCTTCAAATACATTGGTGAGCGCGCCCTGTGTGTCGTAGGTCCAGGCGTGGTAGTTGCAACGAAACCGTTTGGCCGTGCCACCGCCATCTTCAACCACATAGTTGCCACGATGACTGCACATGTTTACAAAGGCGCGCATCAGGCCATCCTGCCCACGCACCATCAGCACCGGCACCTCGCTCACAGTCAGGGCGCGGTAATCACCGGGGTTGCGTAGTTCGCAGGAAAATCCCAGCGCCAGCGGCATGCGCTTGAAGATTTTTTCTACTTCAAGTGCGTATCGAGCCGGATCGAAATAGGCACGAGTCGGTACCTTCATAATGCCTGGCGCGAGATCGATACGACCCTGCTCAAGGTTGTCGATTTCCTTGCGGGTCATCGCGATCAATGTGTCTCGTGCCATGTCGTGTGTCCTCGATGTGTGTCAGTAACCTTTCATCTGTGCAAACCGGTCCCGATGAAAAGCGGCATCACCGAACATCAACTCCGACACCCGCCCACGTTTCATGTACAGGCCGATGTCGTGTTCATCCGTGACGCCGATGCCACCGTGCATCTGCACCCCTTCCTTGCCGGTGAGTCGCGCAGTATCGGACACCCGGGCCTTGCACACGCTGGCCAGAGTCGCGCGGTATTCAGCCTTGTCATCAATGGCCCGCAGAGCCTCGAGCACGATCGAACGGGACAGTTCCATCTCGCAGAACCAGCGAGCAGCACGATGTTTCAGCCCTTGGAACGAGCCGATCTTGGCACCAAACTGTTCTCGTACCTGCAGGTACTCAAGCGTGATGGCAAACGTCTGTTGAATGCCGCCCACCATGTCTGACGACAGTGCCACAGCTGCACGAAGCAGCACTTCATCAAGTACGTCGGCGCCCAGATCGACGGTACCGATCACGGCGTCAGCCGGCAGCCGGACATCCTTCAGCTGCAGATTCGCCGCGGTTCGACTGTCGAGCAGCAGATTACGCTTGACCTCGAACCCGGTCGTTTTCGGATCGATCAGGAACAGCGTCAGACCACGGCGTTCGTCGATCTTGCCCGACGTTCGAGCCACCACGACGATCCGGTCTGCAGCATGACCATCCGGTACCAGGACCTTGCGGCCGTTCAACAGCCAGCCAGCGCCATCTTTCACCGCAGTGGTCGTGACGCGGTATGGGTCGTGTTGAGCGGTTTCCTGACTGGCGAGTGTCAGAATGGCCGAGCCATCGGCAACTTTTGGCAGCCAGGCTTTTTTCTGGTCCTCGGAACCGCCCAAGTGGATAGCACCGCCGCCCAGCACAACGGAAGACAGGATAGGCAGAACAACCAGACCACGACCGAGTTCTTCCAGGACGATACCCAGCTCAGCGTAACCAAGGCCAAGTCCGCCATGGGCCTCGTCAAAGGGAATAGCCAGCCAACCCAGCTCCGCTGCCTTCGCCCACAGTGTTTCCGAGTAACCCTTGCCCGTATCCGTACGCATCTTGCGCAGTTCGCCGACCGTCCAGTTATCACCGACAAAGCTCTTCGCGCTGTCCTGAAGTTGGACCTGTTCTTCATTCAGAATCAATGACATGACGCGGGCTCCTCAATCGCCTGGCAAACCAAGCACTCGCTTGGAAATGATGTTGAGTTGGATTTCGGAAGTTCCGCCAAGGATCGTTGACGCCTTGCCATACAGCCATTCTCGGGTGATTTGCCGTTCGTCGGCGGGACAATCTTCACCTGACCAGACCAGGCTTTCGTGGCCTGCCATCCGCTGGCGCAGATCGGAACCACGCTGGTTCATCTCGGACAGATAGAGTTTGAACATGGAGCCTTCCGGACCCATGCCCCGCCCGGCTTTGACGCCGTCCATCGTGCGTTTGAGGGTGGCTTCGTACGACAGCCGATCCATCTCGAACTGGACGATTTCCTCGCGGAACGCTGCGTGCGGCAGACGTCCCTCGGGCGCTTGCAGGACATCTCGCGCCACCTGCAGCAATGACTTTCGTACCGGACCGCTGGAACTGCCCCGGCCACCATCAGCCAGCATGGTGCGTTCATGAAGCAACAACTTCTTGGCGACGTCCCAGCCTTTGTTTTCCTGGTGAATCAGTTGTGCAGCCGGCACACGAACATTGTCGAAGAAGGTCTGGCAGAACGGCGAACCCCCACTGATCAACTCGATTGGCGACGTCGATACGCCGGGTGATTCCATGTCAAACAGGAGAAAGCTGATGCCCTGGTGTTTGGGCGCGGTCGGATCGGTACGCACCAGGCAGAAAATCCAGTCAGACACGTTTGCGTCCGACGTCCAGATTTTCTGGCCGTTGACGACATAGTCATCCCCTTCGCGCACTGCGCGTGTACGCAGACTGGCGAGATCCGAACCGGCGCCGGGTTCGCTGTAACCCTGACACCAGCGAATCTCACCTTGTGCGATGCGCTTGAGATGCAGTTCTTTCTGCGGTTCGGTGGCAAATTCCATCAGCGCCGGCGCCAGCATGGCGATGCCGAAATTGAAGAGCATCGATCGTGTCCCGATCTTTGCCATCTCCTCCTGCAGCACTTTGTTCTGTTCCGCAAGGAGGCCTGCGCCACCGTAGGCTACCGCCCAGGTAGGCACGGTATAACCCTTCTCCACCAGACGATCGAACCACAGTTTGTGGTCGGGATGATTGAAGGTCTGCCGACGTCCCCCCCACATCATGTCAGGCAGGACGCTGCCTTTCCCTCGACAGGTAGTCGGGCAATTGGCTTCGAGCCAATCCCGCGTTTCGCTTCGGAATGTTTCCAGATCGGCCATTGCACCCACTCTCTGCTATCACGTGTTCTACGTCGAACTTTACACAGTTTTGGCAGAAAGTGGGTGGCTGGTTCGTGGTCAGGCCGTCAGATTTCGCCCAGATTGACCCGGAATTCCAGGCCCCAGTTCCGACGCTGGTTCGGGGTCCGGAATTCCAACAAGCCACCAACGTTCGTCACGGACTGCAAATACAACTCATTTGTCAGGTTCTTGACGAAGAAGGAGCCCTCATATCGGGTTTCCGGGGATCGCCAGATCAAACTCGCGTTGAAGATATCCGAGGCACTCCGGAAGTGGCTGAGGAACTCGCCGTTGAACTGTGGTACGCCAGGCAGTTCGCTCACACGAGATCCGGCGATGGTCTGTTTGCCCGAATGCAGCCAGTCACCATTGATGGTGAATGAGCCAAAATCTTTCCACGGAAACTCATAGGCGAATCCCGCCGAGTACGTCCACTTGGGAGATCGGCCAGTTGGATTGAGATTATTCAGATCATTGGGTACCAGCCACCCAACAAAGTTTCCGATCGCGTCATTGATTCGCTCTGGCGTACCGCAGACGGGCAGACCTTGGGAGGTAGGACCACCTTGGGTCGGAGGATTGTTCGGATCGGTACCACTCGGACCATCCGGGTCAGTACAGAATCCCTGGCGCGTGGTTTTCAGGTATGAGGTGTTGAACCACGTCGTCAGACCTTCTGTCGGCACGGCGCTGAGTTCGAATTCGACACCCTTTGTTTTCAGCGCACCCAGATTCGATTGAACCGTCTCCTGACCGCCGCCTCCAGGGGCGGGCCGGATGAATGCGGTCTGGAAGTTTTTGACCTTGCTGTCGAAAGCCGTGATGTTGGCGCGCAGTCGTCGATCGAACCACTCGGACTTCATGCCCAGTTCGAAGTTGGTTGCCTTCTCGGGCTCGAAGGGTCCGATGGTCGACACCGAGCCACCGCGACCATTGAAGCCACCTGCAGTGAAGCCTTTGGTATAGGTGAAATACGCCATGATGTCGTCGGTGAACCGATAGGTCACACCGGCCATCGGCGTAAAGTCGGTCCATGTTTCCTTGTCGCCGAGACGGTTGTTGCAAAGGATCTGCCTGCCTGTCGTCGGGTCAACCACAGGACGACAACCGCCGTTGACGCCACCACTCGAATCCCGTCCTATCAGCGGCTGGAGCTGGAACAGCGGCGTCGGCGTACCCGGCAAAGGCGGTTTTGTAAAATCCACTGCGTAGGCAGGGACATTGAGACACCCCTTGGTCTTGCCGTCCACGGACTTCGACGGGTCCCCCGCTCCGACAGGACAATGCAGGAAGTCCTTGGTCTCGGAGGTATAGCGCCCCCCGACAGTGAGTGTCAGATCTTCTAACGGATGCCAGTTAGCCTGGGTAAACAGAGCCCATGCATCGTTCTTCTGGTTGCTGAAACCAGCCACCCCACGCGAAACCGGGTCGTTGAACGGCAATCCAAGTCCAGGTCCGAGGACGATGTTAGGTGCAAACAGGAGACCGAATGACGATTGCTTCATCGCGTATTCCTGCTCGAAGTAGTAGGCACCGGCCACGAAATCGAATTTTTCCGAGAAGTCAGACGCAAATCGGATTTCATGGGACATCTGCGAGTGGTCCTGAATCCGTCGACCGGCGAAGAGATCGACCGTTGCAGCGTCGATCCCGAAAATGATGTCTTCCGCCACCTCGCGGTAGTTCCCGACGTAGG
The DNA here is from genome assembly GCA_031385325.1 of Gammaproteobacteria bacterium. Lineage (GTDB taxonomy): Bacteria > Pseudomonadota > Gammaproteobacteria > Pseudomonadales > Azotimanducaceae > SYFY01. The sequence goes on along the minus strand of JANNBJ010000014.1, from coordinate 2,595 downwards.
TCAGTGACCCGATGTCACCGATGTCCTGTGTCACCTGGGCAGTGAGTCCCCACATCTCGAGATTGGAGCCCTGCCCGCGATCTTCCCCATCAGGGGCCTTGAATTCATCAGAGACCGACCCTTTTCCGAACGGTTTCCCACAGATCTTGGCGGCATTGTCTGCCGCAAGAATCGGGTTCTGGCCCAGCACGATGAGGTTGAAGAGCGTCTGCGCCGTAACCACGACATCATTGTCCACCGGTCCACCAAGAAACAGGTTCCGGGGATTGTTGCGGCAATAGTGATGCGACTGGCTCGGGTAGGTGTCATCGCGCGTCTTGTTGTATTCGCCGCGCAGGACGATATCGAGGCTGTCGTTGGGCTGGACGCGCAGGCTTGGCAAAAGGGTGATTCGTTCGGTCGCACCCCGATCCTTGTCGACGACCTCGTTGTGCCAATAGCCATCATGCTTCGTGCTTTTGACCGCCAGTCGCGCAGCCATCATGTCGTTGATCGGCATGTTGCCGATGAGCTTCACGTCCTGGCGTCCGAAATCGCCTACCTGGGCAGACACCGAAGCGCCCCAGGCATCCATTTCCGGCGCGTTGTGCCGCACCTGCACGGCACCGGCGATGGTATTGCGGCCAAATAACGTACCTTGCGGTCCGCGCAGGATTTCGACGAGGCTGATATCCACGAAATCGGCGAGCGCGGTAGATACACGTGCCTGCACGACGTCATCGACGAAGACCGTGACCTTCGAATCCGATGCGGATTCGATATCGCCCGTCCCCTGTCCCCGTATGAAGAAGGATGTTGCGTTCTGGAAGATACCCACCGGTTCGAGTTGAACGTTTGGCGAGGCGGCTGTCAGATCCCGCAGGTCCTGCGCGAAGGTGCGCTCCAGCGCTTCACCGGACACTGCAGTCACGGGTACGGAAACGTCCTGGGCACTCGACTCGCGTCGTGTGGCCGTGACGATGATTTCTTCAAGCGCAGTGCTGGCCTTGGGCGCGCTGTCGGCTGCGTACCCCGCCGCCGGCAATCCGATCGAGGTCACCAGCGCGAGCCACCCGACCAGCAGACGGCTGTTTCTGAACAGAGAAAGAAAAGGAAATAAGTGCACGAAACCGTAGTGCTTGCCCATGGAATGCCCACCCGTTTTCTGGTTCAAATGACCGATCAAGGGGGATACTTCAGCGGTGCGAGACCACCAACGTCCTCGCAATACGACTGCTCTCCCTCCCCAGGAAAACAACCGCCGAGCCCGTTTATACGCCTTTGCCTCGGCCGAGCAAAGGTTTTTTCCTTGGTCGCCAGGCTTCGGACGCATCACGCTTGCGTGCGAGAATTCACGAAAGCGATCCACATCCATGAGGTCAGGTATCAATGAAAACACTGGTCATCACCGGCGGCTCTTCGGGCGTCGGCCATGCATTGGTGCGCCGGCTTGTCGGCGCCGGCCACCAGGTAATCAATCTAGACGTGAATGCCCCACCATCTGCCGTCGGTGCATTCGTCCACTGTGATCTCGCGGTCGAGTCTTCGATCACCACTGCGCTTGCCTCGATTCCGGATGCCGTCGATGGATTGGTGAACGTGGCCGGCATCGCCCGCGCAAGCGATCCAGCCAGGGTAGTCGCTGTGAATTTTCTCGGCTTGCGCCTGCTGACGCAGGAACTGACAAATCGACTCACCGAGCAAGGCAGTATCGTCAGCGTCTCGTCCATTGCCGGTCGCGACTGGAAGGGACGCCTGGATCGGATCCAGCCACTGCTGGCGACGCCCACAATGGCAGAGGGCCTGGCGTGGTGTGAATCCAATCGCGAAGGCTTTGCTCGAGATCCCTATACGTTTTCCAAACGCTGTGTCACGGCCTTCACGCTGCAGGAGGCGCAACGGCATGCCGGTCGATCAACGCGAATCAACTGCGTCAGCCCGGGCGGCATCGATACACCTCTGACGCCCCAGTTCGAAGCGCTGATGGGCAAGACACAAAGCGATTGGACCAACGCCCAGACTGGCCGTGCGGCAATCCCGGATGAAATTGCTGAAGCGATCCAGATGCTGCTCTTTGGTCCACGCTGGATGAACGGCGTTGATCTACCGGTGGATGACGGCTACAGCGCGGGGATCGATTCGGGATGGATCGACTTCCGGACTTCACCGGTAATGCAGGCGCGCGCGGCTAAACCGCGATAGCGTGTAGTTCCCCGCAAAAAAAAACGAAATCACCTGCGGGTCCCGCGCAGTGCTGCGAGCCGGTCGATTTCACGCCAGAAGCCCTGCATGGTGTCTTCAATGATCTCGGCCACGGGTTTTACAGCATGAATCAACGCGGAACCCTGACCGGCAGACCCGGCAGTGTTGTCAACATCACCGCCGATATATAACGCATCGATCACGCTGCCCAGTCTGGCCTGACCAGTTTCCGCGAGTTCGATGGCCGCCCTGGTCCGAAGTGTGCGCATCTTGGCCCGAGGTGGCCGTGCGATCATGATCGTGCCATCCACACCCGCATCGACAATGGCCTGCTTGTAGTTGGCATGAACGGGACTTTCCGTCGAGGCAACGAAGCGTGTGCCCATCGCAATCCCTTCTGCACCGAGCGCCATC
>JANNBJ010000225.1:0-9566 GCA_031385325.1 Gammaproteobacteria bacterium | reverse complement strand
CCCAGCATGAACTGGTTGAAACGGGCGGAGCGTGCCGAGTTTTCGGCGACCGCGGTCCAGCGGAACAGACGGCCACCGAGTGCATTAAACAATTTGAAAGTCACCGCACCTGCCAGCATTTCCATCAACAGCGTCGACTTTTTCTGCTGTGCCGAAAAGTGGCTGGCCGTCGCTCGATTGATCGGAATCTGAATTGCCGCGTTGACGGCGATGATGACGACTGCAGCCACCACCGGTACCACCACCAGGGCTGGAGAGATCATGTACATGACGATCATGAACAGGATGAAAAACGGCAGGTCCACGGCTGTTGGAATCAGGCGTGAGGAATAAAATTCACGAATGCCCTGCAATTCCCGGAACAGATTGGCGCGCTCTCCGATCGACAGCCGCATGTGTTCAGGATTGATCAGCAGCAATCGCTCCATGAGTGCGCCGTCAAACTGGCTACCCACACGAGCCGCCACACTTTCGAGGATGTAGGTGCGACCGGTTTTCAACAAGAAGTCGAACAGCAGCGCAATCATCACACCCACCGTCAGGACGGTCAGCGTTTCTGTGGCGAAGTTCGGAATCACCGAGTCATAAACGTTCAGGGTGAACATCGGAATCAGCAGGATAAACAGGTTGATGAACACGGAGCAGAGCAGCACTTCTGCGAAGCTGGTCCAGTGTTCGTTCAATGGTCGCCAGAACCAGTCGATCGGTCGACGGCGCTGCATGTGCTCTGCGGTTGAAGCGGTTTGTTCTTCGTGCGGCCGTATTTGAAAGTGCAGTGCCTCGGTATTGCCGAAATCGGATTCCTGGGCCGCGCGAATGCCTACGCCCGGGATATACATTCGTTCGTTGCCAGTTCGCTTCGGCAGAAAGACGCAAGGGCGACTGCCGTCTGTGCCCGTTATCAGAATCGGATATTCGGCGTCCCGCAGACTGTCACGCGTTGTGGTTGCCTGCTCCAGTTGCAGGCTCAGCCGTTCACAGAGCAGTGGCAGATCCTGGATCGATAGCGCCTGTAATGGCCGCGGCAGCACGGCTTTCAGACTGTCGATGTCGGGTCGCAGGTCATAAAAGCGCAGAACCTGTTGCAGACACACGGCGAGCGGGTCTGTCAGGTGCGGGTTGTGGTTCGTCATGCCTGTTTCACCGATTCGTACCCGGGTTCAGATCGAAAATTCCCTCAACCGATGCAGTGAGGCGAGATGCGCATAGATCGGACCGAGATAACCGAGGCTGCGCAATCGAAGGAACGATGCATCATCAAGCTTGCGAAAGGCGGCGCGATCGAGCAGTTGTAGTCCAGCCAGAGTCCGCGAGCTATTGGAACCTCGCAGCACGAGTCGCTGTTCACGCAGCAGGTTCATCTCACCAAGCACGGTGACAAATTGTTCGGTGGCCACATAGTCCTGCTGATAGCTGGTGCAGAAGCTCAGCATCCTGGTAGTAGCTTCGGTGGGTTCGCCGTTATTGAACAGCGAGACACCTTCAGACGTGCTGATCCGGTTTGATGCGAGGTCCGCGCACAAGACAAGGTTGCCACTGCTTTCGTCGGCTGCAAATGCAAACGGATAGCGACGGACATAGGCCGGTACGTAGGTTCCGGTGCGCCAGTGGCCAACACTGTCAACGTAGTCATTCTTGTTCTGGGCAATACTGAGCAGCGCAACCGGCATGGCAGGCTTGGTGTCACCTTTCACGCTCAGAAAGGCAATCGGATAGTGACCGCTTGCGGCCGCGAATTCGCTGATCGCCAAGGGAACCGAAGACGTCTCGCGAGCAAACGAAAAGTCGCCGCTGACGACCACCTTGAGGTTCGCGTGAGCGACTCGTGACAGGGCTTCGGGGGCGTTGTAGAACAGCGGTCTGGATGCAGTTGTGGTTGTTGGCATGGTGTGTATTCCTTTACGGGTTTAAGGATCAGGTTTCGCGCAGCGCCCGCTCACCGATCCGGGTGATGGGCTTGAACAGTGCCTGGAGAACAGAGATCTTGCCGGTGAGGATGCTCACGTCGGCTGTCATTCCGGGACGGATGGCAAGGGTCTCTTCTGTCCCGATGTGGTCAGAGGCGAGCGACACACGTACCTTGAAGTGTTCGACGTTCTGTTTGTCGACAAAACTGTCGGGGCTGATGTACGTCAACTCTCCCGTGATACCACCGTACAGGGTGTAGTCGTAGGCGCTGATCTTGGTCAACACCGGCAGTGATGGCCAGACCTTACCCCGATCCAGTGTGCTGATCTGCCCTTCCACCACCAGTGCTTCGTTGGCGGGCGTAATCTCGGCAATGGGCGCGCCGGCCTGGATGACACCGCCGACCGTGTTGATGTACAGCTTGTTCAGAACACCATCGATCGGCGAAGGAATGGCCGATCGAGCGACTTCGTCCTTGTAGGCAGACACACGTTCGTTGAATTGTTGCAGGCCAAGTTGGGCCTGGTTCAGCGCTTCCGACAGTTTGCCATGCTGGGTCTGCCGCGTTTCTGCGAGCGTACTTTCCAGTTCGATGCGTTCCGCGCGAAGGATCGGGATTTCGTTGCGCGCCTGCTCGAGTGAGGTGATCAATCGGCGATGTACGGCGATTGCATCCAGATACTGAGCTTCCGAAGTGGCACCTGACTTGAACAACTTCTGTTTGATCTGTGCCTGGCGTGCGGTGATGGTCTGTTCTTTTTCCAGGTTCTGGACTCGCGCCGTCAGCGCTTCGAGCGACAGGGTCTTCTGGTTGAGGCGTTCCTGCACGGCCTTGATGGATTCATTGAATTGCCGACGATTGGCGCGAAACAGCGCGATCTCCGAATTCACGAGGTCCGCGTTGGCAGCCTGGAATTCCGGAGGAAAGACGATCTCATCGGCTTCGGCGAGTTCCGCCTCCAGGCGCAGGCGCGACGCGGTCAGCGATTCCTGTTCGAGGCGGGTTTCCTTCAGACGGCTCTTGGCCATGGTGTTGGCGACCAGGAACAGGGTTTCCCCGGCTTTCACGGCCTGCCCTTCCCGAACCAGGATTTCTTCGACGATGCCCCCTTCCAGATGCTGGACGGTGCGAGCATTGCCCGAAGGCACGACCCGACCTGTGGCGCGAACATGCTGGTCGATCTGGGACAGGCTTGCCCAGATCAGAAACACCAGAAACAGGCCAACGACCACCCAAACCATGGGGCGATAGCGCCAGAGTTCATCCGTTCGTGCGAAAACATCCATGTCTTGAGGTTAGCTGTCCGTTGCAAGTGAGCCAGCCCGCCGCGATCCAGTCCAGGAAGGCGGGTACTGGTGTTCATGCTAGCTGTTGATCGCACTCGCACCGTGATCGGGTTCACATTTGCGGTGTCAATTTTCCGGCGCGAGACGTTACGGATCAGTGAATCTGGATGACGGGAATCAAGCGCATCTGTCGTCTTCGCCCCCAGCGGATCAATCCCCAGAACGCAAGGCAGGCACCTGCAGCGACCGGAATGATCGTCATGAGTGCGGAGGTCAGATCGGCTGCACCGCCCGCGAGCTGGTAGACGATTACGCTCACTGCATACGCAACGGTAACTGACCACAACGTGCTGAAGGCGGCCCAGAAGGCGCCGATCTCCTTGAAGATGACGCCAACGGTTGCCACACAGGGCATATAAAGGAGGATGAACAACAAGTAGGCAAACGCACCGATGCGGCCATTGAAGCCGGCTTGCATGGCGCCGATGGTGCCGATTTCCACGGCCTGGGCTTCGGCTTGAGCCGTCACGTCAGTGGTGTCGCCAAGGTCCAGCCCCAACGGGTCCAGTACCAGATCGCGGATGGCGGCGAGGTTGCGGGGTACGGATACAAATGCTTCGTTCACACCAGCAGCGAGATCGTAGTCCTCGCCTGTTGATCGTGGTGCGTAGAGCGCGTCCAGTGTGCCGACCACAACTTCCTTCGCGAAGATTCCGGTGAAGATGCCAACGGTTGCCGGCCAATTGTGGTCTTCGATTCCCAGCGGATGGAACAGCGGCGTGATGGCCTTGCCGACAGCGCTCAGTACCGAGCGCTCCGAATTCTCGTTGCCAAAGCTGCCATCGGTGCCGACAGAATTAGCCGTGTTCAGCAGTATCACCACGGTCACGATTGCCTTGCCTGCCCGCAACACGAAACCTTTCAGGCGCTGCCAGGTCTGCAGGGTCAACCCCCTGATTGTTGGCATGTGATACGACGGCAATTCAAGAATGAACACACCATGCGGCTGAGCGATGAGGTAGCGGCGAACCACCAGTGCCGAGAGGATGGCGACGGCAACACCGATAAAATACAGGCCAAAGACGACGTTTTGCCCACCGGTTGGAAAAAACGCAGTGGCGAACAGGGCGTACACCGTCAGCCGTGCACCACAGGACATGTAAGGCGCCATGATGGTGGTGAGGATGCGATCGGGTTCACGATCGAGCGCGCGAGTCGCCATCACCGCAGGCACGTTGCAGCCAAAGCCGACGATCAGCGGCACGAATGATTTGCCAGGCAAACCCAGTCGTTTCATCAGCCGATCGACAATGAAGGCAACCCGCGCGATGTAGCCGGAGTCTTCCAGAAATGACAGCGCCAGAAACAGACAGCCGATCACCGGTATAAAGGTACCCACCAGCTGAATGCCACCACCCACACCGTCGGCCAGCAATACGGTCAGCCATTCGGGCAAGCCAATGTGTTGCATCAACTGTCTTGGTGCTTCAACAAACAGTACGGTACCCATGCCATCGAACCAGTCGATGAACGCCGAGCCGACGTTGATCGAAAACATGAACATCAGATACATCGCCGCGAGGAAAATCGGAAACGCGAGGTAGCGATTGAGCACGATGCTGTCGATGCGCTCAGTCAGCGTGCTGTCTATCTTCGATTGCTGGACACAAGCCACAACAAGCTGATCCACGTGTGCATAACGCGCTTCTGGTGATGCAAATGGCGGCACGGCGCGCGCGGGATGCGCATCAACATGCTCGATTGCATCGCGCAGCACGCCAACGCCTTCACCGCGACTGGCGATGATGCAGACGACCGGACAGCCCAGTGCATTGCCCAGTGCGGTGGCGTCGATATGCATACCGTGCTGGTCGGCAACGTCCATCATGTTGAGGGCAACCACCACTGGCAGCCTGGCTTCGATCAGCTGCAGCGTCAGATACAGACCACGGGCCAGACTGGACGCATCGATGACATTCAGGATGGCCGCACATGGGGTGGACAGGAGAAAATCCTGGGTAATGCGTTCATCCAGCGATTCGGCGGTACCCGCCAGGCTGTAAGTGCCCGGCAGGTCGATGACTTCAACCTGTCGACCGCCGTGTTTGTAGTAGCCGGACTTCTTTTCGACAGTGACGCCGGGCCAGTTGCCGACGTGCTGGTGAGCCCCCGTGAGTGCGTTGAACAGCGTCGTCTTGCCGCTGTTCGGATTGCCAACCAGGGCGATGGGAGCGGTGGTGTTCATCGTTTTTGCACCAGCAGGTCGCTGGCTTCAGAAGGCCGCAGTGCCAGTGCATAACCCCGAAACCGGATCTCGAGCGGATCGCCCAGCGGCGCTTTGCGCAACACTTCGAACTCGGTACCGGGAATCAGGCCCAGGCGCAGCAGGCTGTCAACGTAGGCAGTACGATTGACAAAACCGACCACGGTGGCGTGATCGCCCACCGCGAGATCGCGCAACGACAGGGGTGCAGTCGCGGCCGGTTTGCCCAACACGGAATTGCCTGACAGAAAATTTTGAAGGGTGTGGATTTAAATGCAACTAATTCTCATTTGCAATGAGAGATTTGTTGTGGCGATCAGCGACGCGGTTTTCTGACGTACAGCACCAGTTCGTGATCAACGAGATCGAAGCCGTGTTCGGCGGCGATTTCCCGCTGCAGGGCTTCGATCCGCTCACTGACAAATTCCATGACCAGGCCGGAATCGACATCCACCATGTGATCGTGGTGGTCGTCGGTTGCGAGTTCGTACACCGAGTGCCCGTCATCAAAATTGTGGCGTTCAACGATGCCGGCGGTTTCAAACTGAGTGAGCACTCGATAGACCGTGGCGAGCCCGACGGAATCGTCCGACTCGATCAGCTTCTTGTAGACATCTTCTGCAGACAGGTGATGAGGATTGGCCCGCTCCAGGACCTCAAGTACCTTGAGTCTGGGGAGCGTGACCTTGAGGCCCGCGCGTTTTAGATCATTTCCCTGCACTTGCGTCCAGACTGCTGATTTGCCGGCACGATAGCCCACGCGGTATCCCCAGTCCACCCGTCGCCGCGTACACTCTGGTGCAACCGTCCACAAGCCATCCAAGCAAAGAGAGGGGAAACCATGTCACAGGCAATGCTCGATCTATCCATTCCCGAACACATCCAGCCGTTGCGGAACAAGGTACTCCAGTTCATCGAACAGGAGGTGTATCCGGTCGAGAAGGAACTGCTCGAGAACAAGGTCAGTTCCCGCCGCGGCAGCGTGCTGCGTGGGCTCATGGACAAAGCCAAGGCGGAAGGGATGTGGGCACTTGGTCATCCCGAAGAAATCGGTGGAGGTGGCCTGCCGTTCATGGACTACGTCTTCATCAACGAAGTGGTGGGCCGATCGGAAATCGCGATGGTAGCGCTTGGCACCCATAGCCTGCAGGACTCCATCATGCTGCACCGTTACGCGAATCCGGAGTGGCGCGAAAAGTATCTGAAACCGCTGGTCGATGGGGAGGTGTTCCCCAGTTTCGGCATGACCGAACCGGGCGTTGCGAGTTCCGATCCAACGCAGTTGCAGACTCGCGGCGAACTCATCGGTGACGAGTGGGTAATCAATGGGCGAAAGTGGTTCACTTCGGGCGCGGGCAACGCCGCCTATACCACCTGCATGGCGCGAACTGAGCCTGACGGCACACCGCATCATCAGGCGTTTTCCATGATCGTCGTGCCCACCAACACGCCAGGGTACAACATCATTCGCGATGTGAAGGTGATGGGCCAGGCAGACGGTCACTATGAAGTGGTCTATGACAACGTACGTGTCCCCAAAGCGAATCTGTTAGGCCCACGCGGTCAGGGATTCAAGATCGCACAACAACGCCTCGGGCCAGGCCGGATCTTCCACTGCATGCGCTGGTTGGGGCAGGCCCAGCGAGCATTTGATCTGATGTGCAATCGGGCGAATTCACGTGTTGCGTTTGGCAAGACGCTGGGTGAGCACCAGCAGATCCAGAAGTTCATCTTCGATTCCGCTGCAGAAATTCAGGCCAGCCGTCTGTTGACCCTGCACGCTGCACAGAAGATCGACCAGGGTGACGAAGCGCGGGTGGAGATCGGTCTCATCAAGGTGTTTGGTGCGCAGATGCTGCACAACGTCATCGATCGGGCGATCCAGGTGCACGGGGCGCTGGGAGTCACAGAAGATACGCCGCTGGAGCGCATGTATCGGCACGCCCGCTTTGCGCGTATCTACGACGGCGCGGATGAGGTGCATGTGCAAAACACAGCCACACGCATCCTGCGCAGCTATCAGCGTGGCGACGGATTTGATTTTGGTATGCGGTAAAGCGCGGAACAAGGATCGGAAGACGGAGCAGACCAATGTTTGAGCGCGAACTTGATATCACCACATCAGACGGCAAGGTCAACACGTTCATAGTACATCCGGAAGAGGGAGGTCCTTGCCCGGTGATCCTGTTTCTCATGGATGCGCCGGGTAAGCGGGAAGAGCTGCATGACATGGCTCGCCGGCTGGCGACAGTCGGCTACTACGTCATGCTGCCCAATCTCTACTATCGTCGGGTGCGTGAATTTGTCATGACACCGGATAAGCGGCCTGAGATGTTCGGACACATGAATTCACTCTCCAATGCGATCGTCTGTGATGACGCTCGTGCGCTGCTCGAACATGCAGCCTCCGACCCGGCCGCGCGATCTGGTGCAGTTGGCTGTGTGGGGTACTGCATGAGTGGTCCGTTTGCGTTTGCAGTGGCCGCGGCGTTGTCGGATCGGATAACGGCCGCTGCGTCCATACATGGTGTGCGGCTGTATTCTGATGCCGCGGATTCTCCGCACCGGGATGCCAACAAGATCAAAGGCGAACTCTACTTCGGATGCGCGGAAACGGATGAGTGGGCGCCAAAGAACCTGATCGACGGTCTTGATGCGTGGCTTGCGCAAAGCGGTGTTCGCTATCGCATCGAGTGGTATCCGGGTACCCATCATGGATTTGTGTTTCCGCAACGAGCCGGCCTGTACGACAAGGCGTCGGCAGAACGGCATTGGGAACGGCTGTTTGACTTGTTCAGGAGAAACCTCGGGCGTTGATCTGTACCCGTTGTTTTTCTTTAATAATGTATGCAGTATACATACATAAAGAAGCAGACGGTTAGGAGGTCGATCGTGCGTAGATATGCCAAGGTACTCTTGGGAGCTGGCCTGGTGCTGACCGCCGCTGGTGCGTATGTGGTGAATTCAGTTGGGTTGTTCGCCACAGATCCAATCTTCATCACCCGGCAAGGTGCACTGGATGGCTTCGATCCGGTTGAGTACTTTGTCAGTGGCAAGGCAGTACGGGGAAGCGAACAAGTGAGCACCGAGTGGGGCGGTGCGAAGTGGTCTTTTGCCAGTGACGGCAATCGGCAGACGTTTCTGGCTGACCCGAAGCGATACGTTCCGGCATATGGTGGTTACTGCGCCTATGCCATGGCCAACAACTATACGGCGAACGGTGATCCGGAGGCCTTTACTGTGGTAGGTGATCGGTTATTTCTGAATTTCGACATGGATACACGTAAGACATGGCTTGCTGAACGAGACGTGTTGATTGCCGCTTCTGATCAGAACTGGCCTGACTCCGGTCCAGGAAAGCACGCGCAATGATCTGCCGTCAGTCGGCTTCGCTGCGCGCGAATGTCCCTGGCCACTGGAGGCGATTGCGTTGAGTAACCTGTTTGGCGCTGCATCGCTGTTGGTTGCCGATGAGATCGCGCAGGCCGTGGAATCGGGGACAGGTCTTGGCAGCATCGCCGTTGGCGCTCTGGTTTCGGTCGCCCATGCCCCGGGTGAGTCCATTGATTTTCTGGCAACGACACTGCGTCGTTCACATTCCACCGTTGTGCGTCTGGTCGGTGGTCTGGTTGACCAGGGACTGATCAGTCGCGCAGCGGGTGTTGACGCAAGAGTGGTCAGTCTGGAGCTGACTCGGACCGGAAAGCAGATGGTTCGCAAGGCCTTGGAGATTCGGGCGCAGGTGCTTGATGGGCTGCTGGATAAACTCGACCCAGGTGAGCGTGACGCTCTTGAATCACTCTCCCGAAAGCTGCTCGAGACCAATGTAGAAGACGAAGCCCACGCACTCTGGATTTGTCGATTGTGTGATGGTGATGCCTGTGATCCTTGCCCGATGGTAGCTGTCTTCGGCGAAGATTGAGGTCAATTGATTGCGATGAGATCACCAGAAGAAATGATCGCCTATGCGCTGGAGATGGATGTCTCTCTGCTGCCGTACGCAGCCGAGTTGCTGGCTGATTTTGACGAACTTGGCAGTGATGCCGAACTCATTGTCGATGTGATACGCGGACTCGATCTTCCGGTTGGTGCCCGAGTGGTGGATCTA
>JANNBJ010000179.1:0-2816 GCA_031385325.1 Gammaproteobacteria bacterium | reverse complement strand
GTCAGGTAGAACATCACGTCTTCCTGCGCCTCATACATCCGGCGAATGCCATCACGAACGATGACAGCAACTTCAAAGCCGAAAGCCGGGTCGTAACAGACCATATTCGGCACGGTACTGGCGAGCACATGCGAGTGCCCGTCCTGATGCTGAATGCCCTCGCCATTCAGCGTCGTGCGACCAGCAGTGCCGCCCAGCAAAAACCCTCGGCACAGGGCATCTCCGCAGGTCCAGATCATGTCGCCAACGCGCTGGAACCCAAACATCGAATAGAAGATGTAGAACGGAATCATCGGCAGCCCATGCATCGCATAGGCCGTCCCTGCGGCCATGAACGACGCCAGCGCGCCGGTCTCGCAAATCCCTTCCTGCAGGATATGGCCGTCTTTGCTCTCGCGATATGGCAACAACGTATCGGCATCAACCGGCGTGTAGTTCTGACCATCCGGCGAATAGATGCCGCTGACCTTGAATAACCCGTCCATGCCAAACGTACGTGCTTCGTCAGGCACGATCGGCACAATGTAGCGGCCAAGACTCGCATGCCGAAGCAGCAGCGACAGGATCCGCACCATCGCCATCGTGGTTGACAGTGCACGATCCGTCGCTGGATGGACCAGGGAGTCGAATACCGTGAGATCCGGCGGCGCGATCGCAGCACAGCTCACTTCGCGACGCGGCAGATAACCGCCCAGCGCCTGCCGTCGACCACGCAGATAAACACGTTCGGCGCTGTTCTCGACGGGAAGATAAAACGCCGCCTTGCGGGCCGCATCGTCATCCAGGGGAATCCCCAATGTCCGCGCCAGCGTCACCCGTTCGTCCGCAGTGAAGTTTTTCTTCTGGTGTGCGGTATTCGTGCCTTGAGCGGTGGCGATGCCGTCACCCTTGACCGTCTTGATGAGAATCACCGTGGGCTTGCCTGTTACGGCGAGCGCTTTTGCATACGCCGCAAAGATCTTCTTCGGATCCTGACCACCCCGTTTGATCTCGCGAATTTCCTCATCGGTGAGTGTGTTCATCATGCGCTCCAGTGCCGGGTTCCCTTCAACCCAGTGTTCGCGCTGCACCTTGCCAGGGAGCACGGAGTAACGTTGATAGTCGCCATCCAGGCATTCATCCATGCGTTTCTTGAGAACGCCCTCATGATCTTGCGCCAGCAGACCGTCCCAGCCACTGCCCCAAATGACCTTGATCACCTCCCAGTCGGCACCACGAAACGCCCGCTCCAGTTCCTGAATGATCTTGCCGTTGCCACGCACCGGGCCATCCAGTCGTTGCAGATTGCAATTCACGACGACGATGAGATTGTCGAGCTTTTCACGACTGGCCATGTTGATGGTGCCAAGCACTTCCGGCTCATCGGATTCACCATCACCAATGAAACACCACACTTTTGCATCGGTGCGGGGTTTGAGCCCGCGATTCTCCAGGTACTTGGCGAATCGGGCTTGGTAGATTGCAGCCGGCGTTGACAAACCCATGGACGCATTCGGCAATTGCCAGAATGCAGGCATGGAACGAGGATGTGGATACGCAGAGAGGCCACCACCCACCCCGAGTTCCTGTCGGTAGTTCGACAGCGTCTGTTCACTCAGCCGGCCCTCAAGCAGGGCGCGAGCATAGATACCTGGCGCCGCATGCGGCTGCGGCAGAACCAGATCACCCGGCTGTCCGGTCACACTGGCGCGGAAGATGTGGTTGAAGCCGACTTCCAGCATGGTTGCGCACGAGGCATACGTTGCGATGTGGCCACCCACCCCGAGATTGCGATCAGCCGCCTGCAGCACCATGGCCATGGCGTTCCACCGGTTGATGTTTTCGATGCGCTTTTCGATTTCGATGTCACCGGGATACACCGGCTGTTCCTGGGGCGGGATAGTGTTGATGTATGCCGTGTTCAGCGGTGCACTCTGGAGCGTGAAGCCAAGCTTGCCGGCTTCGGCGTGCAGGCTGGCCAGCAGTTCCTGAACTCCCTCCACACCCCATTCCCGGGCGACATCCCCCAAGGCGACTCGCCACTCCTGAATATCCTGTTCGATCTGCTGCATACCAACGCTTCCACTGAATTCGACCAGGATTATCGGCTAATGGCAAAGGCGATAAATTGCCATCTACCCCACTATTCAGGCCAAGATGGGCATAATGTGCCATCAACGTTGGGTCACACATATCTTTTATGCCACAGCCACAACTCGACCGAATCGACCGGGAAATCCTTCATCACCTGCAGAGCAACGCTCGCCTCACCAACCTTGAGCTGGCAGAGCGGGTCAATCTTTCCGCCTCACCTTGTCTTCGCCGCGTCAAACTGCTGGAGGAACGCGGGATCATTCGGCGTTATGCAACGCTGCTTGATCCACGACAGGTGGGCTTATCCATCAGCGTCTTCGTGAGCGTGTCGCTGCGCAGCCAGGATCGGCAGGCCCTTATCGAGTTCGAACAGAGCGTTCAGGGCTGCCCGGAAGTGATGGAGTGTTATCTGATGACGGGCACCTCCGACTATCTGCTGCGTGTAGTCGTTCCTGATCTTGATGCCTACGAAACTTTCCTGTCGGCCAAGCTGACCAACATCACCAGCGTGGCCAATATCCAGTCGAGCTTTTCACTGAAGCAGGTGGTGTACCGAACGGAGCTGCCGATTCCTGCATGACCTGACCGATAGCGAATGAAGACTGGCACTTCATGCGTAAACCCCAAGCACGTACCATCACCCTATGAACACCTACGACACCATCATCATCGGCGCCGGCTTTTCCGGCATGTATCAACTGCACCGCCTGCGCTCACTCGGCTTGTCGGTGCACGGGTTCGAG
>JANNBJ010000123.1:0-71739 GCA_031385325.1 Gammaproteobacteria bacterium | reverse complement strand
ACAAGCTCGCCGACATCGAACGATTTGCCGAACAGCTGGTGCAACTGGCGACGGATCGCTGAGTCGTCTGGTAGCCCCTCTCTTAATTGACGCCGGCCACGTATCCCATCGTGGAGCCTATGCTGTCGTGAACCACGACATCGGCGATGTCATCGAGCGGGGTTGTTTCGCGATTGACGATGGCCAGTCTGGCTCCCCGCCGTTTGGCGTATTCGGGGAAACCAGCGGCAGGAAACACAACCAGAGAGGAACCCAGTACGATCATGAGGTCGCAGGCTTCGGTCTCTTCCTGTGCGCGTTGCATCTCTTGTTCCGGCATGGATTGCCCGAACGAAATCGTTGCGCTCTTGATGATGCCGCCGCAACGGGTACAGGGGTCCACCCGGCCGATCCGACGGTAGTCCGATTCCACTGCGGCGAGTTCATAACGCGTGAAACAGCGCAGGCAATGGGCATAGGTTGCATTGCCATGGAGTTCGATGACCTGGTCTGGATGGACTCCGGAATTCTGGTGCAGGTTGTCCACATTCTGCGTGATCACAGCAGATGCCTTGCCGGTATTCACAAGTTGTGCGACGGCAAAATGACCGCGATTGGGTTTGGCGTTTTCCATCACGCGCTCATTCTCGAAGCGGCGACGCCAGGACTCCTGGCGCACGTCATCGGAAGCCATGAAATCCTGGAACTGGATGGGTTTCATCTTGGTCCACAGCCCGGTGCCAGGGCTGCGGAAATCGGGGATGCCAGAATCCGTGCTGATGCCCGCGCCGGTAAAGAAGACAATGCGCTTCGCGGATTCAACCAGCGCCCGCAATCGGTCGGCCAACATGTTTGTTTCCTCGCCCCAAGTCAGGACAATCTGATCTGCCGGGTGCAAACATGTCAACATGACACGACCACATGACACCACTACATCGCAAGCTGGCCCAGCCAAAGTAGGGGATTGAAGATGCACAAGCTGGAAATGTTCTTTGACTGCTCGAGTCCATGGACGTGGCTGGGTTTTGAATCCCTGCAACAAATCCTGCCACGCTTGTCTTGTCAGGTGGTGTATCGACCGTTTCTGGTGGGTGGGGTTTTCAACACGGTCAATCCGAGTGTGTACCAGAATCGTGAAAAACCGGTCCCTGCGAAGCAGAAGTACTACACCAAGGATCTGCAGGATTGGGCGAGGTATGTCGGCGTTGAAATCGGTAACCCGCCAGTGTTTCCCGTCAATTCGGTCAAGGTCATGCGCGGTGCTTTTTTTGCTCTCGAGCAGGATTGCCTGGTGCCGTATGCACGGGCGTTTTTTTCCGCCTACTGGCGAGAACTCAAGGACATCTCCCAATCCGAGACCATCGCGCCAATCGTTGCGAACCTGGGTCTCAACGTTGAACAGTTCTTTTCGGCGATCGACAGTGCGCCCTACAAGGACCGTCTGCGAGCCAATACCGAAGAGCTGATCAAACGTGGCGGATTCGGATCACCAACCTTTTTCATCGATGATACGGACATGTACTTCGGCAACGATCGTTTGCCCCTGATCGAGGCTCGTCTGAAATTACAATCCGCTTGAAGCAATAGAACGGGCAAGACAAGGAAAACTCTCTGGCGCTCGCTGCAATCGCGCGATGATGGCTTCAGCGCAATGGCGCGGAGAAGTGGCTGACGTATCAACTTCAAGATCATAAGCGGCGCCATGTGCGTGCACCTGCTTGAAATGGGAAATCGCTGTTCCAGGAAATCTACCCATCCGTTTGCCTTCGCGTTCCTGCACGACATCGCGGCTGCAACGCACGCCGATAAACCAGGTATCCAGACCGGCCAGCGCTTCGACATAGTCGATCAGGTAAGCGCGTTTGAAAAGCAGGTCATCGATGATGACGTTGTTGCCAGCGAGCGCAAACGCAGCGATTGCCCGACGCATGCCTCGTAACATCTGCTCGCCAGCGCTACCGAACTGGATATGGGTCAGGCGACCCTCGTCGGAATCCATTGGCACGATATTGAGCCCGAGACCGCCTGGGCTTTCGGGTGGCGAATTGAATCCGCGAAAGCGACCGGCCATGCCGTCGCGAAACTGATCAAGCGCGATGTGCTGGAAAGGCTCGGCCAGCAATTGCTGAAGTTTCAGGGCGAGTGTGGTTTTTCCGGCGCTTGAGGAGCCGTTCAACAGGATGAGTCTTTGTGACCCTGGGGGCGAACTAGTCATGAGGTCGGATGGTATCTGCCACACGGATCAACCACAATTGCCGAATTGTCTTAACCCAGGAGCCTGTCGGAATTGAGACTGATCTACTGCGTCGGTGGGAAGAGCGGTCCATTTTTCCCCGATTTCTCGTTGCCCCCGTGTTTCCTTTGGAAAGGCTCACTATGCGTCTCGAAATGGCGAAAAACTGTCCTCGCTCTCCCACACGACTCGCGACGATCGCTCAAGTCCGACAGGCTCCTGGTGCGGTGATTCATTGACGGTGCTGATGGAAAGTGGCGTCGAGCTCATTCAACCGGCGATTCCTCACAGTACGCATTCGACGATTTATGTCGCCCATATCGCTGACCGATGCGATCTGCTTCTGCCCACCGAGCTGCCTCTGTTGGAGGGTCGCGCGCGTCGCCGTCGAGACGAATTTTCGTCCGGGCGATACTGTGCACGGCGAGCCATGGCGGCGCGAGGACTGCCGGGAGGAGCCGTCCTGACTGGGGTGAGCCGATCGCCAGTGTGGCCGAATGGCATGCGTGGCAGTCTCACGCACAGTCGGCAGCTGGTTGGCGCTGCGGTCAGCGGGTCCCTGGCTGGTTTGGGGCTCGATATCGAGCACTTCGGCAGGCTGTCTGAACGAGCCGCCGGAAAAATTCTGACTGAGACGGAAAGTCAGGCGCTTCTCCCGCTGGACGAAGATTTTCTGCGTTTGGCGACGATTGTGTTCAGCGCCAAGGAGGCGGTCTACAAAGCGATCTATCCGATCGCCGGATTGTATGTGGGCTATCGGGAAGTAGAGATCGCGCTGAATCCGAAAGAAGCCGAATTTCGCGCCAGTTATGTGGGGCAAAATGAGTCGAATCGGCCACTTGAAGACGGCATCGGTCATTGGGGTTTGATCGAAGAGGCGGTTCTGACCCGCTTCGAAATCGGGGAGCATCGTTAGTGCAATCAGTACTGGGTATCGCGGTGTTCGTTGGTGTCGCCTGGCTGCTTAGCCAGGAGCGGGCGAAAGTGCCCTGGCGGATGGTGTTCGTCGGCATCACCACGCAGCTGGTACTGGCCTATCTGTTGTTTCATGTACCCATCTTTGCCAGCGCGTTGCTCAGTCTCAATTCAGTGGTCAATGCCGTCCAAACCGCTTCCCTGTCGGGTACTTCGTTTGTGTTTGGCTACCTGGGTGGGGCCGCTGCGCCCTATAGCGTCACGGATTCAAATGGTCTGTTCCTGTTTGCGTTTCGTGTGTTGCCCCAGATCATCGTGTTCAGCGTTCTGGTCGCGTTGTTGTGGTATTGGCGGATCCTGCCGACGCTGGTACGAATCCTGGGGCGTGCGTTGACCAGATTGCTCGGTGTCGGTGGCGCGGTAGGCACCGGGGCGGCGGCCAGTATATTTCTCGGCATGGCAGAGACACCGTTGGTGGTCCGAGCCTACCTCGACCGGATGAGTCGATCGGAGCTCTTTACACTGATGACCTGCGGCATGAGCACGGTCGCCGGTTCGATCATGGTGCTTTATGCGTCCATTCTCAGAGATCAAATTGACGGAGCGCTCGGGCACATCATCATTGCGTCGGTGCTCAACGTTATCGGTGCGATCGTGGTCGCTCGAATCATGTATCCGCCAGATGAAGAAAGCCCGGCGGGAGAGGTTTCGGATGGGTTGATCTATAACAGCCACATGGACGCCATCACCCGAGGCACCGTCGACGGCCTGCAACTTGCAGTCAATGTGGGCGCCATGGTGCTGGTGCTGGTGTCTTTGGTGGCGCTGGTCAACTACATCATCGGCAACGTTGAAATCCTCGGTGCGCCGCTCAGTCTGGAACGGATGACCGGGCCGTTGTTTGCACCGGTTGCCTGGTTGATTGGCATTCCCTGGAGGGAGGCGGAAACGGCTGGCAGCCTTCTGGCGAGCAAATTGATTCTGAATGAGGTCGTCGCGTATCTGCAGATGGCAGCCTTGCCCGCCGGCATGTTATCAAGTGCCAGCGTACTTACCATGACTTATGCACTCTGCGGATTTACCAATTTCGGCAGTCTCGGAATACTGATCGGTGGGCTCGCCACACTTGCTCCACAGCGCCGTGATGAGATTCTCAGGATTGCGCCGGCCACGCTGATTTCCGGCACTTTGACGGCTTCCATGACCGGCGCCATCGTGACGTTGATCGGTTTGTTTCCGTGAATTGGCTGGTTCAAGCCGATAGTCCGATCAGCAAGGAGCAACTCCCTCAATTCGATATCGATGAGTGTGTAGGTGTCGTTGGTCCGATTGGCGATTTTCGCGGGCAGCTTCTGGGGGCAGAAGCGCAAGGCATTGACCACTGGGCAATGAAACGCCAACTTGAGTACAGCACCGGCAGGCATTTTGCACATCTGGCCATGTCTGCACTCGGTGAGACTCCGGCGTCGATCACGCGACGAGAAGATCGTTCACCGGTGTGGCCGGGCCACCTGTTGGGCAGCATCGCACATTGTGATGACGCAGCAATTGCGGTTGTGGCTCACGCTCGAAGCTGTGGCGGGATTGGCGTTGATGTCGAACGTCGCAGCAGGATTGGCGAAGATCTGTTCGACACCTTGTTTACAGCGCATGAACAAAACGCAATCCGGGGTGGAAGATCTGCCACGGAGCTGTTCTGTGCCAAGGAAGCACTTTACAAGGCGGTGCATCCACTGGTTGGGAAGTTCATCAACTTCACTGATGTGACGTTTGTGGATGACGCAGCTGACTCCAACGAGGCCCACTACATCGGGACCGATCCTGGAGCAGGGAAGGCGATCTCGATGACCATTTTTTCCAAACGACTGACGACCACACACTCGGTTGTCATCACCTGGTTACCTCTGCGTGTTCGCCGCGGCAAGTTGACGTTCCCGGTTTCCAACCTGCCAGGGTCATGACGCGTGACATTCCTCCAAACCAGCGATCTTGAAAGGGCAGCGCGCCGTCGTTTACCACGAACGATATTTGATTTCATCAAAGGTGGGGCGGGATCGGAGGCCGCGCAGCGTCGCAACGAGTCTGCATTCTCAGGCATGGCGTTGGTACCCCGAGTGCTGCGTGCACCAATGGTGCGTAGCACTGTGGTCCGATTGTTGGGTGTCGACTATGCCGTTCCATTCGGGATTTCGCCCATGGGATTGGGGAATCTGGCATGGTCTGGGACTGATCGGGCACTACTGACGACTGCAGCGAGTAAAAGCCTGCCGTATACGTTGTCTGCAGCGGGCAGCACGAGCATCGAAACCGCAGCAGAACTCGCCAACGGCATGCTCTGGTTTCAACTCTATATTGGTGCCGACTTTCGGGTCAGCGAGTCCCTCATGCAGCGGGCTGAGGCAGCCGGTGTGCGTGCACTTGTTTTGACGGTTGACGCAGCTAATCCCGGACTGCGGTTTCGTGACCGTCGTAACCACTTCGCAGAACCCATCTGGCGATCACCGAAGCTGCTGCTTGACTACGCCCTGCATCCCGGGTGGTCGCTCTCTACCCTGATGCGTGGGGTGCCGAAGATGGTCAACTTCAGTCAAAACGATCTGCAGCAGAACGGTCCCGAGGCAACGCGAGCGTTCATGGCATCGATGATGCAGGCGAAACTTGATTGGGAGATGCTCGAGCAAGTTCGTGCACTCTGGCCTCATCAGTTGATCGTCAAAGGAGTGCTGGCGACGGACGACGCCATCCGACTCAAGCACTTGGGCATTGACGCTCTTGTTATCTCCAATCACGGTGGACGGCAGCTGGGTTGCGCAGTTTCACCACTGGATGTATTGCCTGCCATTCGAACAGCGGTTGGACTGGACTATCCCCTGATTATGGAAAGCGGGATTCGCTCCGGAGAGGACGTGATCAAGTCCCTCGTGCTTGGCGCGGACTTCGTGATGACAGGGCGGCCATGGTTGTTCGCCTGTGCCGCTGCTGGAGCAGAGCGTGGCGCCAAGCTGCTGGCCGATCTGCTTGAAAACGAAGTGGACAATGTCATGGCTCAGTTAGGCTGCGACAACATCGAATCGCTCAGGCACACCGAAATCATTCGAACAGCAGGCTAGCAGCCTGATCGCTGAAAAAAATCGGAGGGTTCAACTCATGCAACTCACTCAATTGTGGAACTACCCGGTCAAGTCGTGTGCGGGGATCGAAGGATCCAGCGCCAGGATCACCTCGGCGGGACCTGCCTACGACCGTGAGTGGATGGTCACTGATGACTCAGGGCAGTTTCTCACTGGTCGCATGCATCCTAAGCTCGTGCTCGTGAGGGCTGTTCCAACCATTGAGGGATTGTCCCTGCAGGCACCCGGGATGCCGGAGCTTGTAGTCCGCCGTGTACTATTCAACCGATTGCGGTCGACCGGCGTGTGGGCCTATCGATTCGATGCGTGGTGGGGCGACAGCGCTGCCGACGAGTGGTTTAGCCAGTACCTGGGAATCGCTGCCCGGTTGTTGTACATCGGCGCAACTTCGCACCGTGTGTTGCGGGCAGATTCCACAATCCGGTTTTCGTTCGCCGATGGTTATCCCTACTTGTTGATTGGCTCCGCATCATTGGCAGATCTCAACGGACGATTGGAGCGTCCCGTATCCATGCGAAACTTCCGGCCAAACATGGTCGTCGACGGTACTGAGGCATTTGCAGAAGACCAATGGAACCGGATTCGCGTTGGTGACGTGATGTTCGAACACATGAAACCCTGTGATCGTTGCGTGTTCACGACCATCGACCCGGACACCGCGAAACCTTCGGCTGACATGCAGCCACTGCGTACGCTGGGCACTTATCGGCGGACGCCAGGTGGTGTGATGTTTGGCCAGAATCTGGTGGCCAGAGGAACAGGCGTTATTCGTGTTGGGGATCAGGTGGAGGTGATTGAATGAGCCGGGCGCTGGGGATCATAACGACCAACAGTCCTGATCAGGTGCTCGAGGTCTTCGTCGCCGATGTCGAGGTGCAGAACCCATCTGGGCCGATGAATTTTCACACCATGTGTGTTCATGTGAGCGAGCAACGGCTTCAACTCTGAGTCCGGTAAATCAAGATGAATCATGTTGGTGTGTTGCTCGACACGGCCGGGAAATATCCGGCTCAGCGCTGCGGACAACACTCCAGCTCGACGATGATCCAGAACAAGCCGGTCCACGTGATGCTCAAGCGCGTATAGTCCTGCTGCCGCAAGTATGCCAGCCTGCCGCATGCCACCTCCGAGCATCTTTCGCAAACGACGTGCTTTGGCAATCAGTTCCGCGCTGCCAACGAGTACTGATCCCACAGGTGCTCCCAGTCCTTTGGAGAGACAGATACTGATGCTGTCGCAAGGGGCGGCCAGTTGCACTGCAGATTGACCGCTGGCGATACAGGCGTTGAAAAAACGCGCGCCATCCATATGCAGCTTGATATTTCGCTGAACGCAGAAGTGTCCGAGTGATTCCACGTACCCCATTGGCAGCACTCTGCCGCTGTAAGTGTTCTCGATGCAGACCAGCCGCGTGCGAGCGAAGTGAAAGTCATCCGGTTTGATCACCGCGTCGATTTCATGTAACGGTAAGGTGCCATCTTCAGGCACGGTGATGGGCTGCGGCTGAATACCACCCAGAACAGCGGCGCCGCCGCCCTCGTACATGTACGCGTGCGCACGCTGTCCAGCGATGAATTCATCCCCGCGCTCACAGTGTGACATCAGTGCCAGCAGGTTCGATTGTGTGCCGCTGGCTACAAACAGGCCGGCTTCTTTGCCGAGGCGTTCAGCCAATACGGCTTGCAGACGATTCACGGTTGGATCTTCGCCGAATACGTCGTCGCCGACCTCGGCAGCCGCCATGACTGCTCGCATGGCCGGGGTCGGTCGAGTAACGGTGTCGCTACGCAGATCGATGGGTTGCACGTTGTTAGCTGGCACCGTCGAAAAACTGGGTAAATCCGGCTGGAGCGTAGGGGCCTACCACGATCTGTTCAAACACGCCGACGCCCTGACGACATCCATCCGTGGCTCGAACCACCTGCTGTGTATGCAGGTTTTCCCGGGCGAGCAGGTCAAGCTGGCGTGTGTCGAAAGATTCTCCACCAATTGCCAGTTCCCCTTTCCACATACCCTGACCCCACTCAGGGTGACCGTAGCCAAGTCCCTTCATCTGAAATTTCAGGATCGGCTCAAGGGTTATGGAGCGGGTCACATCATTGTGGCCTACCAGATCGATCTCCACTCTGGAGGCAAGGCGTGAACCTTTGTGATATTGGATTCGATGGCGCGCAGTCGCCATGCGCTCGTCTCGACTGCCTTCCAGACCAGGAATGGCTGCTTCGTTGGGGTAGAGCGGGGCGACGATTCCCTCCCGAACCAGCGGTTCGCCTTTCTGGCCGTCAAAAAAGATGGCATGGGTGATGTGATCGTCCCAGAACAGGGGAGCCCACATGAAGGCGATACCGTTAGGGTTGACTGGTGCGCCTCCAGTTTCGTGTTCGCCGACGTTACGGACACCCCATGAACGGTCCTTGGTGCCATGGCAGACAGTCTCGTCGACCCTGATCTCGCCATCAGGTGTCCGAACCACGCCTGACCATCGTCCGAATTGATCGAAGCGGGTGGCGTCCATGACTCGCCGTGAACCTGACCACAAGGTCTGGCGGGCTTCCTGAATCGCCCCCGTGCGGGCAGAGAAGGTGAGGTCGCAGGCGAGGCCACTGCTGTTGTCATCGAGGATCACGCGCGTGCGTCGGAGCGGTTCAACCACTTCCAACCTGAATGGACCAACGGACATGTCCGTGCGCTCCATCGGTGCTCGCCTGGAGCCATAAAAGCAGTGTTGTCGTGTTCCCGGTTGAACCACGCTGAAGGCGCAATCGAGGATGCCACGATGAGGATAGACCGCCATGCCGATCCCGAAGTAGTACGAACCATCGGGAGCGTAACCATTGAACCAGGTACGGTCATAAACATTCCGGTCGCTGGTGCCCGGGTGCGCCAGGGGTTCAGGCGTCTGATGGATTGGAAAGTCGTCCAGTTGATTCAGCATGTGAATACCACTCGATAGTTGAGTGAGACAATGTACAACCAGGGGATAGCACGGCGGCTAACAGGTTTTTTTAAACTCTGCTCGATGACCCCGCAGGATTGGAATTGCGCTTGGGAGGCAGTTGCATGTGCACTCCCAATCTCATTGAAAAGTGTTAGTTCGAGGCAAACGACACCGCATACACTCCCGCCTGACGCGCCGAGTCCATGACAGTGATCATCGCTTCAGTGCTGGATTGCGGGTGCGGTTGAATGATGACCGGAGCCTCCGGATTCTCAGCGTGCAGTCTCTCGATGTTGGCCCGCACACTGCGGACGTCGACGTCCCGCTGGGCGATGATGATGCGGTCCCGATCGGTAATTCGAACAACAATGCTCTTCTTGTTCGGATCGACGGTTAATGGCTTGTTGGTGTCCTCAGGCTGGTTGACATCCAGCCCGACTTCCTTCACGAAAGTAGCTGTCACGATGAAGAAAATCAGCATGATGAACACGACATCGAGCATGGGGGTCAGGTTGATCTGTTGATCCTGTACTTCATCCGACGAACTTCCAAAGGACCTGCGCATTGCTCTTCACCGCCCCCATTTGAATCGGTGGCTAGTCTAACCAGCTTGAATGTGGCTAGACAACCGCCTTTCCTGAACACCGCCTTTCCTGAACAACTAGAACGATTGGTAATTCAGCTTTAGTCCTGGCGTTGGCCACGGCATCGAGACGAGTTGTCCAATCGAGCTCAAGGTGATGTAGGCGGTCGCAAGATTCTTGCCGCCAAAACAGATGTTGGTGGTTAGTGGATCGGGCATGGGTACAAATCCCGGTTCGCGGCCGGAAGGAGAGAGGATGGTGATCCCACCGTCGACAATGGTGGCCACACAGACGTTGCCTGCGCTGTCTACCGCCAGGGAGTCGAACAGAAAGTAACCACTGCGGCCACGCAGCAGCCGCCCGCCATCCGGCCGGTCGCGGCGTTCATGCTTGAGCACACCCGGCGAGGCAATGGCATAGGCCCAGACCCGACCGGTCAGGGTTTCTGCAACGTACAGTTCGTCTTCTGTCGGCGATAATCCAATGCCATTCGGGCCTTCCATCGGAAACAGCACTTCGCGAATGTGTGACCCATCGGCTTTGGCGTAGAAAACGCCGGTGCGATCGCGTTCGCGCCGGCGTGTCTTGCCATGATCGGTAAACCAGAAACCGCCCTGCCTATCAAACACCAGATCGTTTGGTCCACGCAGCGGCTGACCCTGGCAGTGGGTGTAGAGGATTTCTGACTTGCCGGTGTTGATATCGACTTTTTCGATCCGGCCACCCGCGTAGTTTTCCGGTTCTTCACCGGGAAAGATCCGGCCATTTCGTTCAATCCACTGGAAGCCACCGTTGTTACAGACATATACCGCGCCGTCCGGACCGATGGCCGCGCCATTGGGTCCGCCACCCAGCTCGGCCACGACTTCGGTCTTGCCGTCACGTACGCGCGACAGGGTGCCGCGGGCAATCTCAACGAGCAGTACGCTGCCATCCGCCATGGCTATCGGGCCTTCCGGAAACTTCAATCCTTCTGCAAGTATGGTGAGGTCGGACATGTTCAGCCTGCTTTGTTACACTCTCGGCCATTCTAATCCTGTCACGCGATAACACTCATCTGCCAGGGACTATCGATGATCACGACGCGCCTCAGATTTGCCTTGCTTGCTGTATTCATGGCTATCCTTTCTGCCTGTCAGACATACGACGATCCAAACCGACGCACGCCGGGAGAATTGACTGATGACTCGGCGATCTATACCGCTGTCAAAGCGAAGCTGATTGCCGATCCGGATATTCAAGGCTTGAAAATCAACGTGGACGTCTATCAGGGTGCGGTCACACTGAGTGGTCGTATCCCCAGCGAAGTGCTGCGGAACCGGGCGCTCAAGATTGCAACTGAAGTTCGCGGCGTCGTCAAAGTCCACGACAGCCTGGCGCTGATCACTGAATAGCGCGCTTCAATTTGACGGTGCGTAGAAACTCAGGCATGCAATGGATGAAACCAGTCGCGCAATCTGGACGCGATGATTGAAGCCAGCGCAGCAACGCTTGGCTCCCGCACAATCGAATTGTCTCCATCGTGATCGCCACTGATCGCCTCCACCGAAAGCCCGGTTACGAGTTTTTGCCAGAGCCTGGAGTGATCAAGTCGCGGCCCGTTGGTGGCTAGAAAATAAGTCGCCTTGAACGCGCCGGGTGCGCTGTGAATGTCGTTGAAAAATCCTGCTTGAACCATCAGGTTGTATCGGCCGAGGGCTGAGGCCTCCATGATTCTGCCGGCACGGATCGCATCGTCCAGTTGCGCAGCCAGGTCCGCGCGCTCGTCGAGTTTTCGTTTATCGGTTACTTTTTTCCTTCGTTGCGCGCCGGACGCAAAAACACCCAGTTTGAACAGACTTCGTCCTTCAGTCACCGCAATGTGCGCGTCGATAATGAACAAGTGACCAATCGGAACATCTCGACTCTTCAAACGCTGCGCAACTTCATAGGCAAAAATCCCACCCAGGGAATAGCCGGCGAGATGCACCGGATGCGTTTCACCATGCGACCTGCGATAAGCAAGGATATGTTCGACGTGTTCTTCCAGCAGTTCATCGATTGAACCCGGAGGGTGGCTGTGCCCATCGGTGCCGGAAGATCGTAAGACGACGACTGGCTGACCTTCAGGCAGGCGACGCGAAAGTGGATAAAACTCAACACCGATTCCACCTGCGCCGGGAATGCAAAACAGGGGCGCGCGAGTACCGGTTTTCATGGTCACCACGAGGCTTGCCTTGTTTGTGCGCGCCGCTTCAAGCAATGGCGCAAGACCGCCGATCGTCGGATGTTGCATCACCTGCACGGGCTCCAACGTCTTGCCGAAGCGTTTTTCTATCACCGCCAGAAGTTCAACCAGTAGCAGCGAGTCACCACCGAGATCGAAAAAATCGTCATCGAGTTTTATCCGCGGCAAACCCAGAACTTCCTCAAAGGCCAGGCGAAGATCCCACAGCGTAAGCGTGGGCAATCGATCAAGAGCCGTCTCTTCGCGATCCGAGTTTGGTGCCGGCAGTTGGGTCAAATCGATTTTGCCATTGCTGTTCTTGGGAAAACTCTCCACAACCAGAATCCACTTCGGAACTTTGTATTCGGAAATAGAACGAAAGAGCTCTGCCCGTAGTTTCAAGGCGTCCAGCGTGTCGGATTTATCCTTTGCGATGACATAGGCGCACAGCGCGGTAGTGGTCTTGAGTTGAATGGGTACCACCACCGCATCTTCGATCCTGTTCAATCCGCGCAGTGCGATTTCGATTTCACCAGGCTCAACTCGATAACCCCGGATCTGCACCTGACGGTCCTTGCGTCCCAGGAAGTCGAGATCTCCGTCAGGCCGCCATCGCACGATGTCGCCAGTTTTGTACCAACGCAGCCCTTCAGTCTCAACGAACTGTCGCGCGGTAAGCTCAGGCTGCCCGACGTAACCCACGGCGACCTGAGGACCACTGGTCCACAGTTCTCCGGGTACGCCAAACGGCAGCAGGGAACCTTGTTCATCACAGACACGATAGCCGCACGTCGGGAAGGGTTTGCCGATCGGTATGCCAATCTCGTGTTCGGGTCGAACTTCGAGGATCGAAGTCCAGATCGTTGTCTCGGTTGGGCCGTAGGCGTTGATCAGTCGGGTGGTCTGTTTGGGCGCTTGTGAGCGAAGGAAGCGTTGTGACTTGTCGGCCGCGAGGGCTTCTCCACCGACGATCCAGCGCTCGACATGAGTTGGCAATGACAGATCACACAGGGCGTGGAAGTAGGCGGTTGGTGTGCACAGCGTTGTGATTGCGTGTTTTGCCAGGAGTTTTGGCAACTCTTCACCCGTAGGCGGTTGTCCATGCGGACTGACGATGCAACTGCCTCCGAGCCAGATCGCCGGGAGTAGTCCACTCAACCACGGATCAAATGTCGTTGAATAAAAGTGCAGGATTCTCTCGCCGTTCTGCAGTGCATTCGCTTCGATCCAGCTTTTGGTGAAAGCGGCGAGGGCGCCGTGCGAGACAGCGATCGCTTTGGGAATCCCGGTACTGCCCGACGTATGAAAAATGTGAGATACCGCCTCCGTGCTGGGGTCCTCCAGTTGACCGGGATTGTGTGTTTTCAAGGTGTCATCACTCAGCGCGAGCACTTTGAGTCCACAGGCAGTAATCTCTGATTCCTTGCCTGGGGCACAAAGTACAAGGCTTGCGCCAAGTCGCTGCGCAGTCTCTGCCACGCGCGCCGCACTGGTGTTGATGTGCATCGGTACATAACTTCCGCCCGAACTTGCGATCGCAATATAGGCCGCGGAAAGTGCATTCGAGGATGCCGACCAGACCACTATCGCGTCACCCGGTTTCACGCCATGTGTCCGTAAACAGGTCAACCAACGTGCTGCGGCGGTGTGTAGTTCGCGGTGGGTATACTGCTCATCGCCGTGCGCGACCGCAATTTTTGAACCGATCTCGGCCAGAGCGGCAGTCCACCGTGTTATCCAGCGCAAAGAAAAATGACTGGTTGGTGGAATAGGTGGCTGGTCGAACGCCTGTGCAGTTCGTCGATCAAGGAACGAGAGGTCGCCGACACGAAGCGTGGGGTTGGCAACAAGCGCCTCCAATCCGGCGCGCAAACCCTCAAGTACGCGGTCCATGTCCGTGTATTGAAGGAAGGTTTCGTTGAGACTCACACCGACACGCAACTGTCCCTTGTCCTCGGTCGAAGATGACCAGGTGAACATGACGGATTCTGCCTGGTTGCTGCTGGCCGGTATCTCGATCCTCGTCAAAGGAGTTCTCTCGTCCGGGTGTCGGTCGATGACGAACATATAGTTCGATCGAACATGGTAGTTGGGTGCGTAGCGCGGATTTGCAAATGTCCTGCCGCGGTACTTCAGACGCGTGGCCGCTTCGCGATTGACCGACTTCACCAGATCCGGAAAAAGCGTCTGCGGATCGACGGTTACGCTGAACGGCAGGACTTCCGATTTGAATCCAACCAATGAATGTTCATCTGACGCACGGCCATGAAAGGGAATCCCAACGATGAATTCGTGTTGGCCGCTGTGGCGACACACCCACGCCGCGGTCAGCGCAGTGAGCATGTTCGACAGCGTGACATCAGTCGATCGATGCAAATACGTTGCCGAGCCAGCCGTCTCGATGAGGCGATCGGTTAGCACTTTCGACAGCGTCAAAAAGCCGCGAACCTCGGATGTGTTCTCCGGCGAAAAACTCTTGCCAAACAACTGGAAGCTGGACTTCAGCGCAGCGATCCGGGTTGCAATGGCCGAATCTGCGTTCCAAACCTTGCCGGCGAGATCTCGCTGACGCTCGACCGCCATGTTGCCTTCCAATGACGGAAAAGCTCGTTGCTGCACAGGACGACCCTCCGCCAGATCTTCCATCACTCGCAGTGTTTCTGCGTATAGAAGATCCATGGCTCGACCATCGCAGACCAGATGACTGGCAGTAATGAGCCAGCACTTGCGGCCGTCGTTGATTGATATCAATCCCTGTTTTATCAACAGATCGTTTTCGGAGAAGCGGAGCCAGTCGGGTGTGGCCCAGGCCATAATTTCAGCCCCCAGTGGTTCGCGTGCAGTTACCGCCGCACGGTCCACTGCCCCGCCGACTTGGCCAAATTCGATTCGGGGAGTGAAGTTTTTGCACACCAAGCGAGCTCGAGCGGCGTCAATTTCTTCGGTAACAAACTGCCACGCGCTGTCGAGATGAGCGGCGAAATTCTCCGGCAACAGCGTCACTCTCAGGATCCGCTCCACTGGCGCTTCGGGATGCAGTTCCTGTTCCTGCCAGAATCGAAACTGGCGGAGCGTAAGGTTGCTTGCCTTGAATCGCGAATCTACCTCAATGTCGCGGTGTGCGGCTACTTTGAGCGATTCAGTCGTCGCTGATGGCATGCTGTCTGAACTTCCATAGCGGTTGATAGCCGCTTTCGTTGCGGCGCCAGCTCTTCAAGGTCACACCAGGAAACAGGTCGCGGGCCTGACAGGAGCTTCGTTGTGATGGTGCCGGGGATGCGCGTTGATGGCGCGGAAGCAGGTCGCAGAACGACCAGACGACAAAAAAGACGTTAACTACGGGATTGTTTTTGCTCGGTTGTGCATTGATTCAATGCGCCAAAAATTGGCGCGATGGCCTTGGCGGGGCGTTATGTGGTGGTCAGCCAATCCCGGGGTTTCAGATAATCACTCAGACTCGCTTCAGGACTGCCTGGCACGATCGGGCGCTGATATTCCCAAGCGACCAGTGGCGGTAGAGAGGCGAGAACGCTTTCAACTCGTCGACCGCTCTGTAGTCCATATCGTGTGCCACGATCTATGGCCAGATTGAACTCGGCATACCGCCCTCGGCGGTACAGCTGCCAGCTCCGTTCCCGTTCGCCATAAGGCTGATGTCGCCGCTTTTCAACGATTGGCATGTAAGCAAGCAGAAAGGTGTCGCCAATCTGTTTGACCAGCGCCAGACTGGAATCTGCTCCTCCGTCAGTCCAGTCGTCGAAGAACAATCCACCGATGCCCCGATGTTCTTGACGATGGGGGAGGTAGAAGTACGTATCACAATCCGCTTTCATTTTGGCGTAGTAACTACCACTTGCCTGCGCCGCTCGGCGATGCCAGAACACCGCATCCTCCTCAAAGGCATAGTAAGGCGTCAGGTCAAATCCACCACCGAAGTACCACGTGCCATCAGTACCTTCGACACTGAAATAACGCAGGTTCATGTGCGTTGTCGGAACGTATGGGTTGAGCGGGTGGACGATCAGGGAAATGGCGACTGCCTGAAAGGACCGACCTGCCAGATGCGGATTGCGCTCTGTGGCTGCGGGTGGCAGGGATGCACCGACACTATGGGTGAACTGGACAGCGGCCTTTTCAATGGCTTCTCCGCCTGCAATCACGCGCGGGCGGGAGAGACCACCACCAGGTCCTGCCAGGTCTTCACGGGAAAACCGCGCGGTGGGTTCCAGACTTTCAAGAGATGCGCAGATGCTGTCCTGCAACGCCATGAAATAACTACGAACCTTTGGCACATCGACGGTCATGATCATCCTGTGGAACCTGGGGCGGGCCTATTGTGCACCAAGCGACCAGGAGGACGGATTGGCGAATTCCCGTATACTCGCCACTTCGGCTTTTCAAGGTTCACCATGGTTGGAATCAGTTCATTGGCCGCTTATCTGCCGCGGCTTCGCCTCGCTCGTAAAGCCATTGTTGAAGCACATCGCTGGGCGGATCCCGGTCTCGCCGGAAAAGCTCAGGGTGAGCGCAGCATGTGCAACTGGGATGAAGACTCGGTCACGATGGGCGTTGAAGCTGCCCGCGCCTGTCTCGCCGACAAGACCACGACTGACCTCCTTGTTTTTGCCAGCACCACTGCACCATTCGCAGATCGTCAGAATGCGGGGATCGTAGCCACGGCGCTGAATCTGCCAGAGGATCTGGCCTCGCTCGATATCGGTGCCTCACAACGTGCCGGAACCTCCGCAGTGTTGCAGACCATCGCTGCGGTCAAAAGTGGCCTGCACACTGATGGGCTGGTCGTAATCAGCGACAAACGCCGTGCAAAGGCTGCAAGTCCAGGCGAGCTGGAGTTCGGGGATGGCGCTGTAGCGATCCTCGTAACTAACCAGGATTCGGTCCTTGAATTCCTCGCAAGTCATACGGTTACAGTGGATTTCATCGACCATTTTCGAGGTGCTGGCGAGAAGTTCGATTACGGCTGGGAGGAGCGATGGATTCGCGATGAAGGTCTTGCTCATATCGTCCCGGAGGCAGTGAACAAGGCACTCGCCAAAGCCGGAATCAAAGCAGCAGACGTCGCCCACTTTGTGTTGCCCGGTACGATCAAGGGGGCGGCCGCCAGTGTCGCAAAGGCCATCGGCGTACCGACGAGTTCGGTTGCAGATACCCTTGTGGCAAACGTTGGTGAGACTGGGGTGGCTCATCCACTCATGATGCTGGCGGCTCGGCTGGCGAACAGCGAAATCGCTTCTGGACAGCTGATCGTGGTCTGTGGATTCGGCCAGGGTTGTGACGCGATTGTTCTGCAGATTGCAGACGCGACGCGGGCTCGCGCTTTCGGTGCCCAATTCAAGGCAGCGCTGGCAGCGCGACTGCCAGAAATGAACTATCAGAAGTATCTGGCGTTCAATAACCTGGTGGAACTCGAAAAGGGCATGCGTGCCGAGAAAGACGACTACAAGACCGCCTTGACGACCAACTTCCGCAAGCGCGACATGCTGACTGGTCTCGTCGGTGGACGCTGCACCGTCTGTGGAACATTGCAATTTCCGCGAAGCGACATCTGCGTGAATCCGCAATGCCGAGCAACCCACACCCAGGAGCCGCATCCGTTTCGTGAAGAAATGGCCAACATCGTTACCTGGTCGGCGGACTACCTGACCTATACGGCGGATCCGCCAGCCCACTACGGTATGATCAGTTTTTTCAACGGCGGCCGGTTCATGACCGATTTCAGCGATGTCAGCGTCGGTGAAATAGACGTCGGCATGACGGTGCGAATGGTGTTTCGCATCAAGTCATTCGATCGTTTGCGTGGGTTTGTTCGTTATTTCTGGAAAGCCGTGCCAGATCGGACGGCCGGTTAGACCACTCGTTTCAACTTCAGCATCTTCTTTGGCGGAGGCTCTTATGGCAGCAGGAATCAAGGACAAGGTCGCAATCCTCGGCATGGGTTGTTCACGGTTCGGTGAGCGCTGGGATTGCGGCGCTGAAGAGTTGATGGTCGAGGCCTTTGGCGAAGCGATCGCAGATGCGGGCATCGACGTGACGCAGATCGACGCCGCCTGGTTCTCCACACACTTTGAAGAAATCAATGTCGGGAAGGGTGGACTGCCACTGTCGATAGCGTTGCGGCTGCCAAATATCGCCGTTACCCGGGTGGAGAATTTCTGTGCATCCGGGTCAGAAGCATTTCGCGGTGCTGTCTACGCTGTAGCATCCGGCGCGGCTGATATCGCGTTGGCGCTGGGCGTTGAAAAGCTGAAAGACACGGGCTATGGCGGTCTGCCGGCCGGTGGCGGCGGTACGCTTGCGCCACAATGGTCCGCGAATGGCTCCGCACCCGGAAATTTTGCCCAGCTCGCCAGTGCCTACCGTGCCAAACACGGCGTGTCGCGCGACGATCTGAAACGAGCGATTGCACACGTATCAGTGAAGAGTCACGCCAACGGTGCAAAAAATCCCAAGGCCCACCTGCAAAAGCCGATCACGGAGGAGCAGGCACTCAATGCACCCATGATCGCCGAGCCGCTTGGTCTGTTCGACTGTTGTGGGGTCAGCGATGGCGCTGCGTGTGCCATCGTGACGACGCCAGAAATTGCCAGAAGCCTGGGCAAGGCCAAACTCGTCAGCATCAAGGCGTTGCAACTTGCGCTTTCGAACGGGTCGGAATCCGGACACAACTCGTGGGACGGAAGTTACTTCCACACGACGCGCATCGCTGCAGCCAAGGCTTACAAGGAAGCGGGAATCAAAAAAGCGCGGGATGAAGTGAGCATGTTCGAGTGCCACGACTGTTTCTCGATTACCGAACTGGTGACGATGGAAGACCTCCAGTTGTCACCGGAAGGTGGCGCCATCAAGGATGTGATGAACGGCTTCTACGATGCCGATGGCCAGATTCCCTGCCAGATTGATGGCGGACTCAAATGTTTTGGTCATCCCATTGGCGCGTCCGGTATTCGCATGCTGTACGAAATGTACTTGCAACTCACCGGCAGAGCCGGCGCACGACAACTCAAGAATCCGCGAATCGGCATGACCCACAATCTGGGTGGTTCGCCCATGTCGAACGTGGCAGCGGTCTGTATCGTCGGCGCGTACGACTAGCCCAATGCAACAATCGATACTTGACTCGCTTGCGGACATGCAGGCGAGAGTTGGCCGTGCCTGTGCGCATCTGGAAGGTGATCTCGACGGGGAGCAGGTTCAGTTGTATGACCTCGCACTCTGTCGCGCTGAACTTGACGGTGCACACGCGCTTGCGCAGTTCGCCCTGAACAATTCGGCTGATGCCGATTTTCTAAGTGTCATTACTTCGACTTGTATCGCACAGGTTCTGCTGGATGTGCACACGAGGTTGGTGGCTCGGCCTGCTGACTTCGGTCTGCAAGCCCAGGATCTGACGTTGCCCGACATCGGTGATCTGCTTGGCGCCAATCGTCTGGTCGAGATCGGGCGACAATTCATGGACCGGCAACAGGATCATCTGCCTGATGGCCTGGACGCCGAGAAGCGCATGATGAGGGATAGCTTCGAACAATTTGGCCGGGACGTCGTCGTGCCGCTTGCGGCAGACATTCATCGTGCTGACCTCATCATTCCCGACGCCATTCTGCAGCCACTGCGTGAAATGGGCTGTTTTGGATTGTCTGTGCCAACCCGATTGGGTGGTCTCAAGCCAGATGACCATGAGGATTCGCTTGGAATGGTGGTGGTCACCCAGGCGCTGTCACGTGCGTCGTTGGGCGCCGCTGGCAGTCTGATTACCCGGCCGGAAATCATGGCACGGGCCATCATGGAAGGAGGCACGGTCGAGCAGCAGGAACGTTGGCTGCCTGGTCTCGCAGCCGGCCAGCCCTTGTGTGCAATCTCTGTGACTGAGCCAGACACCGGTTCCGATGTCGCAGCCGTGACCATGAAAGCCGAGCGCGTACCAGGCGGCTGGAATCTGACCGGGAATAAAACCTGGTGCACGTTTGCCGGCAAGGCCGGGGCCATTCTGGTGCTCGCAAGAAGCCATCCCGACGCACGTCCCCTGCATAAAGGCCTGTCGTTGTTCGTCGTCGAGAAGCCGAGCTCCGACGGTCACGAGTTTGTGCACGAACAGGCTGCCGGTGGGCGCATGTCCGGTCGAGCTATTCCGACCCTCGGTTACCGTGGCATGCATTCATTCGAAATGCGGTATGACGACTTTTTCGTGCCGGCTGACAATCTGATTGGCGGAGCATCCGGTGAAGGCCGCGGTTTTTACTTCACGATGCGCGGTTTCATGGGTGGCCGATTGCAAACGGCTGCCCGTGCCTGTGGATTGATCCAGGCGGCGATGAGTTCGGCCATGCAATATGCCCAGGATCGACGCGTGTTTGGTAAACCACTGGCGGACTATCCTGTGACTCTGGCGAAGATTGCCCGCATGGGTATGATGCTGATGGCCTGCCAACAGTTTACGTATGCGGTTGCGCGGCTGATGGACAAGGGCGAAGGCGCGATGGAAGCCAGTCTGGTCAAACTCCTCGCCTGTCGTGCCACCGAGTGGGTCACCCGCGAGGCGCTGCAGATCCATGGTGGCATGGGTTATGCCGAAGAGACTCCGGTCAGTCGCTACTTTGTGGATGCACGTGTGTTGTCGATCTTCGAAGGGGCTGAAGAGACGCTGGCCATCCGTGTGATCGGCAAGGATCTGGTGAGTCGAGCGAGGTCGTGACGCTGCGGGTTGGTGTCCTTGACCAGTCACCGATTGTCGAGGGTGGTGACGCCACGCAAGCGTTTTTGAACTCGGTACTGCTGGCGCAGACTACCGAGCGGCTTGGGTACCATCGTTACTGGGTTGCCGAGCACCATGGCTCCGACTCCTTTGCCGGCAGTGCTCCAGAAATACTCATTAGCCACATTGCTGCGAGGACAACACGAATTCGAGTCGGCTCTGGTGGTGTGATGCTGATGCACTACAGCCCTCTCAAGGTGGCTGAGGTCTTCAAGGTATTGGGGACGCTATATCCGGACCGGATCGACCTGGGAATCGGACGGGCACCGGGCAGCGATGGACTTACTGCTGCTGCTTTGGCGTACGGTTCGAAGCTTGGCATGGAATATTTCGCTGCTCGCACGGCAGACTTGCTCGGATTTCTCAACGACACACCACCCTTTACCGAAGCGCTCGCGCCAGTTCGCGCGTTGCCTGTGCCTCCCGTGGCACCTGAAACCTGGGTGCTGGGGTCGACCCCCGATGGTGCAATGTTGGCGGCACACTTTGGATTGCCGTTTTGTTATGCGCACTTCATCAGCCAGTCCGGTATGGAAAAGGCGGTGGAAGTGTATCGACGTGAATTCAGACCCTCTGTGTACCTTGCCCGACCGAAACTTGGCCTTGGGGTATCTGCGCTGGTCGCTGACACTAACGAGCATGCACAGTTGCTCGGCCGTTGTATCGACGTGTGGCGCGTGCGGTCGGAGAAGGGGAATTTTCAACCATTTCCTTCCCTTGAATCTGCAAGGAATCAATCGTTTACTGATGAAGAGGAGAGACTGCTCGAGAGTCGCAGACGTCGTCAGTTCGTGGGTGATGTTATCCAGGTTGGGAAAAACCTGCGCGACCTGGTCGATTCAACGGGTGCGGAGGAACTCTCTATCGTGGCCATAACCCACGACGTTCGCGACCGGTGCAGAGTTTACGAGTTGCTGGCGCCTGAGTTGGGCCTTGGGTCTCGTGATTCCATCCGGCCGACATAGCGAATCCAGCCAGGACCCACACTTAGCCAAGTTCTCGGCTTCGGGCCAGATCGGCTCGAAGGGAGCGGCTGGCGAAGAAAAACAGCGTTGCCGATATCAGGTTGAACACCAGACAGATCGTCAATGACCATCGCAATGAGTCGGTGCCCAGGCTCGTTGTTGCATTGAGTACGTCACTGAGAACGCCAGCAACTTGAGGCCCCAGTCCAAGCCCGATCAGGTTCAGGACAAACAACAGAATGCTTGATGCCAACGCCCGCATTCTCAAACCCACCAGCCCCTGCGTCACGGCAAAGCTGGGGCCAAGGTAAAAACCACCGAGAATATTCGGCAGGATCATGGCCAGCAGTGCGATTTCTGGATCGTCGTGCAGGTACGAGACAGCCCCGAATGGAATTGAGCAGACGATGGCGATGGCGGGCAGCCAGGCATACCAGCGTTGATCGGTACGGCCGAGACGATCAGACAGATAACCGCCCAGAAACGTTCCAGCGATTCCCGCAAAGCCCAGATAGAAGAGTGCGGTTCCCATTTCGCCAGTGGTGTACCCATGGGAGCGCGCAAACAAGGCGGCGATCCAGTAACCCGCGCCATAACCCACAAACGCGTGAGTTGCTGCGCCCAGTGCAACCAGTCTGAAACTGCGTAACGACCAGAGATACTTGAACACCGTCTTGACCGGTGGTGGCGCGACCGTTGAATCGACAAAACCATCCGATAACCCGCGCGGTGGCTCTCGCAGTGTCAGTCGGACAATGATCGCAAGGACAACACCCGGCAATCCGACCACCATGAAAGCAGTGCGCCAATCAAAGGCTTCGTTGATCCAGCCACCGCCGAGATTGCCCAGCATGGTGCCGATGGGGATGCCGAGTGCGTAAATCGCCAGCGCCGTAGCTCGCTGGTCAGGGGGGAACATGTCCGAAATCATGGAGTGGGAAGGGGGGCTGCCACCCGCTTCTCCCACGGCAACACCCACTCGGGCGAGCGCCAGTTGAACGAAATTCTGTGCAAAACCACACAGCGCCGTCGCTCCGCTCCACAGAGCGAGACAAACCGCCAGGACATTGCGTCGGGTGCCGCGGTCTGCCATTCGAGCGATCGGAATCCCTAGAACCGTATAAAAGAGCGCAAAGACAATCCCGCCGAGAAACCCCATGAGCGTGTCGCTGGCCCCGAGGTCGGTCTTGATTGGCTGAACCAGAATGCCAAGAATCGAACGATCGATGAAGTTGAACACGTAAACCGTGACCAACAAACACAAGGCGTACCATCGATAGGCTGGGCTGAAGGCCGCACCAACCGACCGGCCGTTTGAATTGGACGACATACGTTTCCCTGATCCTCCCCGCGCCAGTGTGCACGCTCTCGTCCCGATCCTCCAAGCTGTTAAACTACCGGTGTCATCAATAGTTCCGGAGAGCAGAGTTGGACGTGAGTTTTTCCGAAGGAGATCGCCGCTTTCAAGCGGAAGTTCGCGCCTGGCTCGATACCGCATGGCCTGAATCTGTGCGCAACAAGCAACGCCGTAGTGCTCTTGAGCGACTGTCGAAGGCAGACCGCATCGCGTGGCAAAAGAGACTGGCTGAAAAAGGTTGGGCGGCACGAGACTGGCCCGAAGAGTACGGTGGGGCTGGGTTCACCTCAACGCAGAACTACATTTTTGAACTGGAATGCGCCCGCGTCGGGGCCCCAGGAGTGATCCCTTTTGGCATGACGATGGTCGCGCCGGTCATCATGAAGTTCGGCACGGCAGAGCAAAAACAAAGATTCTTGCCCGATATTCTCGCGACCAATGTCTGGTGGTGTCAGGGTTATTCAGAACCTGGCTCCGGGTCAGACCTTGCGTCACTGAAGA
Source organism: Gammaproteobacteria bacterium (assembly GCA_031385325.1). GTDB lineage: Bacteria > Pseudomonadota > Gammaproteobacteria > Pseudomonadales > Azotimanducaceae > SYFY01. The sequence goes on along the minus strand of JANNBJ010000123.1, from coordinate 48,160 downwards.
CCAGGGCGGAAGACAAGGGCGATCATTATCTGGTGAACGGCGTGAAGACCTGGACGACCCTGGCTCAATACGCAGACTGGATCTTCTGTCTGGTGCGAACCAGCCAGGAAGCGAAACCGCAACTTGGTATCAGCTTTCTGCTGATCGACATGAAGTCCCCCGGTATCGAAGTCAGACCGATCATTACGCTGGATGATCCGAAAGCCGGCTTCCAGGAAATCAACATGGTCTATTTTACTGACGTTGTTGTTCCGAAAGGCCAACTCGTCGGTGAACAGGGCAAGGGTTGGACATGTGCAAAATACCTGCTCGAATTTGAACGAGGCAACGCCTATTCCCTCGGATTGAACGGGGCCATGGCGCATATTCACTCGATGGCCGCTGCAACTCCGGATGGCCACGGTGGTGCCTATGCCAACGATCCTTCGTTCAAAGCGCGTTTTGACGATGTGAGCATTCAACTGCTGTCCATGGAATACACCGAACTTCGTATCCTCGGTCAGTTGGCAAACGGTCAAAACGTGGGGCCTGAATCATCGATGCTGAAAACCAGGGGAACCGAACTGCAGCAGGCAGCCACTGAGCTGGCTATGGAAGTGGCCGGTGTTTATGCCGCAGTAAAGGATGAGTCCACACCACTGGATGAAGACCCTTTCAAACCCGTTGGGCCCGCTGGATCCAACGGCGTCACACAGGACTATTTCAATACGCGCAAGGTCAGCATCTACGCCGGCTCGAACGAGATTCAAAGAAACATCATGTCAAAATTGGTACTGGGTCTCTAAACAAGACAACATTTTTTACCATATCGATACAGAGAATCGTATCTTCATCACGCCGACCTGAAGCCACGTCATCTACCATGACGCTCTCGTGGAATGGATCTTCAAGAGCGCAATGAAAGTCTTGCATGTGGTCGGAGCGCGGCCAAACCTGATGAAGGTGGCGCCGCTCATTGAGTCGATGGCGTGTGAAGCGGCCATCCAGGGCAAAGAGCTTGAACAGATTCTGGTCCATACCGGGCAGCATTATTCACCCGAGCTTTCCAAGCTTTTGTTCGATGAGCTTGGGCTGCCCAAACCGGATATCAATCTCAATGTCGGCTCCGGATCCCACGGTGCTCAAACCGGTCGGGTGATGATTGCCTTTGAAGAAGTGCTGAAAGCGCAACAACCGGATCTGATGCTCGTCGTTGGCGACGTGAACTCGACGATTGCCTGCGCACTTGATGCGGCGAAAATGGGCATTCCGATCGTGCACGTGGAAGCCGGCTTGCGAAGTTTTGATCGCTCCATGCCGGAAGAAATCAATCGAATTCTTACCGATCAGATCTCGGATTGGTTGTTTACGACGGAAGAGGGTGCTCGCGATAACCTGCTTCGCGAGGGAATCGAGGATCGCAGGATTCACTTCGTCGGCAACGTCATGATCGATACCCTGCTCAAGCATAGAGATGCTGCGGTGTTGCGTGGAACCCCTCGTCGACTCGGTCTGGTCGACAAGGGCTACGGCGTTGTGACCCTGCATCGTCCGAGCAACGTCGATGATGCTTGTGGACTACGTGCCATGGTCGCTCTCCTGCTCAAAATCAGTCAGGAGTTGCCACTGCTTTGGCCATTGCATCCACGCACCAAGAGCCAACTTGAGCAGACCGGACTCAACGCTGTACTGGCGCGCGGCAACATAATGTTGGTGGAACCACTCGGGTATCTGGACTTCATCTGCTGCACGGCCAACGCCCGAATGGTGCTGACGGATAGTGGTGGTGTGCAGGAAGAGACCACCATTCTGGGTGTACCTTGCGTCACCATGCGAGACAACACCGAACGGCCGGTGACGGTTACACACGGTACCAACGTCCTCGCAGGGACGAATCCCGACGCCATCTGGCACGCCTTCAAGAATCACCCACATGCAGAGCATAGGGTGTCCTCGACACCGAAATTCTGGGATGGCCGAGCGGCCGAGCGTATCGCGAAAATATTGTTGAACTAAGGATGATTGAGGAAACCGTTGCACTCACCACGATGCACCGGATGACAACCTGAGGATTGGGTTAATGAAGGACATCTACTACCTGCTGATCGATCTACTGCATCAGATGTGGCGTTTTCGTCGATCCAGCATGATTGCCATGTGGGCAGTAGGGATGCTCGGCAGCCTGGCTGTACTCGCTTTGCCTGATGTTTACGAAGCCAATGCGCGATTCTATATCGATGCCAGTTCGCGCCTGCGAGATGTCGTTTCTCAGCTTGGTATGACACCGAGCGTTTCATCACGGGTCTTTCTGGTACGTCAGGCGTTGCTTGGCCGACCACAGATCGAACGCGTTATTTCTGAGGTCGGTCTCGATGCAGATGCCGGGACCGAGGAAGAGCGGGAGTCACTCGTTCTGGAGATGATGGAAGAACTGGAACTGGAATCCGGTCGTGGTGACGAAGCACAGAATCTGTTCACGGTGACCTATCGCCACACCGACCGCGATCAGGCTATCGCCGTCGTCGATAACATTCTCAAGGGCTTTGAAAAACACATCCTGCAGGCCAAGGAAAAAGATACTGATAGGGCAGGCAGCTTTCTCGTGAGCCAGCTTGACTACTATCGTGATCTGCTGGCGGAAACCGAATCCAAACTGGAGGAGTTCAAGCGCAGCAATCCTGGATTTGTTGTTTCAGGCACCGATGGCGGCACATTTGAACGTCTGCAGACTGCACGCAGCGAAGTCAGCCGGATCGAACGGGCTCGACGAGTAGAAGTCGACAAGCGAGAGGAGCTGAGACGACAACTCTCAAAAGTTGACCCGTATGCCCCACCCACGGGCATGCAACAACAGTCGGAAGCCGCTTCGTTGATTCCGGGTGCCAAAACTCGTGGGGTGATCAGCCAGCTGGAAACCCAAAGAGCGCAATTGTTGCTGACGTTTACGGCGGAACATCCCGATGTCGCAGGCATTGATCAGCAACTCGTGATTCTCCGGGAGCAGCTGGCCAAGGAACTGGCAGCTGGCATAGCGGAGGGCGGTGTGGATGGAGCACGCAGTGCCACCAACCCTGTCTATATGCAGATCCAGTTGCAACTCGGGCAGTCCAATCTGGCGATCACCGAGCTGGAGAGCCAACTTGGCGATGCACGCAAAACCGTTCAGGAATACGAAACGCGGCTGAGCTCAGCACCTGAAATCGAGCGTCACTATCTGGAACTCACACGTGACTATGACAAATGGCGCGGCTTGTATGATCAGGTCCTGATGCAGGCTGAGAAAGAAAGAATCGGCCGGGTAGGAGAAGAGCAGGATGTCGTCAGCTTCAATGTTATCGAGCCACCGGAGGCGGAGCTGAATCCCGTATCTCCACCACGAATGTTGCTGTTGGTTGCCGTGCTCCTGTTATCCATTGGAGTTGCTGTCGTTCTGGCTTTCGTTCTCGATCAGATCAATCCTGCATTTTCGACTGAGGGGCAACTCGCTCGCATGCAAATCCCTGTGGCCGGCAGCATCTCGATGTTCGTCACGCCTGAGGTGACCACCAGGCGAAGTACAGATCTGCGCAGGTTCATCGCCGGCACCAGTGGATACCTGGTTGTTATGGTTGTTGTCATTCTAGGCATGGAATCTGGTGCTAACCTCGTCCATGGTTTGCTCAAGTAACCGAGACTGACCATGACCGTTTCCAAATCGAAGCTGCTGCGTAAACTGCTGGTCGTACTCGATACAACGACTACTGCAGCCGTGTACGCCACGATTTGCGCAGCAGCCTATTTCCTCGGCCGGGTTAGCCCAGAGTCATGGGAAGTCCATGTGATGCTCCTCCTGGTGCTGCCTTTCCTGGCTGCACCGCTTTCAACATGGGCAAAGCCGACCATTGCCGGCCAGACGGTGACACGCATTCTGCTGGAGATGTTGCGTTACAACCTGCTGCTCTTCGGGATGCTGATTACAGTTGTATTCCTGTTCAAGCTGGATCTCGTCAGCCGTAGTGTGCTGCTTGTGGCGATGACGTCGAACATGGCAGCGCTTGCGTTTGTTCGCCTGTTTTTACGCTGGTGGTACTTTACGGTACGGGTCGAAAAGCGGGACAACTACACCAAAGTCCTGGTCGTGGGTTCCGGACCCCGTGCGGAGTTCTATCTCAAGCAAATCATGCCAAACGCTGAATGGGGCATGGAAGTGATTGGTTGTGTCGATCCTGATCCTGCCAAGGTTGGTCAAGCTTGCGATGGATCAAAGGTGATCGGCACTCTTGATGATCTGGAAGAGATCGTATCTAACCAGGTCGTGGATGAGCTCGTCGTCGCATTACCCAGATCGCGCCTCAATGACATTGGTCTGATGGTGGAAATATGTTCCGAGCAGGGAATAGAACTGAAGATCCTCGCTGATTTCTATGACATCGAAGCCGAAGTACGTCTGGAATATCAGGACAAGGTGCCGCTGCTCAGTTTCAGTCCTGTGTCCCTTGATGAAAACAAATTGGTCGTCAAACGAATCGTGGACATTGTCCTGGTATCCATTGCCTTGCCGATCCTCATCCCGCTCTTTGTTGGTGTAGCAGTGGCTGTGAAATTTAGTTCACCAGGCCCGATTCTCTTTCGTCAGGAACGGGTTGGTTTGCGCAAACGTCGGTTCCGGATGCTCAAGTTTCGCAGCATGTATGCCGACGCCGAAGCTCGCCTGAAGGAAATAGAACATCTGAATGAAGCCGAAGGGCCGATCTTCAAGATGACCAATGATCCCCGGGTAACTGGAGTCGGCAAGTTCATCCGCAAGACCAGTCTCGATGAAATTCCGCAGTTGATCAATGTATTCACTGGCGACATGTCGTTGGTTGGACCCAGAGCCATGTCGGTTCGCGATGTCGATCTCTTTGACAAGGGAATACAACGCAAGCGGTTCAGTGTACGGCCGGGCATCGTCTGTTTGCGTGAAGTTTCCGGACGCAGCAAGCTGACCTTTGATCGTTGGCTGGAACTGGATCTCCAGTACATCGACACCTGGTCGCTGGCGCTCGACTTCCAGATCATGTTACGAGTGATTCCGGTTGTTCTGAAGGGATCAGGTGCAAGCTGACATGACTCGGCTCTTGTACGTGTTGGCGGCAAGTCACTCTGGTTCAACGTTGCTGTCCATGCTGCTCAATGCTCATCCCGGTGTTGTCACTGCAGGGGAACTGAAGGCAGAACACCTCGGCGATCCCGATCGCTATCGTTGTTCATGCCATGAACTACTCAAGGAGTGCTCGTTCTGGCGAACTGTAGCTGATCACATGCATGCTCGTGGTCACGAATTTTCCATCACTGACGCTCAAACTCACTTTGGCAGTATGGATAGCGTGTGGGTCAAGCGATTGCTTCGACCACTGGTACGTGATGCGGGAACTGAACGAATACGCGGCGTTGCACTTTCTTTGTCACCGGTATGGCGTCGTGGGCTCCCCAGAATGCTCCGTCGGTCGGTCGATCTTGTGCACTGTGTTGCCGAGGTTGCCGGTGCCAACGTAGTGGTAGAGAGTTCCAAGGTCGGTTTACGGCTGAAATATCTGGCGCAGTGCGAGGATCTTGATCTCACCGTTGTCCGACTCATTCGCGATGGACGGGCTGTTGCACTGACCTACATGCGACCTGATGAGTTTGCTGACGCTCGCGACGCAAAACTCCGCGGCGGTGGTACTGGTGTCAATCGGGATACGCGACTGAGCATGGAGGAGGCGGCTCGCGAGTGGCGTCGCAGCAATGAAGAAGCTGAAGCATTGTTACAGCAACTTCCCGGAGTGCAGGTCATACACGTTCACTACGAAGACCTCTGCAAAGCTCCGGTCGACACCGTGAATCACATATTTTCCCGGCTGGGTTTGACTCCGGTTTCCAGCCTCGCGAATTTTCGATCACTGCCGCACCACGTCATCGGTAACGGTATGCGACTGGATACCGACAACCGAGTGGTGCTTGATGATCGATGGCGAGACGCACTTGTCACAACAGAGTTGTCGACGTTTGCCCGCGTCGCTGGCGATATGAACAGCCGGTATGGCTACCAGTGACGTCATGACTGAAACGCAGAGTTCGGTAATTGACCACAGTGGTCGAGAACGTCTCACCTGGAATGTTCTGGTGTCGTGGCTGAGTCAGCTGATTACCGTCGGCATTGGCTTCATCATGCCTCGACTTATCCATGACCAACTTGGTCAGGTTACCTTGGGTGTGTGGGATTTCGGCTGGGCAATCGTTTCCTATTTGTCTCTCGTCAATTTTGGCATTGGCTCGAATTCCAGCAAGTTCGTCGCAGAATACAGACCAAATGGGCAGATTCGACGATTGTGCGAAGTCATGTCCACCGCACATCTCATGCAACTGGTGATCTGCGCGGCAGTGTTTATCAGCGTTTATGTTCTCTACGCGAATGTAGACACCATTTTTTCATCTGCAGCAGTTGATGTGGATGAAACCGCCATGGTTCTACTACTGCTCGGCTACAGCCTGGGCATTCAGATGCTGACAGATGCCTACAGGGGAATCATTACTGGCTGTCATCGTTGGGATGTTCACAACGGTGTAAACACATTCCACAATATTTCTTCCGCTATCGGAATGATCACAACGCTGTTGCTTGGTCTAGGTATTCAATGGCTGGCAGGGGTGTACTTCGTAAGCACCGCAGCTGCAGAGATTCTGCGCTACTTCATGAGTCGGCGTGTGTGCCCTGAGGTACAGATACGAATTCGACATGCGAATAGAGAAGACGCGCGAAGAATTCTTTCCTTCGGTGTGAAGACACTGGCGACGTTGGCTGGTTCCTTATCTGTGCAGCAGACCGTCAGCATACTGATCACCGTAAATTTGGGCCCGGCAGCGCTCGCGGTCTTTGCCCGGCCAGCTGCGCTCATGCGTCATATTGAAAATTTCATCTCGAAATTCGCGTTCATTCTCATGCCAACCACCAGTTCGATGCATGGCATGGGACGGACTGAAGAGTTGCAGGAATTTGCCATCGAAATGAGCAAGGTTGGCTGGGCGCTGGCCTTGCCGGCTGGTGTGTTCATGGTCGTGTTTGGCCCGGAATTGATAGGAGTGTGGATGGGTCCGGAGTACATCAACGCGCCGCTGCTCTGGATACTTGCCATAGGAGGGTGCCTCGCGTCTGCGAACAGGGTGGGCTACCGGATCTTGTCAGGGATGAACATGCATGGCGCGGTGTCCTATCAAGGTCTGATCATCTATCTCATTACGTTGTGCATGGGCATCGCGTGGATGACGGTCTGGGAAGGTGGATTGTTGGCAGCTGCCTGTATTTTCGTGTTGGGTGAGGTACTGTTCAACGCTGTTCTGGTGCCGTTCCACATGGCCCGGATGCTCGGCATCAGCGTGATTCAGTATCTCTGGCAGGCTGGCCATAGAGCAGTACTGATCGGAGCTGTCAGTTTCCTGTTCCTTGAAGGGGTGAAGGCGATTGAGACGTGGTCGGTCATGGTCAATATTCTCGCTGGCGGTCTGTGTCACGGGGTGTTGGTGTCTGCTCTGTACTGGCGTTTTGTCTTGACGAATCAACTCAAGGACAAGATCCGCGGTTATTTCGTTTTTGCACACCGTGATTGAAATCCGCAAATTTCCTTGGCCGTATCGGGCGATGCTAGCGATTTGTAGTGATCTGGATGAGACACCCGATCTTGAGAGTTATCTGACGCTCTCGCGCTATCTCAATACCAGAGACGAGACTGACATCGGTCGCGGACTTGGACTGGAAACCGGCAATACCGTCTACTTTGACATGGCTCCCGGTGATCTGAGTTATTGGAACACCTCCGATGCAGGGCGAGATGCCATACATGCACTCATCCGTTCAGGCCACATCGATTGCTTTCATTCTTTCGGTGATCTTGCTACCACCAGGTCGCATGCCGCTCGTGCATTGGACGCACTAGCCCAACACGATTGTCAGTTGCCGGTGTGGGTTGATCACGCAGTGGCGCCAACCAATTTGGGGCCAGACATCATGCTCGGTCAAGGCGACATCACAAGCGCTGCGGCTTACCACGCGGATCTGAGCCTGGCTCACGGGGTCAGATACGTGTGGCTTGGTCGAGTCAGTAGTTGCATGGGTCAGGATGTACCTTATTCAGCAACCACGGGGCTCTCCCAGGTCAGGGATCGAAAGTCCCTTGTGAATACCTTGAAAGATGCAACCAAGGTTGTGCGTGGCGAAATTGGGGATCCCAAATATGCGCTGCACCGGGGTAATCGTCTGACCCGTCCTTATGTGCTGCGCAGCGGCCAGACGGTGACCGAGTTCATGCGCTGTAATCCTCATCCCTACGGTGTCTCGATCGGCGATGATGCTGCCGGTCTGGGTAGTGCACTACAACCGATCAGTATGCGGCGACTCATCGACAGGGAAGGTTGGTCTGTTCTCTACACTCACCTGGGTAAACAATTGGCTGGAGCACAATTGCTTTCGGGCCAGACCAGACAGAGCCTGGAGGCTCTTGCGGAGCATCACGGTCGCGGCGAAATTCTTGTCACGACGACCAGGCGTTTGCTGGACTACAACTCGCTCATTCACAGAGTCTCCTACGCCATGAAGGAGAACCGTTTGGTGATCGACACCGCTGGTCTTGATCCATCCGGACTCACTATCTATGGACTGCAGCCAGGGCAGCAGATCGAGTTGAATGGTCAAACGCTGCACCCACGGTGGAATCCGGCGGACCATACAGCCAGACCATCCTGTTCCGTCCCGTTCAAGCGATTGTCCTACCCTCTCTGACAAGCGAATTACAACGCCCGCACACGTGTGTGGCTTTGTTGGTTCGCAGCCTGATGTTCCGTGAGATAGCTCTCAAATCTTGCATCCTACCCACAAGAAATGGGAATCGGCACCAATAGCAGATTGGTAACGAGCTGTAGCATCGAACGCAGGAATTACTCAAGTGAACACTCAATCTTGATCATCTGGCTCGCGACTGCAATCGGGAACGCAAATGACTGACATGCCCGTCGCGTCAACCGATGTCAGCTACGAAACGATCAGTTTCTTCGACATTCCTCTCGCCTGCGTTACGCTTGAACAGGCGGTTCGCCTTGTTGAAGATCACATCATCTACCGTCGTCGACTGGACATTGGTGTTGTCAACGCAGCGAAAATTGTTGCCATGCAAACGGACTCGCAACTTCGCGCGAGCGTTCTGGGTTCAGATGTCATATTTGCAGATGGACAAAGTGTTGTCTGGGCCTCAGGACTGATCGGCAAAAAACTCCCGGAAAGAGTCGCCGGTATCGACTTGATGTATTCGTTATTGGAGCGTGGCAGCAAGGTTGGTTATCGTGTGTTCTGTCTTGGGGCGGAAGAGTGGGTCAACGCCAAGGTCGCTCAGAACATCAATGATGCATATCCCGGTGTTCAACTGGTAGGTTGCCGAAACGGGTATTTCAGCAAGGAAGAAGAACAATCGGTAGCTGATCAAGTTCGCGAGTCTCGACCGGATATTCTTTTTGTCGCCATGACGTCGCCACGAAAAGAGAACTTCATGGCACGCTGGGGCGAGCACATGAACGCAACGATTACCCACGGCGTCGGCGGCTCTTTTGACGTTTTCGCTGGAAAAGTGCGACGCGCTCCGGTAATGATGCAAAGGCTGGGACTGGAGTGGTTGTTTCGTGTCTTTCAGGAACCTGGCCGATTATGGCGACGTTACCTGGTGAGCAATCTGAAATTCGTGCGTATGGTCGCGCGCTCTACGCCGCCTGACCCATGATCCGCATTACAGCGCTCTGGCTGTTTATTGTCGCCGTGGGTGCGCTTTCATTACAGAACTGGTACCGAGGCGTGCTCGGTCTGGTAGCCCTGATTGCCGTCGTTGAGCATCCAGACTTTCCCAAGTCGCTGGCGGGTATCCAGGGACTGAATCCATGGAATATTCTGCTGGCGATCACCGTGCTCTCGTGGATCATCAATCGTCGCAAGGAAGGCTACTCATGGGACATGCCCAGAGGGATCAGCTTCATCCTCATGGCTTATGTCTTTCTTATCATCGTCGCCTTCACTCGTGCGGCTACTGATCTGGGTAGCGTCATCGATTATGCGCAGTTGCTCGGAACGCAGGACATCCCGACCTTTGCCGGACTATTTTCTGAACATATCATCAACGGACTCAAGTGGCTCATTCCGGCGTTGATGCTCTACGATGGTTGCAGGGATGAGGCCCGGCTGCGTGAAGCTGTACTGGTTATCGTCGGTGTTTATCTCATGCTGGCCATACAGATCATTCGGTGGATGCCCTTGTCAGCATTGACTGGAGGTGAGGATCTTGGCGAACGCGCACTCAAAATCCTGTCGAACGAGGTGGGGTTCCACCGGGTCAACCTCTCAATGATGATGTCAGGCTCTGCCTGGGCGGCAGTATTTGCGGCGACGGTCTTCCAGAATCGGTCGGTCAGGACGGCACTGTATGTAGCAGCTGGCGCCATTTCGTTCGCCATGGCATTGACAGGCGGTCGCACGGGGTACGTAACCTGGGCTGTGATGGGAATGCTCTATGCCTGGACACGGTCACGAAAGATGTTCTTCTTGCTGCCCGTTCTGGTGATGCTGGCGATTCCATTGATTCCCGGCCTCAGCGATCGTCTCTCGGCTGGGTTCGGTGGACAAAACGTCGACACCAATGTCGCGATTCAGAGCGAAGAAAACGTCGCGGAAACATCGGGAGTAGACCTCTATACCGTGACGTCTGGCCGAACCTTTGCCTGGCCGTTTGTGCTCGACAAGATTTCGGAAAAGCCCTGGCTGGGGTATGGAAGATTGGCAATGCAGAGATCGGGCGTATCGGGCTACCTGCTTACTGAATATGGAGAAGAATTCCCGCATCCACATAACATGTACCTGGAATGGGTGTTCGACAACGGCCTGATCGGCGCGATTCCTGTGCTGTTGTTCTTCGGAACGGTCCTTGTTTACGCGTTTCGTTTGTTGAAAGGCAGTCCAATTGAAAGCGGATTGGGAGGTATGACCATTGCGCTGGTCGGATCCATACTGATCGCCGGTTTTGGATCGCAAACCTTCTATCCTCGAGAAGGGGCGGTGTGTATGTGGGTTGCGATATTGCTGACAATCAGGTGGCATCAATCAAGGGTACCGGTGCCGCTGACAGTTCGTCCTGCCTGGCGTCGACCGGTGTTGTGAACATGTTCAGAACAAGAAGCGAGCAAAATCAATTCCGCTATACAGGCCAATCGATTTGTTGGCTACATCCAGGACGTCGGTAATGTGCGGAATCGCTGGAGCTGTCGGTAACTCAAGTGTTGCAGCTGTCCACCGAATGTGTGACGTCATGCGTTATCGAGGTCCGGATCACAGTGATGTCAGACAGTTTGGCCAAGCCATTCTCGGCATGGTCAGACTGGCGATCATCGATGTAGCGGGTGGCAGTCAGCCGATAGCCAACGAAACTGGCGACGTCTGGACAGTCTTCAATGGCGAAATCTACAACTACGAAGACTTGCGCCGGGAATTGCAGGCACGGGGCCATGTGTTCCGCACCCATTCGGACACCGAAACCATCGTGCATGCGTACGAGGAATACGGAGATTCATTTCCGGAACATCTGCGAGGCATGTTTGCGATTGCGGTCTGGGATGTTAAACGGCAACGACTGTTACTGGCGCGAGACCGGCTAGGCGAGAAACCACTTTACTACCATCTGAGCAGCTCGGGGCTGACGTTTGCGTCGGAGATAAAATGTCTGCTGACCACTCCCCTTAATCGTTCCGTTGACCGGGAAAGTGCGGCGACCTTTCTCGCCTTGGGCTACATTCCGGCTCCGGCCACGGCATTCATGGGCATCCGCAAGCTGTGTCCAGGTGAAATCGCTATCTATGAGGGTAGTCAACTGCATCTGCGCAGATACTGGTCGCTGCTGCCTCGACAACCCATCGAGATCGACTACGAAGATGCCGTGGATCAGCTCGATAGTGAACTCAAGGAAGCCATCCGTTATTGCCTCAAAAGTGACGTCGAAGTTGCTGCGTTCTTGTCAGGTGGGGTGGACTCTTCGTTGATCAGCGCATTGATGCAACAGGGGGGCACCAGGGTTCGGACGTATTCGATCGGTTTTGATGAGTCAGCGCGTGGTTTCAGCGAGCTTCCTTATGCAGAAACGGTCGCGGCCCACCTTGGCACCGAACACCGGAATTTTGTCGTTTCAGCCCAACAGGCCGCTGGCCTGATCCCGCGGATTCTTGATCACTATGATGAACCCAATGGCGAGCCAACTTCGATGCTCGTTCATCTGCTATGTGCCGAAGTGGTCAAGGATGTCAAGGTTGCAATGGGTGGTACTGGAGGCGACGAACTGTTTCATGGGTATCCACGCCACAGCAAACTTGGCCTGTTGGCGATGTCGTCCAGGGTGCCCGGACCCATAGCTCTGATGGGGCAACACCTGCTCGGTCGATTCAGTGATTCGACCGATGGCAGTCGTTTCATCCGTCGAGCCAAACGATTCAGCCGAGCACTTGGCAAGACGCAGATTGAAGGATATCGGCAGTGGCTGAATCAACTGGCGCCCGAAGTAGGCTCGGGGCTGATACTCGGCGTTGATCGGAACTTTGTTGCGGATCACTATGTGGCCGACTGTCTGGCAAAAGCCGGTAACTTCCATGATCGAGTTCTTGACGTCGACACCGCAGCCTATCTGCCGGAGTTCCAGCTCACGTATATGGATCGGATGAGCATGGCGAACAGCCTGGAAGTGCGTTCGCCGCTTTGTGACTTCAGGGTCGCTGAATTTGCGGCGGGACTTCCAGCCCACTATCGTGTTCACAAAGGCAGAACCAAGCGAATTCTCAAGGACGTCGCCAGCCGATACCTGCCTGCATCAATCGTGGATCGACCCAAGACCGGATTCGATGCGCCTGTAGGACTATGGTTCAAATCAGCACTGCGTCCGTGGATGACCCGGATTCTGGATCCGCGTCAGGTTGCAGCCACCGGACTTCTTGATCCCGACAAGGTTGACCGATTGGTTCAGGACCATCTACGCGGCCGTCAGGACTACTCCATGCAACTGTGGAGCGTACTGTCGCTTGAATACTGGTACCGGAGGCACATAGAGGACGGTAGCCGACTCGATTCGACGATCAACGATTCGGTGATTCCAGCGCCGTTTGATCGTGTCAGACAGCCTGTTACGAAAGTGCCTCAAGAAAAAATCAATGACGGGAAGAACGGGCAAACCGAACGTCAGTATCAGGTCAAACGATGACCACGCTTGATGTGATGCGTCAGCTGGGTCTCTTCAGCTTCATCCGCCAGGCGCGACGTTCATCGCTGACCGTGCTGACTGTTCACGGGGTTGCGCCCGTTCGTGGGGACTTGCTTTGGGACCCTTTGCGACAACAAGTGGATGTACCGACGTTTACAGCGCAGATAGATGCGATTTCCAGGTACCACAATTGGGTGGACGCAGCCGGCGCCATAGCTCACCTGCGCGGCGACCTGCGCATCGACAATCCGGTACTGTTGACCTTCGATGATGGTTATAGAAACAATCTTGATCTTGCCTTGCCGGTTCTTGAAGCACGTAACATTCGCCCGTTGTTATTCGTCACTACCGGCTATCTAAGCAACGCTCGAACGTTCTGGTTTGACCGATTTGACTATGCGATTCAGCAGATCGATCGTCTCTGGAAACTGGAAGTTGATGGTCGAACGTTCACCTTCGAACCCGGGGATCGATGTGGTATGCACAGCGAGTACCAGTCGCTTCGGCGTTATGCAAAACGACAGGGTTGGCATGATCAACGTTTCCACGACTTTTTTGGCGAAACATGCGATGCACTGGAAGCTGACTCGGGAAAGTCCCTGGGCAGCTTCCAGGCCAGTGACCCGGTCTCGGCGACCATTTCCAACGAGGAACTGAGGGGCGCTGTCGCGCGCGGCGCCATTGATGTTGGCAGTCACACCATTGACCACATGCGAATCGACAAGCTCGATCACGACGCCCGCGCGTATCAACTGACCCAATCAAAGCTTGAGCTGGAAGCCATGACCGGACAGCCGTGCAGGATGTTCTGCTATCCGAACGGTGATTGGGATGATGGCTCCCGCAAAGCGGTTGCTGCCGCCGGGTACGACGCGGCTTTTTCCGTGGAACCCGGGCTGAATGCGGTAGGTTGTGACCTGCTGACCATTCGACGCGTCTTCTTGCCTCTGCGGTTCAACGCCGCACATGTCGAGGCGCTTTCTTGCGGACTCCTGAGTTACAAGCAGCGACTTGCCGCGGTGCTCGAGTACTGAAGTGAAGTTTCTTCTGACGCTCGACTACGAACTGTTCTTTGGATCGAACACAGGTTCTCCAGATGGGTGCCTGATTTATCCGACACGAGTGCTCACAGATGAGCTCGAGCGACATGGGTTCCTCGTCACACTGTTCGTTGACGCAGGTTACCTGGACCGGTTGTCCCACAGCCCGGAAAAACTGCACAAGTTCCAACTGGAGAGGATAGCGACCCAACTCCAGCAGTTGGTGAGCCGGGGCCATGACATACAACTTCACGTCCATCCACACTGGGAAGACTCTCACTGGTCGAACGGCAAGTGGGATATCGATACCACGCGTTATCGACTACAGAGTTTTTCGTGTCCGGCGATAACAGAAATACTCGAACGTTACGCTGGCTTACTCGGTTCGATAACTGGCATTCGGCCGTCAGCGTTCCGTGCTGGTGGATGGTGTCTGCAGCCGTTCGAGTCGCTCGCAGGTCCATTGAAGGGTGCCGGCATACACATTGACTCGACGGTTTACACTCGCGGCAAAAGTGTTAACCCGGGTCGAGAATTCGATTTTTCCGCTGCGCCGGATCTTGATCGCTGGACGTTCGATGGCGATCCACTAAACGTAGAAAGTTCAGGCCGTTTTCTGGAGATTCCGATATCGGCTTATCGTGTGTCGCCGTTGTTCTACTGGGAAGCGTTGTGGAGAAAGCTGTTCAAACAGGCTGGCGACAGGCCGTTGGGTGATGGTCAAGCGCTGAATAATTCGAAGGAATACTACCTTCGTAAATTGTTCAGCGCGGAAGACACTGTCGCTTCAATCGATGGCGCACGCGCCAATTTGCTTGAACACAGTTTCCGGAAAACCCGAGAACGGCGTCACACAATATTCAACGTCATGGGCCATCCGAAGTCCTTGACTCGAAACAGCCTTGACGCGCTGAACCGGTTTCTGACCAGTCATGCAGCTACACTTGAACCCACGGTATTACGTGATTTCGCTCAGACATTCTGAGGATTCGCAGTTGTAGTCCGCCCCTCTGAGACCGTCATCGCATTCAACAACCCGGGTCAACGATAGTATTTCTACGAGGCCGGTTACCGACCACGGCACCGTACAAGGATTTGGAGTTCGTCATGCAGAACAGAGCCGACTTGGTGGAGTGCATCAGGCAGACGCTTGCAGAATGCGGCCAACTCGCCGTCGAAGTGAATTCTCTGAATGACACCGACGATCTCTACGATGCAGGTTTGACCTCGCTCAATACGGTCAACCTGATGCTGGCCGTCGAAGATTTTTTCGATTGCGAATTCCCGGAGGAAATGCTGGCGAGAGAGACGTTTCAGAGCATACAGGCCATTGCAGAAGCCGTCAGAGTGATCACGGCCTGATGATCACGACATTGTTGTCTACACTCGCATCTGGACCCAAACAAAGATTTGAGGATCAGCGGATAGAGAAGCACGTTCCATGACGCAACCCAGGATTGTCACGACCGCGCCCGCCATTGACTCAATTGTTGAACGAATTGGCAATGATGTGCTGGGTGTCCATGCAGCAGACGTGGATGCCAAGGCTCGGTTCCCGGAAGAGGCGATTTCGGCCATGCGACAGCACAGGCTGCTGAGTGCCTATATATCTGCTTCGCACGGCGGAATGGGAGTGGACTTTCAGTCCCTGTGTGCAATCACCGAAAAGCTGGGTGCCTACTGCGCGTCTTCGGCAATGATTTTTGCGATGCATCAGATCCAGGTTGCCTGCCTTGTACATCACGCAGGTAACAGCTCTTATGAAGCCGACTTGTTGCGGAAAATCACGGATCGCCAGTTGTTGCTGGCTTCTGCGACGACGGAAATTGGCACCGGTGGAGATTTGGGGACGAGTGTTTGTGCGGCGGAAGTGAGTGCAGATGGGCGTCGAGTTCGAATAGACAAGATGGCTCCCGTGATTTCGTACGGCAGTCAGGCTGACGCGATCATGGTCACTGCCCGCAGTCATCCGGAAGCTACGGGTAACGACCAGGTTCATGTCCTGGTCGAGAAGAAGGACGTGTCACTTGATCCTATCTCAACCTGGGACAGCCTGGGGTTCCGCGGCACCTGTAGTCTTGGCTTCCATCTGATTGCGGATGTTCCCAGGGAGCACATCCAGCCAGTGCCGTTTTCTCAGATTCTGTCTCAGACCATGCAGCCAGTAGCTCATTTGCTCTGGGGTTCGCTGTGGTTGGGGTTAGCTCAGGATGCAGCCAGTATCGCGCGCCGTGCTGTCCGGGCTTCTGCCAGGAAGGCGGAGGTTCCACCCACGACACAACTTCGTCTGGCAGAACTCGATGAGGCGTTGTTCAAGATGCGAAGCACTTTGCACGATGCCATTATTCGTTATCAGAACATCGTCACTACAAAGTCCTGGCAGAAGACAACTGCGTTTTCTTTCGGCATTGCGATGAACAACATCAAGCTGGTGTGTTCAGAGGCCGTGGTCGACATCGTCGGCAAGGCGCTGATGATCACGGGCGTAAATGGCTATCGTAATGATCACGAGTCCGCGCTTGGCCGTCATTTACGGGATGCGTACGGTGCCATGCTGATGGTCAACAACGATCGAATTCGTTCTCACAACGCGGCCATGCAGCTTGCGCAGCGATGACATGTCTGTTTCTGCTTTGCCTCAAAGTTACTCTCACCAGTCCCACCCTATCCATGGCAGCAGCCGAGTGTGGGATGAAACGAACTGCTATCTCGATGTAGTTATTGAATTGTTGCATGCCTTTGGTCACGAGCCCTTGGCTGCACTGAGTGTTACCGCTTCAACCCGTTGGGAAGGTGATCAGTGGACATTCTGCAAGTTCAACGACGAAGATCTGCGTTTTCTGTTTGGTGCAGACATTCAGGAGCTGAATCCCTGGAAAGAACTGGATCTTCACGTCGTTGAACAGCTCAAACAGGGAAACCCCGTCCTGATCGAAGCGGACTCGTTCTACCTGCCCGACACACGTGGCTCGTCCTACCAGCAACAACACGTCAAGACCACCATAGCTGTGCTTGCGATGGCGCCAGCAACGCAGGACATGCAGTATCTGCATGGGCGAGGTTGTTATGAACTTGCAGGCAGCGACTACCAGTGTCTTTGGTTGCCGGGTTCGAAACGTGGCCATTCCTGGTTACCTCCCTTCGTCGAACGTGTTGCCTGGTCGCATCCTGAGCGAACTGATTCTTTGGCATCGGCAGCAGCAACACTGTTGCGTCGAGAACTGGCGCGAGTGCCTTCCGACAATCCAATCTCCATCTATGCAGCCAGCCTGGAATCCGAGCTGCAGGTGATGCGTGAAAACCACGATATGGATTATTTTCATCGTTATGCCTTCGCAACGCTTCGACAGCTGGGTGCCTGTTTTGAGTTACTGGCTAGTCACGTTGATTGGCTAGTGGCACGGGGTTCCTGGGTGGCTGGTGACGCGGCGACACGATTTTTGCAGATTGCCCAGCAGGCCCGGTCATTGCAATTCCAATTGGCACGCGCAATTGCACGAAACAAAACACTGGACCTGTCGCCGCTCGACCAGATGAGCAGCGCCTGGAAGGCTGGAATTGACGCGTTACGTTCCGGTGCTGTCTGATGCCGTGCGAGCGTACTACGTCGTTCGATGGCAATGCCGATATGACGTGGAGACTCTGGCGTTGTGATGTCGGAATTGTCACAAGTCCTTCAGAGCTGAATGAATCAACTCAAGTCTGGTGTGGATCGACTGATCTGCTGACGGTTGGTTCTCTTGTCAGGGGTGCGCAACCCGACCAGTCTGATTGGTGGTTGTTAGCGCAATTTCGATCTCCAGTATTGTCGATCATGACCTTTCCCTCCGTGTTCGGACATGCCAATGTCTGGCTGGATGGAGCCCAAGCTGCAGTTTTCGATAATGCTTTCCGTCCATGGCAGATTCCGGTCGAGGGACGCGGATCGCCGCATCAGATCGCCTTTCACTTTCCCTCCTTGACCACGCATCTGATGCAGTCGCACGGCCGCACGCGTTGGCGCACCAACCTGGTGACCATTCAGCATCTGCGTAGTCACCGAGTGTCTCTGGCCGGTCGTATCACCGGTTGGTTCAACAGTACGCCATTGGTAGGGATTCGGGGTCCGGTGACGGTTGAGCCGATCGAGGAGACCACAAAAGTCACGATGACAACGTTGGTCGATAACGAGCGGGCGCAACTTCGCGTGCACGTGAAAACAACCGCATGTGTGGACGAGCTGACGGTCACAATCGGCGGTCGAAAAAACACCGCTCCTGTTTCCCTCGATGACGATGGACAACGCAGCGCCGAGCTTCAGCTGGATTGCAGCGATCTTGATCGGTGGTTACCGCATACCCATGGTGAACCTGTTCTACACGACATCACGATAACGCTGGATCCGAACGTGACTCTTGAGCGCAGAGTGGGATTCAAGTCGGTGTCTTTCGATCAGGATACGGGTCAGTTTTCCGTTAACACAGTGCCTTTTTTCTGTCGAGGTGCTTGTTGGGTTGCGCTACAGGCAGCGGAAGTTGAAACGGAGTTTGATCTGGAAGAACGCTTGCTTCAGGTACGCGAAGCAGGATTCAACATGCTCCGTGTTGTCGGCACTTCCTGTTATGAGAGCGACGTGTTCTACGACTTGTGCGATCGGCTGGGCATTCTGGTCTGGCAGGACTTGCCGTTCGCGAATATGGCCTATCCTGATTCTGATGGCTTTACCGATGGCGTGTATCGTGAGCTTGAGTGGCAGTCGAGTCGACTGGCGTGGCGAGCCAGTCTCGCGGTAATTTGTGGGAACAGTGACGCCGAACAACAGGCAACGCTGTTGGGTTTGCACGACGAAAAACGAACGCAGCGGCTCTTCACAACCACTATCCAGGCGTGGAGCGCCGAGCTCTTTCCCAGTCAGACGTACATTCCCTCAGCGCCTGGTTTCGGAACGTTGCCTACTCATCTGTCCGCAGGAATCAGCAGCTTCTTTGGGGTAGGTGCGTATCGCCGATCGGTTGACGATCGAAGTGTCGAACAGGTTCGTTTCGCCAGTGAATGTCTGGGCTTTGCCAACCTGCCCGACCCCTCGTCCATGAATGAGCTGTTCGGATCTTCACTACCTTCGCCCACTGGCGCAAGTTGGAAGTCAGGTACTCCGAGAGACGACGGTGTTGGCTGGGACTTCGACGACATTCGTGATCACTACACAGAACAACTGTTCTCGGTGAATGCACTTGACCTTCGAATGCACGATTTGCCAAGGTATTTCGAGCTATCCCGGCTCGCCAGCGGCGTTGCCATGGCTGCAGTATTTGCTCGGTGGCGTGCCACACGGTCACTGTGTCAAGGCGCTCTGATCTGGATGATGCACGACGTCAGGCCTGGCGCGGGTTGGGGGCTTATTGATGCACTCGGGCGTCCGAAACCCGCGTATCACCTGGTTCGAAGTGTACTTCACCCCGTACAGGTTCTTGTTACTGACGAAATTTTTGATGGTCACAATGTTCACCTCATCAATGAAAGATGCATCGAGCTGTCCGGAGTTCTGACGATAACGCTGGTGCTTTTGGACGGCCGTGCCGGCGGAAAGGTTGTACGCAACATCGTACTGCCGCCTCGATCCGCACAGACTCTCTCGGTTGATGGTTGTTTTGATCGGTTTCAAGACACCACCTGGTCCTATCGATTTGGTCCACCAGCGTTCAGAGCCGTGGCCGCTGATCTGTTATTGTCCAACGGAACCTCCGTCCAACATGTCGCAACGGTAGGATCTGCCGGGATCGAGACGTCAGCGGACATTCAGTTAACTGCTTGCCTGGTTGATCACTCAGGCGCGGTCCGCCTGCAACTGGAATCAGACAGATTGCTTGAGTGGACGCGTCTCGAATCAGCGGGGTTTGAGTGCATAGATAACTACGTTCACATCATCCCCGGTGTTTCTCGTCAAATCGAAGTTCTCATGGACCGCGGCTATACAGGCGTACCCAGTCTTCGCCTCAAGCCTGCGAATAACCGTCGTGAACTTCGTGTCCCTGAGCTCGGCAGAAAATGACACAGCAGTCTTTCTGGATTGGCAGGGAAGGTGGAGCGACATTTGCGCATCTGCATATGCCTCGGAAGACAACCGAACAGAGATCGACGGGCGTCATCATTGTCCCGTCTCTGGGACATGAGTACACCCATGGTTACCGCGCATTACGCGCCCTCGCATGTGCGGCGGCGGCAGCCGGTTACTTCGTAATTCGACCTGATTTACGCGGCACAGGAAATTCGACCGAAGGCGCAAGGGTCGGCGTGGAGACCTGGCTTGAAGACATCGAGCGCGCCCGTAGCTATTTGTTGCAGACACGTGGTCTGGCAAGTGTCGTGCTGGTCGGTGTTCGTGCTTCTGCCTTGCTTGTGCTGGAAAGTGCCCAGGCGGAGGAGGGTATCATCCTGTGGAATCCCTGTTCCTCTGGTCGGACCTTCATACGAGAACTGAAGGTCCTCGGAAAAATCGATCCGTCCGCATCTGGACGGGCGGTTCTCGAAAGTGGTGGATTGGTTTTTGATGACCCGCTCCAACAAGCCATCGAAGGGTTGCAGGTCAAGGACAATCAATCACGAACAGGACATGTTTTGCTGGTGGAAAAAGTTGATCGACCGGCAGATGTGACACTCGCCAATTCGATCAGACAACGTGCTGCCTCACTGCAAAATGCTACTTCTGATGAATTTGTCTCTGCATTCCGTGAACCACACAATACCCGTATTCCCCTGAAGTTCATCGATTCTGCTGTGCAGTGGTTATTCTCGAAGTACCCGAATGTCGAAGTTTTAAACCCGGTGGTTGACGAGAGTTCCGCGCTGTCAACCGAACTCCCCGGCGTAGTGCCGGCCGTCGCTGAAAGCGTGCTGCGGATCAACACGTTGTTCGCGATTCTCACTCACGCGGTTGATTCGAAGAGTATCGTGCTGATGAGTAATGGCGGCTCTGCTCACCATGTCGGCCCCAATCGACTGTACGTTGACCTCGCCAGAACACTCTCCGAACAACATATCGACTGCCTTCGTTACGATCTTGCGAATCTCGGCGACAGTGTCGACCTGCAGACGCAGTTCGAATCAGGCGGTGTGGATCCGACGCCAGAAGCGATTACGCCGTATCCGGATTCCGCCAGCGGAGACCTTCAATCCATTCTGTCCTGGGCTCGCCAACAAGGTTATTCACGTATCTTGATGGCCGGACTCTGCGCTGGAGCATACGCCGCATTTGATTTGGCGAGACAGTCGGATGATTCATTTCCGATTGAACTCATACTCATCAATCCCCTGACTTTCCAGTGGCGTGAAGGCATGTCACTGGAGATTCCGAGTGAGTACAGCAACCTGCAACAGGCAAAAGCGTATCAATCAGCGTCGAGGGATTGGCAGCACTGGAAGAGACTTTTTACAGGCGACATCGACTACTTGCTCCTGATACAGCATCTACTCGGTTCAATCACCAGTCGACTCATGAAACGTTCTCGAGAACTCGCTCAGTATCTGGGGTTGCGTGAACCGCCGTTGCTCACACAAGATCTTCTCCGAATTGCGGCTTCGGGTTCCCGTCTGCGGTTTTATTTTGCAGAGCGTGACCCAGGGCTTGAGATCCTGAGAACAGCGGGAAACCGATGCCTGTCGCTGTTGTCCAGGTCCAAGATGCTGCAGATTCGAACATTCAAAGGTGCCGATCACACTTTCAAACGAGTTCATGAGCGCGATGAACTGATCAGAACAATCGTTGAGGATATTGGAGATGAGCGTGCTGGCACCACATAAACCCTGGCTTGTGCAGCACTATTTTGATCGAGCGCTTGCCAATGATCCTGCCAAGATCGCGGTGACGTGTAAATCGGAACAGCTGACCTATCTGCAGGTTGATCAGGCGGCGTCGGTGATCGCGCACCGATTGCGCTCTGCCGGCATGCGTCGAGCGGATTGTGTTGCCGTGTTCATGCCCAAGAGTGTTGATGCAATCTGTTCGATACTGGGTGTTTTGCGCAACGATGGAGCCTACGTACCCATTGATACCGAGTCACCTGCTGCACGCGTTGCCGGCATCGTTGCGGCGTGCGGATCTGGTTTGATGCTGGTGAATCGGGCGGGGCGCGCGAAATTGTCGACCACCGAATATGAGCCCATGGTGTCCGGATTGACGTTGATCGACGTTGACGATGCTCATCAGGTTGAAGTGATGCTCACGCCAATTCGCTACGAAGCCATTTCAGTGGATATTGCTTATGTACTGTTCACGTCCGGATCCACGGGCAATCCAAAAGGGGTCATGATCTCGCACCAGGCGGTGGTCGACTACATCGACTGGTGTGTGCATCAATATCAGATCACCGCCAAGGATCAGATATCCAATCACGCGCCGCTGTATTTCGACAACTCGACATTTGATCTCTATACCGCATTTGCTGCGGGCGCGACGTTACATCTGGTGCCGCCAGAATTGAATTCGGTGGTTCCCCGTTTGGCTGGCTGGCTCAGGGATCGGGCCATATCAGTATTTTTCTGTGTCCCCTCTGTGTTGACACTTTTGTTGAAATCCCGACGACTTCGAGCTGGTATGTTTCCAGAGCTTCGCGAACTGGTGTTTGCCGGAGAAGTGGTTCAACCAGACGTGCTGACGGCATGGATGAATCTCTTTCCGGAAGTTCGCTTCACCAATATGTATGGTCCAACAGAGATCACCGTCGACTGTACTTATCATGTCGTAACTACGCCGCCTGGCGATGAACCGGTGCCCATTGGCAAGGCGAGACCGAATATGGAAGTGTTCATTGCACTTGAAAACGGAGAACTCTCGCAATCCCCTGGTTCCGCAGGTGAGCTTTGGGTACGAGGGTTATCCGTGGGATACGGCTATCTTGGAGATGCAGACAAGACGGCCCAGGCCTTTGTACAACATCCTTCGTCTCGTTTTCCTGACCGGCTCTATCGCACTGGAGATCTGGTACGTATGCGGGAAGATGGCGCCTTACTGTTCCAAGGGCGTGCTGACCAGCAGATCAAATATCTCGGTCATCGTATCGAACTGGGTGAAATCGAGGCGCACCTGCAGGCGCTGGATGACGTTGACGAGGCTGTTGTGGTTTTCCAAAGTGGAGAGAATGCGGCGCAGGAAGGTATCGGCGCTCTGGTCAGTACCAGATCAGGATTGCACTCGAATGACGTCCTTGCTCTTCTCAAGCAGGCAGTGCCCGGATACATGCTGCCGAGAACGTTGAAATGCACGACCGACCCATTTCCACGAACGCCCAACGGCAAATATGATCGCAAGCAAATCTTGCAGATGGTGTTTGCGGATTCAAGCCGCTGAGCTCCGACCGGCCTGTTTAGCCGCGCGTTCAGGCCTGGGTAACAATGCCCCCAATCTTGAGCGCTGCTTTTGAATAAACGTACCTAACCGGCGAGGCAGGGTAGTTGAGTTCAGGCTTCCATCAAAGCCCAGTGCGTCGACGTCCAACTGCAGACCCATACACCCGTTGATACGGTCGGCCACTTCGAGTGGCGCCTCGGAATATTCGTCGTAGTTCACCACGATATGAGGAATAGCCAATCGTTCGATGGTTTGCATCGCAGCTGACAGATGATGATTGATTCTCTGGTAGACATCAGCGCGTGCGTCCTCATCGTATTCGCGCCAATCCAGGCGGAGAAAGCTGTTCCATGTTTCCTCTGGTCTTCGGCGTAACACCAGGACACGCGTGGTATCAGGGTTGAGCAGCGGCCACCAATAGCCGAGCGTGTAACAGAGGCGGGGATCTTTCCACAACCAGGGTGAGTGTTGTTCATAGGTACTGACGAATTGAGCGTCGGTGTGTGTACGCTCAAGCAGGTGTAGCTGGTCAGCTTGTTGATCCGTGATCGGCTGGAACAGCCAGGAATTGTGAGCGGTATAGCCAACCCGTCTGAACAAGTGCACGTTACGATCAACGAGGCCTGCGGCTTCAAAGTACCCTGCAGGATTATGTTCATCGCCTGGGCGCAGTTCTTCGTCGGTGTCAGCTGCAAGGAAATATCCTTGTCTGGCGAAAATGGCTGCGGTCATGCTGGTCCCGGAGCGAGGCATGCCAATGACGATGGTGTTCTTCAGTCCGCTTCCAGTCGGCAGGGTCATAAGCAACTTCCTTTTGACAATCCACTCAACGGTGGCAAAGCACTGCGCATTACCATTGATGAGACGCGGTCGCCGGCAAGTCCATCCATCAGGTTTTACACTGCCAGGCCAAACACGTTACATGAGAGAGTCTGACCAGCTTCCCGCAACATGACCGTGCCAGTGATCACATCCCTATATTCGAGCGTGCTGGTGCTGTTGTTGGCATGGGCTCAATGGCGCGCATGGATTTTCGCAAGAACGTTGCGCATACCGTTGATGCACAGATCGGAGATTGCAGGCGACGCGCCGACGGCATTGCTGATGTTGTTGCTTGGAGAACTGCTTGGTGCACCTACTATCTGGCTGCATGTGTGCGCCATGTTGTTGGTCGCCGCCAAGGTTGTTCACGTCCGTGCGCTGGTTCGTCAGTTAGGCAAGTGGTCAGGCCAATCGATGCCTGCATTGCTGGCAACCTGGGTGGTCATCCTGATGCTCGCGCTAACCAACGCGTATCTGGCGCTGGCGGCTTTGACCAGTGGCGAAAAGAACTTCACCAGTTTCTGAAGTGCTTCCAGCTTTCGGTCTGGATTGCTGTCTGCAGGATGCCTAGCAGGTCCCGCAACCGAAGTGGCGTCGAGGAAGCAGACGTTGTGATCGTGCGTGGGATGTCAGCTGATTTATCGCCAGCCAGCACAATGACCACGGGGGCGCCAGAGAAGCGGACGCTCATACGCTCAGCTTCTGATTTGAGTTCAAGTTCGATGGGATCGGTTTCGTGCATGGACGGATTGTCGATGGTCCACCGAGCGAATGCCGCGCGCGGAGTCACAGTGACGCTTGTCGACCTAAATGACGCATAATATATATTATGTTAAATATAAGAGGTTTCGTAGAGCGAATCGAACTTCATTGAAGGCACCCCTGTTCTGGGTCACGCCATCAAACCCCGTGTGGCGCACGTCAGGATTTACCCGGAGAATGACCGACTGCCCCGATCTCGTGATTGACGATGTTTCGGGACGTACCTACTGGATTGAACAGGTTTCCTGATGCCGCATATTCGCGTGCTGCGCCATTACATCCACACGCCGTTTCTGTACATGGCTGGTGCTGAGGTTTTTCTACTGACGCTCTGCGGATATCTGGGTTTTTTCAGCCGCTATCAGTTTTTACCCGATTTGCAGAATTGGCTTCCGACCTCAGTGTTTTTCGGATTCACGATTGTCGGGGCCATGGCCGCCATGGGAGTTTACGAGTCGCGCATACGCGAAGGACTGACCGGGATGACCCTGCGTACGGCGGTTGCGATCTTTCTTCTTGGCACCGTCCTCATTCTGGTTGCTTACCTCTTTTTGCCTCAACTGGCGATGCCCCGCGGCGTGCTTGTTCTGTCGGTCATTGAAGGCTTCGCGGCACTGGTTATCTTTCGGTGGTTCGTGTTCCTGTTCCTGTCTGAAGATGCGCTGAAGAGCCGGATCATCGTACTGGGCGCCGGCCGACGTGCCCTGAAGATTGCCACCAGAATGAGACGGAGGGCTGACCGTCGAGCGTTTGTACTGCTCGGTTTCATAGATCTGGATCCGGCCAAGAATGTTGTCCGCGATCACGATGTGCCCGTGATATCACCACCCTCCTCCCTGCTGGATTTTTGCCGCGAACAGAAGATTGATGAAATCGTGGTCGCCGTCGATGGTTACGAAGAGGACCGCACAGTCCCTGTCGATGATCTTGTTGACTGTCGTCTGTCTGGCATTGAAGTGTGCGATGTTCAGGAATTTTTCGAGCGAGAAGCCTGCAAACTCGACGTCGATATCCTGCGGCCAACCTGGCTTGCGTTCTCCGACGGATTTGTTACGAATCGGCTGCGCAGCATCAACAAGCGCGTTTTTGACATCGTCGCAGCCTCAGTGATGGTGGTGTTGACCATGCCGATCATGTTGCTCACAGCGATGTGTATATTTCTTGAAAGTCGCGGGCAACACAGCGTGCTGTATCGGCAAGAAAGAGTCGGCCGGGGGGCTATCGGTTTTCGTGTCTACAAGTTCCGCAGCATGCGTCCCGATGTGACCGACAACGACAGCGAATTTGCGCTGCATAATGACCCTCGAGTGACCCGAGTTGGCCGCTTCATACGCAAGGCGCGGATTGATGAGTTACCGCAACTGTTTAATGTGCTTCGTGGAGAAATGAGTTTTGTCGGGCCTCGTCCAGAGCAGCCGGTTCACGTAGCCCGGTTTGCCAGAGAGATCCCCTACTATGAGCAGCGACATCGCATCAAACCGGGCATAACTGGGTGGGCACAGCTTTGTTATCCCTATGGCACCACCGTTTCCGATGCCAAGGAAAAGCTGCAATACGATTTGTACTACCTCAAGAATCAGAGTCTGTTTCTGGATCTGATCATTATGCTGCAGACTGTAGAAGTGGTACTGGTTGGTGAAGGGGCACGTTGATCATGGATAATCCGGATGAACCCAAGGCCGAAGAAACAGTAGATCAGTCTCAAGCCCTCATGGTTCCTGGGAGTCTGACTCGGGCGCATCTGCTGTGGCGATTGATGGTCTTTCAACTCAAGTTGGTGATGGACGGAATTCGTGATGTTGTACTGGTTCCCGTTTCGTTGATTGCCGGCACAGTCGGAATTGTTCGTGGTGGTCCAGACGCAGATCGCCCGTTGGAATCGGTTCTTCAGTTTGGCCGGCGCACGGAAGCCTGGATCAATCTGTTCGGACACCAACAGGGTGACACGGCTGACAAGCTGCTCGAACCCCTGCAAAAGAAGGTGTTTGCCGAGCTGCACAGCAATCCCCAGCTGAAACATGTCGGAACCCACATCGGCAGTCAGCTCGACAAAGTCGTCCGCCAGCGGGGCAAACCCGAGGAGCGGACGCCTGACCATTCTGCTAAGGATCAGTCCCCATAGTTGAAAAAAGAATCGAATAAAGAGAGTTTTCCTCCCCCTGCACGTTCTGCTGCGTTACCTGCAGCAGCCCTCCTCTGCCTGCGCTGTGACCTTCCTCAGCCAAAAAATGTCGACTTCCGCAACAGCGGAACTCAATGGACGTCCTTGCCGGCCGATAACTTCACTGTGGTGTCTACGCTTGATGTAAACGGATGTTGGCAAGTATGGGAAGAGTCTCTCATCTTCCGCCGGTAAGCTGAGGAACAAACATGGAAAGTACCACAGCGCAGTGGCGCGTACGGTGTGTCTGCCTGACGGCTTTGTTGATGTTTGCTGGAGCGTGCGGAAGTGCGATGGACTCGGTTACCGATACAAATCTCAAGGAGCAAGCCAGCGAATGTGCAAAAGGGGGAGAAATGAACCCCGGCATGGCGATCCAATGCGGAAACGTGGAGAAAGAGTGCAAACGACGCCAGGAACTCGGCCGCTTTATTTGTTGAAACTGATCCTCCCGCTGTGTGCTGTTCTGTTATCGATTCAGCCAGCGCATGTGGTCGAGGCGGAGGAAACTCAGGCTGTCGACAGTGCATTCGGGATTGAGTTTGGCAAATCGCCAGATTCTCTACTCACCGGAGCTACTCTCGATGGCTCTCCGATCCCGATTGTCTTGTACAACACCGTTGCTGGTGCGGATAAAATAGCATCGATCCTTCCAGCGGATATGCGCATCGCATCTATTGGGTGGCGTCACTTTGAACCCTCTGTACTCTCGCCAAAGCTGCGTTCAAGCGGCATGCGATTTTATCTGCTCCAGAGCACCCAAGGTGAAGTTGCGATGATCGCGGCGCTGTTGCCAGGTCCATGTGATGAGCTAACAGCTTTTCTCGACCGCTCGATCACCCATAAATATCACCTCGACGGTCAAAACGTTGCGTCTTCCGGAAACGCATTGCAGTCATTCGGATCGATTCGAAGCTGGATGATCGGCAACCGTCAGATAGCTCTTACCTGCGGAAAATCGGGATACCTGCTTTACTCGGATCCCGCACGAATCCGGCAGTGGAGTGAGCATCTGGCAGTATTAAATGAAGCTGCGATCGAACGAGTCAGATTGGATCTGATAGCCCATGCAAATCGACTCCTGCCGGGAAATGACAACAGTCTAATGGGCGCATTTGGTCTCTTGTTTGATGTCCCGATACCCGATCATCAGTCATTTCCGATCGCACAGAAGATCACCTATGCGGGGCTTCGACTCTCCCCGCCCTTTGACAAGGCTACCTACGAGCTGGAACTTGCTGACGGTGGCTATCCAGTTCGTCTGGTCGGTGAATTCAAGGAAATCGACTTTGATCTACTGACCGAGGCGCTTACAAGTCGATTCGGAACCCCGTTCAAGGCCAGGCAAAATCATGTTCAATACAATATCAATGGCGACTACTTGTCACTGCAGCGCGACCACGAGAAAACACGAATCGCAGTCGTTCATACAGAAAGTGGCAGAGCGGGAAAGTCATTGATCAATGGGCCTGCTTCGCATGCAGGCGAGCAACCTCAGATAGCTCAGACAATCGAACACCAGCACGCGCAGACAAAACAAACTGATTAAGTCGGTTCTTTCAAGCGAGAGCCAGAAGCACAGGTACCGCGTCCGCGCCAGCTTCAGGATTCAACACCTGGTTGCAACGACCATAAACTGATCCCAGTCGATCAAGCACGAATCTGAGAAATAACTCTCGTACGACGAGGATTGACGATGGCTCGAATTCGATGCGCCGGCACGACGACACAAAATGTCGCGATATCTGCACCGGGCCAATAGGCAGTGTCTCCAGGGCATGAGTGACACCGGTAATACCCGCCGTTCTTCGACTCAACCCACCAAGCAAGCCGCTGAAGTGCGCTATGCATTTGCGTGACATGGAGTCGGCCAGAGATTCGAGTTCGGGCTCAAGCTCCGGGCGAACAAGGTCGTCCGATGCAAACCACTGACCAACGGCGTCCTTCAGGCTCGAAGTGAAAGTCGACATCAGCAAAGGTCGTCGGTAACGCAGTTCGCGCATGAGTTCGAAACAGTACCGCTGATATTCATGATCTGTATTGCGGTACGCGAGTTCGAACAAGCCGTCCTCGAGATTTGAATAGAATCCTTCCATCAATCCTGTCACTTCCACTGTGACCAGGTCATGCATCGTCAATATGGGACGATGCGGATCAACGGAGCGATCCATCCCAGCGCCTCTGGTATGTCCCGAGTCGCAGGCAGTGTATGAAGCCGAGTCAAACGCATCTGTGATGAGGATCACGCGAGCCAGCCCACCGTCTGGAAAGCTGTTAGTGACTTGTAAGTGTTGGTTCAGCGCCCGGGACTGCCAGCTACAGAGCGGGAGTCGCAGCAACAAAGCGGATCTGTGCATTCACATAACCGGTCCGATCTTCACTGCGAATGCTCACCCAGCGTGCGCGCACGCCGTTGTTTTGTTCAAGCTGACTGATCCATTGGTAGACCTTGTCGAACGGTTGCCCTTCCAGGACCACATTCAATACGCCGCCTTCCTCCGGCTGCAGGCGGTTGAGCGTGAGTTGCTGGGCGTTGGCGGCACGGGTGATCACTGGAATGAGTGAGGATTCCTGTGCTCCGGAACCTTGCTCGGACAGTCGTCTGGCCACCGCCTCGTTGGTACGCACATAGTCAAGTGTCGACTGTGAGACGGCAAGACGAGACACGGCATCGAGATGCCAATCGGACACGGGTTTCCACAACAGCAACCATGCCAGGGCCAGCCCAATGACGATTGCCAGGATGGCTATCGATCGGCGATCTGAGTCGCTTCGATCAAGATACGCTCGACCGAGCGAACTGTTCGCGAGGCGTTGCCAGCGGCTCACGAAGCACTCCGCAGGCTGAAGTACGCTCGAATCTGCTGGTCTTCCTGAGTGGCGTTCAACAGTTGCGATGCAATGCCAAGCTTGGCCAGTGCAACTTTCACGGCTTCGGCCTCCTCATGACTACCGACCAGAACTTCTGCTTTGAGCTCTGCGCCTTCCTGATCAAATTCGAGAGAACGCAGGCGCGCTACACCTTCCAGAGCAGAGGCGAGACTGGCAGTGAGATGAGCAAAGCCAGGTCCTCCAGGATCGGTGTGCTGGCCTAATTTTTCGGCCAGCGAACGACGTATATTGCGTACGCTGGAATCGTCGGGATAGATCGAGGAATACAAGCCGTGAGCTTGTGTATCCAGCGTCTCGCGCTGCCAGCCAGCCCAGAAACTCTCGCCGATCATGAGCACCCAGGCGATGACGATCCACAGGGATGCAACCAACGCAACGGGGCGCCAGAGATTCGTCCGATTATTCGCGGTGTGTACTGGCGCATAACTGCCTTGCAGCAGATTGATGTTCTCGTCTCTTCGCCAGTGACTGACAAGATATTCGATGCTGCTGGCGCCAGATTCGACCGTAATGATCTCGGTGTCAGGTAACTGGGCAGCTTCGAGAGGTTCGAGTTGCCCCCCGGCAATATGGACAGTAGCCGGAGCAATCATCTGCAAAGCCATCAGGAGATTGCCTCTATCGATCATTGCCGCTTCATCTGGCGAGCGGATGAGCGCGATCGGTCCGTCCATCAAGACGTGTGTCGTCTTGTCATCAAACGGCAGTAATTCCGTATCGACCAGCAAATAACCGGGTTCGATACCTAAAGTACGAAGACACTTCAGCCAACCGTTCAGGAGTGAACGATCAACCAGCTGGCATCGAACAGGTCGACCAGGACGGACTTGATCGCTGGCAATGTGCAGGCTCTCGATATCGGCCGAGGCAAACTCCTCAACCGCAAAAGGTAACGCACGACGCATTTGCGCTGCGCTCTTGCCCGGCACTGTCACAGTCAGCTCGAGAACCTGATCATGGGGTACCAGGAGCAGCACATTTCGCGCGTCCTTGACCCACGTCTGGCTGGGGTCCAGCAGATCAGCGAGCCCCCGATAGTCGGTGACGCCTCTGCCACGCAACGAGCCATCTTCGCCCTGCATCAACCACTCGGCGGCGAGGGACCAACCAGATTCTTCCTCACGCGCCGCTGATAGCAGACGCAAGCAAAGCAAAGCCATCTTCAGTTCCGTTTCACGTGGTAGTCAGCCCATTTTGCACTGCAGGTGTTCATGTGCCTTGTGGTCTCGTCGTTTGCGCGCCGTCATCTTCCTCGACCTTGATCTGAACTCTGGTGCGGAAATCCCTGCCGAAATCCCGCGAGAGGATTGAAACCTTGCCAGTGGTTGGGTCGCGGCGTGCGACGGACGACATTATGGTCAGCGTCTCATCGATCTGCACCTGGGAGTCAATCCGAAAATACTCACTGACGACGGTAAGATACGTCGCAAATGGAGCGAATTCGGGGTTGGTCTGCAAAAAATCTGCAACGGTCCTGAAATTCCTGGCTCCAAGGGCAAATGCCCGATAGCGTGACA
Organism: Gammaproteobacteria bacterium; assembly: GCA_031385325.1. Taxonomy (GTDB): domain Bacteria; phylum Pseudomonadota; class Gammaproteobacteria; order Pseudomonadales; family Azotimanducaceae; genus SYFY01. The sequence continues at coordinate 16,397 of JANNBJ010000123.1, read as the reverse complement.
GGTCCGGTTGGGCGATCAGCGACGCCAGCACATCGCCATCCACCGTGTTGATATTCAGGCTCATTGAGGCGACCGGCAAGACGCAGGTGTAACGTGACAGCACACGGGTCGGATCCTCATCCTGCCCGTGCAGCAAACGCAATTCTGATACATCGCCCATGGCTGTATTGGGTGTCCTGTAGGCCGGATCAGCGAGAAGGTACTCACTGTCTTCAGCTCCAAATCCGACCGCAACATCATCGGCATCGATCCAGTCACTGATGCGGTCAGCAATTTCCGGTCCAAAACCGAGGCCCGTGACCAGATTGACCATAAAGCCCTTGATTGGAGCGGGAGTTTCACTGCCCAGCGCATTGAGATTGAAGCAGCCGTTGAGATCACGGATCTGTACTTCGATCTGCCCGCCTTCATCGAGTGATAACGGCGGTAGTGGCCTCGCCCAGATTTCTTGCAGATGATCGCTGTCCTTGCCGGACTGTGTGAAGTCTTCATACAACACCTGGCGCGCCATATCTTCCCCGCCCAGTGCATAACTCAGACCGAGATCAGATGCGAATGCGTTGTGACTTTGAGCGATGAGAAGCGAGTGGTTCACACTGAGCCGTACCGCAATGGCGGCGAGGAACGCGAAGAACAAAAGCACGGTAATGAGTGCGACGCCACGGACTTTAGAGGGCAGAAACGCGACCCGTCGGGAAGCGTGTGGGCTGACTTGCTCAACCACCTGGCACCTCCCAGATTCTCTCCAGCGCACCGAACGGAGGCGCCTCGATTTTCATGATCACGGCAGCCAATGCAGCTCCGTTTGCAGGACCGCCAGCACTGACCTGAGGCCAGAACGAGTGCTCGTTCCCGGTCTGATCCAAGATCGTGATTTCGAGTTTCTTGACGCCACTCAGCAGGACCTGAACCAGTGGCTCGGAATCCTGCGCCCGATCCAGTACCGACCAATAAAGGCGCTGGAGTTCATGTTTTTCTTCATCCAGGTGATAAGCCACGCGTTGCTGGTCCGAACGTGATTGGCCGAGTGGATTGCGCCAGCCGGTGCGTGTGAATTCGAAGAGATCATCGTCATCAAGCTGCACGGCTGGCTGTTGATCGCCGTGGCCGTCACGAATGCTGCGATGCTCGATCTGCATGATGTCACGCTTGAGCATCGTCATTGCGCGCTGCAGTTCAATCAAACGCGCGCCCCGTTCAGAAAGAATGGTTTGTTGATTGGATACGCGACTGATCAATTGCGTACCCATAAGTCCGACGATTGCAAATATGAACAGGGCGACCAGAATTTCGATCAGGGTAAAGCCGCGTGCCTGATGGTTGATGACACTACGCAAGATCAGAATCGACCCAGGAACGCAGCCTGGTGATCAAGTGGCCCGATTGCCTTGCCATTTGAATCCAGTTCGAATACGTCTACTTCCACTCGCTGGACAAATGGGTGATCGGTGGCTTTCACCTCACGTCGTAGTTCCCAACGGCGCCCTCCGGAGTCAATCCGGGTCACTTCACGCCCGTTCGCCAGCGCCTCTGAACGAAGTCGTTGGGCCAAACGCATGCGCGTGAGGTGATCTTCACCAATCCAGTGTGCGATTTGTCGTCGCTCGATGCTGTGTGTCTGGGAAGCGATGTTGCTGACGGTAGTGGAGACAATAATACCGGCGGTCGCAAGGATCACCAGCGCCACCAGCATTTCGATCAAGGTAAAACCGGATCTCATTCGTCCGCTTCTTCGAGCCGGGCGAGCGCGCGTTGCAAACCATCACTGCTGACGATCCAGGGTGTTCCCTCTCCGGCAGGCACAAACCGGAGCAAAAATGGCGTCACCTCTCCACTGGACAGGAGAAGGATGTTGGGAATCACCTCACTATCCTGTTTCTTCTTTGGATCCGGTCGTTCGTCTCGAGCGTTCTCGCTGTCCGCTGATTCGTCATCGGGATCTGCTGCAGATAACTGAGCCTTTAACGCATTGTGATCGAACCCGTCACTTTCCAGTTCCAGGGTCACTCCAGCGGGTACGGTGACCGGTTCGAAAACTGAACCACTCGGGACTTGCCATGTTTCGAGTTGCGGGTCGAACTCAAAAAACCGGTAACCGTCCGGCCGAACAAGGACGCCCCATTCCCGATTACGTTGTAGTGCCTGCGCGCGCGCGAGTTCTATGCGAAGCGCTGCCGCCTCAGAGCTGCTGGTTAATGCCTGGCGGTTACTACCGCCCGAAAAAGCAATTTGTACCACCCCTGCGAGAATGCCGATGATCGCGACGACCACCAGCATCTCGATCAACGTGAACCCTCTTTGATGGTTCATCCGACCAGGTCAAAGATCTGAAAATCTGATGTCGGCATCGAACTCCTCTCCCCCCTCGTTGCCGTCGGCACCCAGGCTATACAGGTCAAACGAGGCCCCACTTCGCTCATAGACATAGGGCGAACCCCATGGGTCAGTTGGCAGCGCCTTGATGTAGGCGTCGGGATTGTAGTTTTTCGGCTCGGGGAAGCCGCTCGGACGTGTCACCAGCGCATCAAGGCCTTGTTCGCTGGACGGATACTGAAAGTTATCGAGACGATACAGATCGAGCGCGGCGCCAATGCTGCGTAAATCGGTCTGCGCTGCGGTTACCCGTGCCTGATCCGGTCGTGACATGAAGGTGGGGACAATAATGGCGCCAAGAATCCCGATGATCACAACCACAATCATGATTTCAATTAGCGTGAAACCTGCACTTCGGGCCGCATGGTTTGAAAATGTTTGAGCTTGCATGTGTTTTCCTTCAGATCGCCGAATTCATATTCAGAATAGGTAGCAGTACGGCCATCACGATGAACAGCACTACGCCGCCCATGACGACCAGCATGGCGGGTTGGAAGAGACTCACAATCGTCGTTACCACCCGCTCCACTTCGTTCTGCTGATGTGCGGCAACACGTTCGAGCATGGTATCGAGCTCTCCGCTCGCTTCGCCGCTGGCAACCATGTGCAGAAGCATCGGCGGAAAATACCCAACACCTTCCAGTGCAGTGCGCAGACTGGCCCCTTCACTGACACGTTGGGTTGCTTCGGACAATTTCTGTCGCAACCAGGTATTACTCACGATGTCCTTGGCGATTGTCATTCCATCCACAAGAGGAACGCCGCTACCACCGAGAATCGCCAGCGTATTGGCATAACGCGCCGCGTTGGTGCTTCGAGAAATGCGTTTGAGCAGAGGCAACTCGAGTAATCGTCGGTCCCATTGAAGACGAAAGTCAGGTTGTTGCAACAGCCAGCGCATCAGGCTGACCCCACCGGCAACAACAAGAGCGACAGCCCACCACCAACTGGCCAGAAAATCGGACATGGCAATCAACACGGCAGTGACGGTCGGTAACGCCTGACCGGAGTTCTCAATCACGGAAACCATGTCTGGTACGACGTACACCATCAATGCGCCAACGATCAATACCGCAAGTACCAAGAGCACAACCGGATAAATCAGAGCCATTTCTACATTTCGGCTGGATTCATATTGACGCTCCAGATAGTCGGCCAGGTTTTCCAGTACCTTGTCCAGATGCCCTGACTGTTCGCCTGAAGCGACGGTTGAACGATAGAGCGTGGTAAAGCTCGATGGAAATTCGGCAAGGCTTGCAGCCAGCGAATGCCCTTCCAGTACTTTGCTGCGGATTCCCATGACAAGTGCATTCACGGACTGTTTTTCAGCTTGTTGGGCAATGGCCTGCAGGGATTCTTCGATGGGTAAGCCTGCTCTCGACAAGGTTGCGAGTTGACGAGTGATGAGTACCCGATCGAGACGATTGAGCGAACGCCGGAGCGACCAGCCGGCAACTTTCGTGGGCGTATTACCGACCGCTGGTTTGATTTCCAGTGGTGCCAGCCCTTGATCACGTAATAGCTGCCGAACGTGTCGCTGACTGTCTCCTTCGAGAACCCCTTTGCGCTCCTTGCTCAGGGAATCGAGTGCGAGATATTCAAACGCCGCCATCGACCCTCACAACTATGCCACTCCTTCGAGGGACACACGCAGCACTTCCTGGACGGTTGTCACACCTGCCATGACTTTGTCGAATCCATCCGCTTTGATGTCCGGCGATTTTTGCCGAACATAGTCCCGGAGCGACATCTCTGAACTTCGGTCATGCACCAGTTGACGGAACCGGTCATCGATGGGAATGAGCTCGTAAATTCCCGTGCGTCCCTTGAAACCGGTGTGGCCACAGCTGTCACAACCCACCGGATCGTAAACCTGCGCCCGCGAGACGCTCATGAGACGCAGCTCGGATGGTGTGGCGAATCTCGACTTTCGGCAATCCGGACACAGCACGCGCACCAAGCGCTGCGCCAGCACACCAACCAGGCTGGACGACAACAGGAATGGCTCAACGCCCATATCGACCAGTCGGGAAATGGCGCCTACGGCGGTGTTGGTGTGCAGGGTTGAAAGCACAAGGTGTCCGGTCAGACTCGCCTGAATCGCAACTTCAGCGGTTTCCAGATCGCGTATCTCGCCGACCATGACAACGTCAGGATCCTGACGAAGGATGGCGCGCAATCCGCGAGCAAACGTCATGTCCGCCTTGGTGTTGACCTGCGTCTGCCCAATGCCGGGCAAGTTGTATTCGATCGGGTCTTCTACCGTCAGAACATTGATCGCGCTGGAGTCGAGTTCGGCGAGCGAGGCGTACAGGGTGGTGGTCTTGCCGGATCCGGTCGGGCCGGTGACCAGAAATATACCGTGCGGCAAATTGACCAGCCGGCGAAGTGTGTCAAGCCGGTCCGGTGACATCCCGAGATTGTCCAGACGAAGTCGGCCGGCCTGTTTATCGAGTAAGCGCATGACGACGCGCTCGCCATTGCTGGCTGGCATGGTCGATACCCTGACGTCGACTTCCCTGCCGCCGATGCGAACGCTGATTCGACCATCCTGCGGGACACGCTTTTCTGCAATGTCGAGTCGGGCCATTACCTTGATGCGCGAGACGAGAAGCGGTGCCAGCTCTCGTCGGGGTTGCACCACTTCCCGCATTACACCATCCACCCGAAAGCGGACAACAAGGGCTCGTTCAAACGTTTCGATGTGAATATCGGAGGCCGCCTCACGTATGGCTTCCGCCAGGAGGGCGTTGATGAGACGGATGATTGGCGCATCATCTGCCTGGTCGAGCAGATCATCTGGCTGCGGCAACGCTTCAGCCAGGCTCAGCAGATTGATCTCATCGTCCATGTCCTCGACCATTTGTTTGGCGGCGGACGTGTCTCTGGCGTACGCATCGTTGAGCAGACGATCAAATTCGGCTTCGGTGACGGATTTGAGCAGCAGCTCTCGACGGGCGACTCTTTTGATTTCCGACAGCACTGCGAGACTGGGTTTTGCTCTGCACGCGACTTCAACCTGGTGCGATGGCAGGGGTGTATCCGTCAGCACCACACCATGGCGCTTTGCATAGGCAAACGGCAATCGTGTCGCGTGCTCTGATTCACGCTGTCCATTGTCGTTGATCACACCATGCATTTCAGGCTTCGCATTAATGGGCGGAGAAAGTTGAATCATATCAGGCCGATGCACACTAGACCGGGCATTGTGCCGCAGGAATGTGACAGGTGTTAGACTCGCAGCCCCAATGAACGACGGAATGCCATTCTGTCCAAGACCCCTGCCGCACCATTGGTTGTTGAACTGTACGCCCGACACGCGGGCGGGCTGGTGCGTTACCTGACAAACAAGTTCGGCGATCCCGATGCAGCGCGTGACATCGCTCAGGATGCCTGGCTTCGTATCTCAAGGTTGAGGGAACCATCCGCCCTTGAAAATCCGCGCGCTTTCCTGTTTCAAGTTGCAACGAACCTCGGTATCGATCGCCTTCGACGCACTCAGTTGGCTCGTCGCTCAGGCGCTGAAGAGATTGAAGCGGAATCACTCGCTCCGTCTGTCGAAGAAACCGTCAGCCATCGACAATCACTCGCACTGATTGAACAGGCGCTGAACGAACTTCCCGACAAGTGCCGTCGAGCGTTTACCCTGCACCGTTTTGACGGTCTGTCGTATGCCGAAATCGCGGTCACTCTGGGAGTGTCCGAAAGCATGGTAGAGAAGCACATCATCCAGGCACTGAAGGCATTGCGTGCTTGCCTGAAAGCCGCTGAAGCTACTCGGAGTACCCAGTGACTGTTTTCAAGCAAGGTGGGTTGCGAGGCAAAAACGCCCGAAACTGTGATCCAAAACGTGTCACAGGCATTTATTTGGTGCGGTCGTTGAGGTATCGACTCTGCGGCTCGTCTGAATTGGTAGGTCATCGGAAGACAACTTTACGGTTTATGCATGTCCACTGAGCCAGAACAAGGTATACCAGCCTCAAGGGAAGCCGATCGGATCGAAACTCAGGCCATCGAATGGCTGGCAAAATTGCGCCGTCCGAAAATTTCTGCCGAGGAACACGCTGAATTTGCGGTCTGGCTTGCTGCAGCGCCTGCTCACAAGCAGATCTTCGACGAGTTGCTGGAGGTGTGGGATCTGACGGGAGAAATTCAGAGCAGATCGACATCGACCCAGACAGGTAGTCATTGGCGTTGGTTTGCCGCGGCAGCGACTCTGCTGTTTGCGATCTCGATCTGGTCGCTGACTCCAGGCACGGAGCGCTATCAGACCGCGACGGGTGAGCAACTATCGGTAGTTCTGGAAGATGGCTCGCACCTGCAGCTGAACACGCAAACGGCGGTTCAGGTCGAACTCCGGGAGCATCTGAGGCACGTGGATTTACTGGACGGAGAAACCTTCTTCTCGGTGTCACCGGACGCGAACAGGCCCTTTGAAATCGATACCGGCCAGGCCACGATCCGGGTAGTCGGGACATCTTTCAACGTACGAAACATCGAAGGGGTACTTCGTGTTGAAGTGCTCGAAGGAATCGTTCAGGTAGCCCACGATGGGCTCGACGCGCCGCGCGAATTGCGAGCCGCGGAAGGCGTGGAATACGACGGTCTCGAGGAACGACTACTGTCCGTTGTTGCTGCAGACAGCGCACCCTGGCGTGATGGCAAGGTTGTTTATCGGGATGTTCCGCTGGGTGAACTCCTGGCTGATCTGGATCGTTATCTGCCTGGCAAAGTGAGTCTTGCCGACGACGATCTGGCCGACATTCGTGTCACCGCGGTTCTTGAAGTTGGCGATCGACCAGCGATGCTGGATGCCCTGGCCAGCAGCCTCAACCTCGAGTGGAGCGAAGTCTCAAAAGGTCTGGTGCTGATTTCGCGAGGCTGACCTGCATCGCCAGCCACTTTCCAACATAGATTTGACAGTTCGGCGCTTGCCTCCGTTGCTTGCGGGTTTAGCATGACTGCCGTTGTTGTCTTCCTTTGGGTGCGGACATCCATCAGTCGATCCACTCAGCCGTTCGTAGACAGGGATCTGTCGTATTTGCAGTGCTGTTGGTGCTCTCGACCCGCTTTTCTGTCGCTGATCAGTACACCACGCTCGAAATTCCTACCGGACCGCTCGCTGAGGCATTGGTAGAATTTGGTCGCCAGACCGGAATATCGATCGTGTTCGGTCAGGAGGCAGTTGTCGACCAGAACAGCGACGCAGTTGCCGGGTCGATTGATCCTACCACTGCGCTAAACCTGTTGTTGACAGGCAAGTGCCTGACTTCTGAGTGGATCCGACCCACGCTTGTTGCCATCAAACAAGGATGTGCACAGCCACGTGTGGCCGAGGTGGTCAAATCCGCGATACCTGTGGAAATCAAAGCACTCGTGGAACCACCCGTGATCGAAGAGGTAATGGTGATTGAGCGACGCATCACCGGCACACGGCTCCCTTCAGCTGGTGTTCGCACACCGATACCGGTCCAGATCATCTCGCGACCGGAAATTGAAATGTCTGGCCATCAAAGCCTCAGTCACATCCTTCGGTACACAACCGCCGTGACTGGCAATTCCACCAGCACGCTGGTCACCAATGGCGGCGATGGCAGCGCGTCAGTCACGCTTCGTGGCTTGCCTGCCAGCAATACGCTGGTATTGCTGAACGGCCGCCGGATGAACCCGGATGCGTATGCGGGACATGCAGTAGACCTTAACTCGCTACCCTTGGCAGTGATCGACCGTATCGAAATTGTCAAAGATGGCGCCTCGGCAGTGTATGGCTCTGACGCGGTGGCTGGTGTTGTCAATGTCCAAACCCGACAAGACCAGGACGGCGTCTTTGGTGATTTCTACGTCGGTCGCGCCGATGCCGGGGGGCTGGACACGGAACATGCGAGCCTGGGTTTCGGTCGGCAAACTGAGCGTATGCAAGTTTTCGCGACGGCATCCTGGTACGACCAGGGTTCCCTCTACTCCCGTGAGCGTAAGCTCTCCCGCTCGTCAGATGGTCGCTCTCGTGGCGGGGTCGACAGGCGATCCAGCGCGACCGTTCCTGCGTGGGTGGATTTCGGCGAGGGGCCGATGATCCTGGCCGATGCTCAATACGATGGCAGCCAGCCCAGTCAGTTTCGTGCTGTCACAGCAGAAGACAAGTTCGAATACCGAGACTTGACCTCTTTGATTGTCCCATCACGGCGCGCTGCGGCATTTGTCGATGCAAGCTGGTTGTGGCGAGACGACGTGCACATTTTTGTTGAAGGACTGGCGACCGACTACGTAGCCACTAACCAGTTGGCACCAACACCGCTGTTTACCGGGTTCGAACCGATACCGATTTCCATCGCCGCTGATCAGCCATTTAACCCCTTCGATCTCGTCGTCAATGATTTACGCCGTCGTCTCGTTGAACTGGGTCCACGCAAGCAGCGCAATGAGAGCCACAATCGGCGTCTCGTGGCCGGGATGAAGGGAGACTTCGGCAATTTCACCTGGGATGTCTCAGGGCTGTACGCACGCACATCGGCTTTTGAAGACCTCAATGGCGTCGCTGACGCCAATCGCATCGGTGCTGCGTTAAGTTCGAATTGCCTGAGTCCTTGTGTCCCGATCAACTTGTTCGGCCCTGTTGGCAGCCTCAATGAGCAGATGCTCGGGACTATACGATCGTCGACACACAGTCGTGGTACCAGCCGGATGCGCAGCTTGAATCTCAATCTGGAAGGTAGTTTTTTTTCGTTGCCCGCAGGGCATATCGAACTTGCAGCCGGTGCGGAGTATCGGGAAGAAGAACTCTTCACGCGACCCGACTCGTTGATCCAGCAAGGTTTGGCAGTCGGCACCGCTAACATGATGGCAACCAGGGGGCAGCGGTCGGTGTGGGAAGCCTATCTGGAATCTCGACTACCTATCCTCAGGGGTCACCCGCTTCTAGGTCGGATAGATGCAAACTTCGCAGTTCGACATTCGGTTTATGACGAATTCGACGGTGAGACTGCACCGAGAGTCGTGCTTCGATGGGAGCCCTTGATGGGAGTCGGCTTGCGAGCCAGTTGGGCTGAAGGCTTTCGTGCACCAGATCTGAATCAGCTGTTCGGCGGGCCGTCGACGTCTTTCGAACAGATCAACGATCCATGCAATGAGGCTGGCAACGTAGGAAGGCTGTCGGGTTGTCTTTCTCAATCAGATCCGTCGCTGAATCAGTTTGTCGTTGTCTACGGCGGCAATCCAGGCTTGCATCCCGAGCGGACGCACTCAGTTGGTTTTGGCGTTGACCTGCGGCACCAGTTCAACGGTATCCATGTCGATGCAGCGCTTGACTACTTCCGGCTCAAACAACGGGATGTCGTAGACACGCAGGCGCAATACATTGTCAACGAAAATGCTGCGAGTATCGGATTTCCAGATCGGGTTACACGGGATCGGGCAGGGAACATCACTCAGATAGTAGCCACTTTTCTGAACGTTCGACAACGTGACGTACAAGGACTGGATCTCAGTGCGAACGTGTCCTGGACTCTGCCGGACGCTGGTGCATTTGAGCTCGCACTACAAGCCACGCACCTGCGCCATTTCACGGACCGTGTGGCGCCAGGGCTCGAGCCTATTGAACAAGCTGGCACGTTTACCGACGCGGCCGCCGGAGGCAACGGCGCACTACCGCCATGGAAAGCGAGTTTGGCGATGCGCTGGTACAAGGATTTCTGGCGGGGCCAATACGATGTGTTTTTCGTTTCTGCACTGGATGAGATCATTCCGATCAAGGAACGGCCAAGGACCATGGAGTTATGGACGATCCACAACGTCCAGATCAGCTACCTCGGGCCGGCTTCAGCGTGGTTTCGTGTTTCGCTGGGTGTCAATAACCTGCTGAACGAACCACCGCCTTGGTCGGCAGCAGCTTTCAATGACAACCATGATTCCCGCACCTATGACATCACGGGTCGTTACGGCTACGTGAGAATTGAGAGGTCCATGTAGTTGGTGTCATGCGGAAACAAAAAAGGGCCGCCGAAGCGACCCTCTCCTTCCAATCAACGTCGCGAATCAGAGAGAAGCTGACAGGCGCAAGAAGAAGTAACGACCCATCGCTGAGTACAGGAACAGGTCCGTGTTGTTACCGGAACTGAAGACGTACGGCGGGTCCTTGTCGAACACATCATTTACACCGATGACAGCGCGATAGTTATCAAGGTTGTAACCGACACGAAGATCGACTTCGGTATGACTGCGAACATCATCGTAGCCAAACGCGTTCACGCCGTTGAAACGTGGATCATTGAGGCTATGGATGTAACGCGTCCGGATACCAAGGTCCCAGTTCTGCCAGTCAACATTCAGATTGATGTTGGCTTTGATCCTTGGGATGGATCCTTGATCGTCTGCCCCACCGGCCCCGGGATAGAACGTGTTCTGCTTGATGTAGGTACCCTGGAAGTCAAACGTGAACATGAATTCCGAGATATCAAATATATAGTTGATACCCAGGTCATAACCATCGGTGCTGACCTTTTCGTCATTGACCAGACGGTTGGTGAAGTCCGCAAGTCCAAGAATGTTGGTTTGTGGGTTGTAGGTGGATCGGAATCGTGAACACTCGATCGCAGTCTTTCCTGCGGGGCCTGCGTAACACGCATCCAGTATCGAGTCTGACTCGATGCGGGTAATCAGATCCTTGACCTCGATGTCCCAGTAATCGAGGGAAATCGATAATCCTTCCAGAAAGCGCGGAGTGAAGATGATACCGATCGTTGATGTGTCCGCCGTTTCAGGCAGAAGGTCCGCATTTGAACCAGCCAATACAGCAAACTGCGTCGAGAGCAGATTAGCGGTCACCGGTATGCCATCAAGGGCACAGTTGGCGCGCGTGTTGGCGTCGGTAGTGGTCGTGCCGTCCACACAGGGATGCGTAAAGAAGTCGAAACTTGCGGTGCCGCCACCAAACAGGTCGGTGATTTGCGGTGACCGATACGCGGTAGACATGGACGCACGGATGCGAACATCGTCGATGATCTGCCAGTTGATTCCTGCTCGCCACACCGTCTCCGATCCGAAGGTGTTGTAATCGGAATAGCGGGCCTGCACGTTCAAATCAAGACGCTGGACGCCAGGCATGTCTGCAAGCACCGGGATGTCCAGTTCCGCAAACAACTCATCCGAGGAAAAACTGCCCTGGGAAGTAAAGGTCTGGTTGGCGACAGACTCGCCGGCCTCTGTCACACCATCGGGTACAGCCCGACCTCGATCCGTCCGCGTTTCGACTCCAAAGGCAAGTTGAACTTCACCGGCTGGCAGTTCGAAGATCGGGCCAGTGGCCGAAGCGAACCAGCCGGTTGTTTCGAACTCTGAGGATGCCAGGGTAATCTGGCGCATGTAGCCGATTTCGTTCTGGGTCCAGTTGCCGGGCCGGATGGTGTCCAACGCGCCACTAGGGTTTACAGCTGCAGAGCAGATGGGGTCAATTCGGCACGCGTCCGGATCGGAGATCCTCAGGAAACGCGCCAGATTCCACGTCGCGTTGGTCCGTAGGTCGGCATCCAGGCGGGTATAGAGATACGACACTTCCCAACTCCAGCCATCGAGGAAACTGTCATTTTCGATGTCACCTCGCAGACCGGTAACCAGCCGCAACGTATCTGACTCGGATTGCTCTTCCCGAATGCCAATGGTGCTGGTCGGGCGAAAGTAGAAAAATCCATCGCCAAGAGCGCCAAGGTTTGGATTGGTGCCTGGAACGAAGGTGCCGTCAGGAAAGGAGGTAGTACCGAATGAGCCAGGGTTACCGTCCAGGCGTGCTATGCCTTGACGCTTGGCGTATTGCAATTCGATAAATCCTTCGATGCTGTCGGTGATGTCATAAACACCATATGCCGCTGCTGTCAGTGTCTCGTTATCGATGTAAAGGTCTTGCTGCGAAGCATAGTCGTATCGAACTGCCCGGATATCCTTGGGGTCTGTGATTCGCTGGCCAGGCTGCAGTGATGGGCATCGAGCAAGATCGTTGGTGATCTCATCGCCACCCATTGCCTTCGGTACCGTACAGAACACATCGCCGCCATTGGCAAAGAAAATGCCGCCTGGATGGAAGAAGCTACCGTTCTGAGCCGTAGTTGCACCCAACGAGGAAATGGTGACATCGGCCCATTTTCGGTCGCGCTGCGGCACGTTGTTCTGCCGGGTGTATTCCGTACCCAGCATCAGGGAACCACGGTCAGAGGTCGCGCCAATGACGAAGTGGCCGTCGTATTGTTCGCCATCGCCCTCTCCGGAGATTCCGGTACTCGCCCCGAAATCAACGCCTTCAAAGCGCTCTTTGAGAATGATGTTGACGACGCCCGAGATGGCGTCAGATCCGTACACGGCTGACGCGCCATCACGCAGGATGTCCACCCTCTCGATCATTGACTGAGGCAAAAACTGCAGGTCGATCGCCTGGTTGGCGAGCGAATCGGCGAAGCTGGCGACTCGTTTTCCATTCACCAACACCAACACGCGCTCGTCACCGAGATTACGCAAGTCAACTGATGATGCGCCGCCGCCGGAAAGAACACTTTGTTGATTGAACCCAGCCGTCCCCGATATGGCCTGCGCGCGCAACGCCTCCCCGAGATTGCTGAAACCGGATTCAAGGATTGACTGGCCGTCGATCACTGTGATCGGACTGGCCGAGCTGTAGTCCGAGCGCTTGACGCGCGAACCGGTAACAATAACCTCTTCCACCTCATCCTTGGCATTCTTGGTATCTGCCGCGGTGACGGTGGAGACAGGGAGGGTCATCACTGCAATCAGAGAGAGCGAAGCAAGAAGCGTCCCCTTGCTGTGAAAATCATGAGACATGAAAACCCCCTTTTTTTAAGTTCGTCGCGGTTAGTCCTGATGGAGTTCGTGACGTTGCCTGTATGACGAACTGCGGGCGATTTCCCTCAATCGTTCTGCAATATTTCTTTAACAATTTGTAAGGAAGAGCGACCAACAAGCGGGAGTTGAGACAATTCAGGGTAGGTCTGATCTACCAGATCTACCTGTCTTCGAGTGATGAATCCTGTTTCTTGGTGTGGGAACTTTTTCTATTTACTTCAATCGTTTAACTGGAATCTGTCGACCCGTATTGACGATCTTCAGGTAGTAGCCAAAGTTCCCCCTTTTCAGAATCACCTCGGGGCTGTCTGCCCGATAGTGGTACTTTCCGGCCTGCCGTTGTTGCCAGATCTGAGCATTTTCGAGCCTGAAAATAGTCCGTCCGTCCCAACCGGCGAAGCCCCCTGAAATGCGGGTAACAATTTCGGCGTCTTCGTTTTCCGGATCCGGTGGCTGAGCCGGGAGCTGCTCTTCTCCGAACGATGCTGCCTCGACCTTGGACTCTTCAGGCGACAGCCATTGATTCAGGTAGTTCAGTTCACCGGCACTCAACCGATGTAGGCCGGAGGCGTGAAATTCATCGTCGGTCATTTTCTCTTCCAGTTTTTCGGCCGACTGCGCTGCGATGTCAGTCAATGAAAAACCAAGAACCACCAGACTTATCAGCGAATTCCGCAATGGATGATTCATGCGACGAGAGGTCTCTTGAGTAGAGTCAGGTGAATCTTCCCACAGACGTCTCCAGGCGATAAATGGTTGATTCCCTTCGAGTCGCCGTTTGCAGACCCTTGGGACAGTAATCCTCAAACGATCAGGGGACAGTCGAGACATCCCCGGCTACACTGCGCGCCGTTCGACTTGGGGAAGCATCGATGGAGTTTACCGGCGGGCACATTCTTTCGGTCAAGCAGTTTCAGCGTGGCGATATCAGCCGGATATTCAACGTCGCAGATGAACTGCGTCCCTATGCCATGCGAAAGCGCATCACGCGAGTCCTGCAAGGTGCCATCCTCGCCAACATGTTCTTTGAGCCAAGCACTCGAACACGTATTTCATTCGCAGCTGCTTTTAACTTGCTCGGCGGCGAAGTACGGGAAACAACCGAAATTCGAGCGTCTTCGCTGTCCAAGGGCGAGTCCTTGCACGATACAGCGCGAGTCCTGTCCGGTTATTCCGATGTTATCGTCATGCGCCACCCAGACGCCGGATCGGTGGCTGAATTTGCTCAGGCGTCCCGAGTTCCAGTCATCAATGGTGGAGATGGCCCCAACGAACATCCGAGCCAGGCCCTGCTAGATCTCTACACGATACGATCGGAGCTTCAGGCTCAGAACAAGTCGATCGACGGGATGAAGGTTGCCCTGGTCGGCGATCTCCGCTACGGGCGAGCTGTGCACTCGTTGTGCAAACTCATCTGCCTCTTCAAAGGGATTCAATTCAATCTGGTCAGTCCTCCCGGACTGGAACTACCGCCTGAAATCGAAGCGGAACTCAGGGCTGCCGGACACAAGGTCGAGATCCTGCACGAAATGGAAGCCGGGATTCATAACGTCGACATTCTCTATGTCACTCGTACGCAGGAAGAGCGCTTTCCGACTCAGGAGGAAGCCGACCGATACAAGGGTCTCTTCCGGCTGAACCAATCGATCTATACACAGCATTGCGAACCGAACACCGTAATCATGCATCCATTGCCAAGAGATTCACGGAGTAATGCGCAGGAACTGGATGATGATCTGATCGAGAATCCCAACCTGGCCATTTTCAGACAGACCGACAATGGGGTGATTATCCGGATGGCGCTGTTCGCGCTCGTGCTGAACGTGGTTGATTCGGTCCACGATCACTCGCAACCGGTCACCTGGTTTACAGCCAAACGAAACCCACAGAATTGAGTGTTTGAAGTTTGCGCTTGAGGAGATCAGATTCGCTGTACAGCTTTACGATATAGGTGAACCAGCCTGCTGGCTGGTTCGTTTTCCCGGCGCCTCGAAGTGCCTATTTCGCAGCAGTCTTCCGAGGAATTTTCGGCATCCGGTCTTTCCACTCGGCAGGAACCCGAGGGTAATCTCGACAGTCCGCAAGGAATTTCAACGCATCGTTCCAGGCAACATCGGCGCCCATGCGCTTGACCGAGAATTCGCGCACCATCGACTTGCCGTTGGCTTGGACTTGCACCCGAAAGGCAGGTGAAGGCCGATAGACGAGATTGATACCGCGTATACCGGTCGTGTGCTTGCGTGGGGTTGTTGCTCCCCGCACACGCTTGTCCTTGGCCTTGTCCTGCTGGGCAGCCCACTTCTCGTCAACGCTTTTCGCGTCCTTTCGGACAGCTGTTTGCTGAGCCTTGTTAAGGCCGATGAGGCTGAAATACTGTTGTTGCAGCTTGCCATCAATACTGCGCGCGACGCGCAGCAATTGACCGCCATTGAGTTCGTATACTGCCACGTGACCGCTCCTCGTTCGTTGCCGGAGAGTTGTTAGATTACTCCCTTTGGCGGAACTATAGCAAAGCCTCAAGCTCGGGCAGAGCCTTAAACAGATCTGCTACCAGGCCATAGTCTGCGACCTGGAAGATCGGCGCGTCTTCATCCTTGTTGATGGCAACGATGACCTTGCTGTCTTTCATGCCGGCCAGATGCTGAATTGCACCGGAAATACCCACAGCAATATACAGATCAGGAGCGACGATCTTGCCGGTTTGGCCGACTTGCATGTCGTTTGGCGCGAACCCTGCATCGACTGCCGCTCTGGATGCGCCGATGGCCGCACCGAGTTTGTCGGCAATGCCGTCGAGCAATTTGAAGTTGTCGCCGCTACCCATCCCGCGTCCGCCGGAAATAATGATGCTGGCGGCCGTCAGTTCGGGACGAGCGGACTTGACGATTTCTTCACTGACAAAGAATGACGTTCCCATGTCATGGGCACTGACATTCGACTCGATCGTGGCATTGCCGCCTTCGGCGGCAACCGGATCGTAGGCAGTGCCTCGTACTGAAATCACCTTGATTGCATCAGAGGACTGCACCGTCGCAATGGCATTGCCTGCATAAAACGGGCGTTTGAACGTTTGTGCATCGATGACACTGATGATGTCGGAGATCTGTGCCACATCCAGTAACGCGGCGACGCGTGGCAAAAAGTTCTTACCGATGGGTGTATGAGCAGCCAGAATATGACTG
>JANNBJ010000115.1:0-27700 GCA_031385325.1 Gammaproteobacteria bacterium | reverse complement strand
AGTGCAGGAACGAGCGACTTTAGCATTCCCAGGCTAGTGTCGTGAGTCGGTAATTCGCATCACTTCAGAGCCCCTGTCGTGGGCCGGCACGGCGTTGGACCCCTTGGCAATATGGCCCGATATTGCCGGCGGAATCCGTCTTGTGCCGGCCCACGACAGGGGCTCTGAAGTGATGCGAATTACCGACTCACGACACTAGCCTGGGAATGCTAAAGTCGCTCGTTCCTGCACTACGAAAGCGCTGACATGTCTATCGTTCAGACAACCAGTGGCCCGATCCTCGGGCGCGAAAAAGGTGGTGTCTTCCTGTTTGCCGGTGTGCCTTATGCGGCTCCGCCGACAGGCCGCTTGCGTTTTCGTGCCCCGCGGCCGCACCCGGGTTGGACAGAGCCACTGGAGGCACGCAAGTTCGGTTCGGCCGCGCCTCAGGTTTCCAGTGGCGGGCTGACGGATCCGGCGCCAGTTCGATGGAGTGAAGACTGTCTGACGCTCAACATCCAGACGCCGGCCCTCGATGATGGACACAGACCGGTACTCTTCTGGATTCATGGCGGAGCCTATCGCACCGGTCAGGGGGCCATCCCGTGGTACAACGGCACGTCGTTCTGTCGTAATGGCGATATCGTCGTCGTCAGTATCAATTACCGACTCGGCGCACTCGGCTTCACTGATCTATCGAAGCTTGGCGACGAGTTTGCTTCCTCGGGAGTGAACGGGACACTGGACCAGATCGCAGCACTCGAATGGGTACGTGACAACATTGATCGGTTTGGTGGCGATCCGGCCAAGGTCACCATCGCCGGAGAATCGGCCGGTGGTTTCAGCGTTGGCACGCTACTCGCCAATCCACGCTGCACAGGTTTGTTTCGTGGTGCGATTCCGCAGTCTGGCGCGGGTCACCACACACTTCCTCAAGACTGCGGGCGCGTCGTTGGCGAACACTTCCTGCACGCGCTCAACGCTGACAACGTTATAGCCGTTGAAGCTGCCAGCACCGAAGCAATCCTTGCCGCACAAGTCAAGGTCATCAGCCAGCTTGAATCCGGCAGCGGATTCGTCAATGGCTTGGGAACCACCGTGTCGCCGTTTTATCCCGTGCACGGCAATGTCTTTGTCCCGGAGGCACCAATCGAGGCGATTCGCAAAGGTGCAGGTGGCAATGTCGCCGTCCTGCTCGGCAGCAATCAGGACGAAACGACACTGTGGGGTTATGGCAAGGTCGACGAAGCCAAGCTTGCGCGTGCGGTGGCAAGTTATGGTGCCCACACTCCCCTCGCCGCCTATCGCGATGCCAATCCGGGTGCAGCGGCAGAAACGCTCCTCATCGCGCTGACCACAGACCACATGTTCCGTATCCCGGCAGTGCGCTTGGCAGAAGCCAGGGCGACGCGTGGCTCGCCAACGTGGATGTACTTGTTTGCCTGGCAGTCTCGCGCCAATGGCGGAAAACTGGGAGCGACCCACGCATTGGAAATTCCATTTGCCTTCAACAATCTCAACCAACCCGGCGTGAAGCCGTTCCTTGGTGACGGTGGCGATCCACAGTCTGTCGCAGATCTGATGCATGCGGCGTGGACCAGATTCATTCGTTTTGGCAACCCCGGTTGGGATGCCTACGATCTGACCCGACGTGCAACGTTTGTATTTGACGACCACAGCCGGCTGGAGCTTGATCCGGGTTCGGAAACCCGACGTGCCTGGGAAGGAATTCGTTGAGCCGCGCTTCATCAGTCCCCATCCCAACTGCCAGATCAACCAACCACTTCACCTCAGGAGCAACCAAGTGACTTACGAACGATTGAGTGTCCGCATTGACGATGGTGTTGGTTTTCTCGTCTTGAACAAACCCGATGAATACAACCGCATGCCACCGGCTTTCTGGCGCGAACTGCCGGCCGCAGTACAGTCTCTGGATGCAAGCGGTGGTGTGCGCGCGATTGTTTTATCCTCGACGGGAAAACACTTCAGTGCCGGACTCGACGTCTCATCGTTCGGCGGTGAACGTGGCAAACCGTTAGAGGCGGGTCGCGCTGGTGAACAAGCCGTTCGTCGACTGGGTGCCATGCAGGCCACCATCAGCACGATCGAAAAAGCCCGCATGCCGGTCATTGCGGCCGTCCAGGGCGGCGCCGTGGGCGGTGGTGTGGATCTGATCTCGGCGTGTGACCTGCGTTACTGCACCAGGGATGCTTTTTTCTGCATCCAGGAAATCAATATCGGGTTGGCCGCAGACGTCGGGACACTGCAACGTCTTCCGCATCTGATCCCTGACGGTTTGATGCGTGAACTGGCGTACACAGGGCGGCGCCTGCATGCCGACGAGGCACGCGCCGCCGGGCTCGTGACACGCGTCTTCGATGATCAGGCAACAATGCTCGAAGCGGTGACTGCGATCGCCCGCACCATTGCCAGCAAGTCGCCGCTGGCGATTCACTCGACCAAACATCTGCTGAACTACGGGAGAGGACACTCGATCAGCGAAACGCTGCAGTATCAGACCGTCTGGATGGGCGCCGTGAGTCAGGGTGGGGAGATGGCCAGACATTTCAAGGCGAAGGCCGAAGGCCTTGAAGCAACCTTTGATGATCTGCCTCCCGTCAGTGGCCTCTGACACCGCCCCTGACAAGATCACTCACGCGTGCCAGGAGCTGATGAGATACAGGGTGTCGTGCTCTGCGGCGGCAGTGGCACCCGTATGGGCGGAACCGACAAACCCTTGCTCGACTTTCGTGGTGAGCCCATGGTGGCACAAGTGGTGCGCCGTCTGGTTGCCCAGACCGCTGGCGTGCTGATCAGCGCCAACCGGAATCTGGATCGTTACCGCGTCTATGCACCCGTCATTTGTGATGCGCCGCTGGAAGCACAAGGTCCGCTGACAGGGGTGTTAAGAGCCTTGCAGGAGAGCATCCGGCCATGGGTGATGATCGTGCCTGGGGACGCGCCATTGCTGGCTCATGACCTCGTACAACGACTGGCCATAGTGGCCGACCAACCGTGCGCAGTCATCGCTCACGATGGCACCCGGGCTCAAGTACTGCACCTGCTGGTACACAAGGCTCTGGAGCCGATGCTGTCAGCCTATCTGGATGGCGGCCACCGCAGCGTTGAAGGCTGGTACAACATCCTGCCACGCAAACAGCGGCGTACCGTCGACTGCGCGGACCTTGCCGACTCCTTTCGAAATCTCAACACGCCCGGGGATCTGGAGTAAGGCCCTCGAAGGGACTGGTCCTCCGGTGTTCAACCGTCAACTCCACACCGTTCCGGTGTACCCGAGTTTCTGACACCCAGGTGTCGTCGACCGCAGCCGTTTGAGGTCTTACCTGATCTGCGACTGCTGGTAGTTCTGCTCGCCAACCCGATCGAGCAGCGACAACTGAGTTTCCAGCCAGTCAACATGCTCCTCCTCGCCTTCGAGGATGGACTCGAACAGTTCTCGGGAAATGAAGTCCTTGACGGTCTCGCAATGTTCAATCGCTGCTCGCAGATCAGGCATCGCCAGCATCTCGAGCTTGAGGTCACAGGTCAGAATTTCCCGAACGTTTTCGCCGATCAACAGTTTGCCCAGTTCCTGAAGATTTGGCAGACCATCGAGAAACAGGATTCGCTCCATCAGCGCATCTGCGTGTTTCATCTCATCGATGGACTCCGCCTTTGCCTTGTCCGCCAGCACCTGCAGTCCAAAATTCTGCAGGATCTTGGCGTGCATGAAATATTGGTTGATCGCGGTCAGTTCGTTCTTGAGCACCTTGTTCAGGTGAACAATCGTGTCTTGGTGGAGAGCTTTCACTGGAAAATCCCTGATTTCAGTCGTCAATAGCGTAACAACCATAGCCGTCACTGTCTATCTAACTATTTGATTTATAATGCTATTAGTTATCTTTCTCGATATTGCATCATCATCACAAATCAAAGAATAGAGCACTTGCTAGCGAGAATCATTTCTATTTACACTACACCTCGTCGTCAACACCTCTCGTATCGACCACTGGAGAACACCGATGTATATCTGCGTCTGCCGTGGCATTACCGACCGGGACATCCGCAAAGCCATTGCTGAAGGAGCGAGTTCAGTCAGCGACGTCGCTCAGATGCTGGGCGCCGGCACAGGTTGTGGTACCTGTCACGACTTCACTCAAGAGCTGATCCGCGAGGCCCGTTCAATCGACACCATCGAACAACTGACCTACGCCGCCTGATCCATCTCATTTCGCGGCGCTGCAATCACTGCCGGTATCACACACCCAACCTCTACCGCACTACTGAACCTGACTACTGGGCCTTCGCCGTAAACCCGTAGTCCACCGGTACTTCGACACCATTGAGAAAACGGGCATCATCCGACAACAGAAACGCAACCACGCCGGCCACATCTTCGGGCTGCCCAATTCGCCCACCCGGATAGCTGGCGGCAATCTGGTGCATCGCCGCATCGATTGAGGTCACCTTCCCTGCTGCCACCAGTTGTTCGATCGGTAACCGCGCCAACGGCGTGTCGATTGGTCCTGGATGCACCGAGTTCACACGAATGTGATAACCCGCCTGTGCAAACTCCAGTGCCGCGGCCTTGGTCAGGAGACGTACGGCGCCCTTGGCGGCGCAGTAGGCACTGAATCCGGGTTGTCCGCCAAGCCCATAGATCGAGGAAAAATTAACCACCGAAGCACCGTGTTCGACACCGGAATCGATCAGCAGTGGTGTGCAGTGTTTGAGACTGAGGAAGACACTGTCCTGGTTGATCGCCTGGATCCGCCGATACTCGGCGAGCGGGGTTTCGAGCAGCGACTGCATCAGGATGGCACCGGCCACATTGACTACGCCGTCAAGTGCCCCGAACTCTTCCCGGACCACATTGGTTACCGAGCGCCACGCATGCTCCTGCGTCACATCGAGGGAGAGATAGCGCGCCTTGCAGGCATTGGCAATTGCGGCGCCGTGCAACTCAAGATCCGTCAGGATCAAGGTCGCACCACGGGCTGACAACAGCCGGCAGATCGCCTGTCCGATGCCACCACCACTACCGGTGATCAGAATCCTGCGTCCGGTTAGCGACATTCCCGCCCCTTTGATATGCTCCCGGCGACAGAGCATACAAGGAACCGGGGGGCAACCTTGAACGTCTGCACAAATTTTGCCGTTCCGTGCACCAGTGGCGAGGCTTGACGATGGCGCTATTGCAACTCGCTGACTGGCTCATCATCGGTGGATTCGGTGGCATCTGGCTCGGCGTCCAGATTGTTGCCAATGGCCGCTTGCCGCGCCAACTCCGCAGCGGACCAACACCCACTGCACCAAAGGGCTCACCCGAGGCGTTTGGCCTCTTCTGGATTGATCAGTACGGCTACATCGGTCTCACGTTTGCGGTGGGTGGTTTGATCGCAGTGCTTGCCGGAGTCGTCGCATGAGTATTCTCGTGAGTGCCTTTTACGCCGGTCTCTGCGGACTACTCGCAGTACTGCTTGCCAATCACGTCCTGTACGTACGGTTGCGCTCCGCCTCCCAGCCAAAGTGGCGCCCGGACGCCGTGCTTCGTGTGCAGGCGAATTTCGTTGAAAACGTGCCACTCGCCCTGTTGCTGCTGTTGATGATGGAGCTCAATGGAACCAGCCATCTGATCCTGCACGCGTTTGGGCTGAGCCTGATTGCATGTCGGTTGCTCCATGCCTTCGGACTCTCACGTAACGAAGGCGCAAACTATCCTCGATTGATTGGTGCGCAGGGCACATTCCTGCTGCTGTCGATCATGGCCGTTTCGCTGATTTATGCATTCATCATGAGCAGCGGTGCGCTCTGATCCCGATTCGGTGCCTTGCTCACCCCGTTTCGTGATCACCCCTTTTCGTGATCAAAACAGGAGGTGTCCGTGACCATTCTGGATCTGCTTGCACACGGCGTGCTTGATCTTTCCATACCCGCCCTGATCGGTGTCACGCTGCTGCTGACCCACATCACGGTACTCGGTGTGACGATTTACCTGCACCGGTTTTCGGCTCATCGCGCGTTGTGGCTGCACCCTGCGCTGCAGCATTTTTTCCGCCTGTGGTTGTGGCTCGGTACCGGCATGACCACGAAGGAGTGGACCGCTGTTCATCGCAAACATCACGCCGAGTGTGAAACTAACGAAGATCCACACAGCCCCGTGGTCATGGGACTGTCAACGATTCTCTGGGATCAGGCCAGTGCCTATCGGATCGCTGCCGCAAAACCTGAACTCATCGCGCGCTACGGCTCTGGCACGCCCGCAGACTGGATCGAAGCACATGTGTACAAGTACAGCTTCATCGGCATCGGATTGATGGCCCTGATCGACCTGGTTCTGTTTGGTGTCATCGGACTTTCGGTCTGGGCGATCCAGATGATGTGGATCCCGCTGGTTGGTGGTGTCATCAACGGCATTGGGCACTTCTGGGGCTACCGCAATTTCGAACCGCCGGATGCGTCTCGCAACATCGTCCCGATTGGCATTCTCATTGGTGGTGAAGAACTGCATAACAACCACCACACCTATCCAAACTCTGCGAAGTACTCGGCCCGCGCCTGGGAATTTGATCTCGGCTGGATGTACATCCGTCTGTTCATGGCGCTGGGCCTGGCCCGGCCTCTGAGTACCGGCCCCGTCATCGAGCGGCGTACCACCGCCCTGCTCGACCGGGACACGGCCATGGCTCTGGTCAATGATCGTTTCAACGTCATGGCGACCTATGCGCGCACCGTCGTCGCGCCAATCGTCCGCCAGCAGCGGCTGGATGCCAACGCAGCAACGAAAAAGCTGCTGCGCAGCGCCCATCGTCTGTTGTGCCGCGACGCGTCCTTGCTGGATGAGCGCAGCAGAGCACGGTTGGCTACGCTTGTTGAGGTTCCGGAATTGAAGACGGTTTATGACCTGCGGCTGCGTCTGCAGGATATCTGGAGCAAACGCACCGGCAGCCTTGAGGACATCGTCAGCGCGCTGCGTCAATGGTGTCAGGATGCAGAAGCCAGCGGCGTCGAAACGTTGCGTGCATTTGTTGACGACATGCAGCGTTATACAGTGCCAAAACGGGACCAGTCGGGAGTCACAGCTTGAGCGCACACGATATTCGCGACGTCGAGAGCCTGCGTCAGATGCTCGGCCACGCACGGCCCGGACTTGCCGCCAAAAATCAGCCACGCCTGAACAGCACCGCGATCGACTTCCTTGCCCGGTGTCCGTTTGTGGTGTTGTCAACCGCCGATGCGCAGGGGCGAGTCGACGCATCGCCCAAAGGCGATGCTCCGGGTTTCATCCTGGTGGAAGACCATCAGACGATCGTCATCCCTGATCGTCCGGGTAACAAACTGCTCTACGGGCTGGAGAACATCCTCGCCAACCCACAGGTCGGTTTGCTGTGCATGATTCCCAATACCCAGGAAACGCTCAGGATCAATGGCCGCGCCGAACTGACCGCTGATCCGAAATTGCTGGAACAACTCGCCGCACGTGGCAAGCACGCGATCATCGGCATCCGGGTACACATCGACGAGTGTTTCTTCCACTGTGCAAAGGCATTCATTCGCAGTGGTTTGTGGGAACCCGACAGCTGGGGTACGAAGGACAGAATCTCCTTCGGCAAACTCTTTGCCGAGCTCAATGGCGCGGATGAGGCAGCCGCCAAAGCGATCGATCAGTCGGTTGAAGAAAACTACCGAACCGGTCTTTGATTCGGCCCGTATTCATCACGCCTGAATCTGCCAACTTCATTAAGTCGGCATTCAGCAGAATCGGTTATCGTGAGCACACCATGGCCTGAGGCATGTTCATCATGCTCACGTTAACGCGCTGCTTCATCAGCCTGATTTTTCTCACCGGTTTGATGCCCGCCCTGGCAGTCGAGATCAAACCGGCACCCGTCCAATCGGCCTACACGCCGCTGGATGGCAATCAGCTCGAAGAGCTGCTTGGGCCGGTTGCGCTTTATCCCGATGATTTGCTGGCCATCGTCCTGCCCGCCAGCACATTTCCGTTGCAGATTGTTCAGGCCGCACGGTTTCGCGCGCGCTCGCCCGATGCAAAACCCGACGAAAAATGGGATGACAGCGTGGTCGCCCTGCTCAACTATCCGGAAGTCCTGAAAAAGCTGAACGACGATCTCGACTGGACCTGGCGTCTGGGGGAAGCCGTCATCAATCAGCAGCCGCAGGTACTGGCCGCCATCACTGGCTTTCGCAATCGCGCGCAGCTGGCCGGCAATCTGAAGAGCGACGACAAACAGGTCGTCGAGGTCCGCGAGAAGATCGTCTACATTCGCCCGGCCAACGAGCGCGTGATTTACGTGCCGTATTACGACCCATGGGAAGTGACAACCTATCGCACACGACGGGTCTATCACTATTACCCCGAGCCATACCCGGTCTATTACTACCCCTACGACTACGGTTATCGTTTTCCCGGCGATACCTTCTGGGGGGTGAGCACCTGGTACAACATCGGCTGGAGCAATCATCACCTGCATTCATTGCCGTACGACTACCGCTACCATCCGTACTACGGTCGATCGTATCGCAATCATGATCGGCGCCGCTCATGGCGACATCAGGAACACGGTAGCCACTTGGGCAATGCACCTGAACCGCAGATCGTGAATGGTCAGCCGGTGCTGCCTGATGACACCGCCTGGTATCCACGCGAAGGCCATGGTGCCCGCCCGATTGATGGTCGCCCACAAGAGATCGAAAGCCCGATCGGCACGCCTGTGCCTGCGCCACTCGGGTCGCAGATGGGTGGCCAGATCCCCGGTGGTGGCAGCGAATCGTCCGTATCCGTACCGGAACACCCAATCATCGACAGCGACACCACGGGCGAGACCGTCGTCTATGAAGGCAACGTCAATGGCGAGCAGGTGCGTGTGATCCGTCGCGGCACAAACTTTGAGACACAGCGTGGCAGCGACGCCGGTACTATCGTCAGCGATGCGCCGGCACCGGTGCTTGAGGGCACGCCTGATTCGAGCACTGTGAACGAAGCAGCCATTCAGGAGGCTGTCGAGCGTGCACGACAACAGGCAACCGATCAACAAGCATACTCACGTTCCGAGTCGACTCCGGAGCCGACTCTGGAGACGAACGTGCAGACGACCCCGTCCTGGCGCGATGAACAACCCGTGGTACGAGTGAGCCCGCAGCCGGAAGCCCAAGAAGAACGCCGGGTCGAGGTTTATTCAGCGCCGGTCGAGGAAGAGCGCCCAGGCTGGCGTCAGGCTGAAGAGGCTCCGGAGCAGCAATCGCGCTGGGAAGACAACCCCGCAGTGCAGGAAGCCATTTCCAGATCGCGTGAGTACGGTGGTTACGGCAACGATAGCCCGCGTGAAGAATCTCGTGAATCCAGGTGGGAGGAACCACAGCGTGAAGAGCGTAGTGAACCCGCGTATGAAGCACCGATGCGCGAGGAACGATCCGAGCCAGCCTATGAAGAACCGGCGCGGGAGGAACGCTACGAAGCCCCAGAGGGCGAGCCGGAAATCCGTTATTGAATGACGCCGGTCAAACAGCGCGAATGACGCGGATTCTGGCGGACTTATGCATGGGGTGAACTGCGTGTAACCCCGGTTAGAATGGCGGTCTCATTGACCGAGACCGCCATGGCCGACCTCGACGATTTCCGATCAGATTCCCGCGACTGGCTCGCAAAAAATTGTCCTCCAGGCGCACGCGGATCGGGTCAGATCCCGTTTGGCAGCCAGAGCATTGAACTCGAACCCGACGTCAGGCTCTGGCTCGATCGCATGGCCGGCAAAGGCTGGACCGTACCCACCTGGCCACGCGAATACGGCGGCGCGGCGCTCGACAATACCCAGTACCGGGTATTGATCGAAGAACTTACCCGCATCGGTGCGCGCACGCCGTTGACCGGGCGTGGTGTGAACTACATCGGGCCAACCATCCTTGAGCTTGGCACCGAGGAGCAGAAAAAACGCTGGCTGCCTGGCATCGCACGGGGTGAAGGCGGCTGGGCGATGGGTTACTCGGAACCTGGTGCGGGATCCGACCTTGCGTCATTGTCCATGCGAGCCGAGCGAGTCGGCGATGAACTGCGCATCAACGGTCGCAAGACCTGGACCTCGGACGCCGTGCACTGCGACTACATATTTGTGCTGGCCCGTACGACTGTCAGCGCTAAAAAACATGAAGGTATCAGTCTGATCCTGGTCGATATGCACCAGCCCGGAGTACAGGTCAATCCGATCCGCCTGCTCTCCGGCGCCTCGCCCTTCAATGAAACGGTGTTCGAAAACGCCAGCGCCAGCGCCAACGATGTCATTGGCGGCATCGGCAATGGCTGGACTGCCGGCAAACGCCTGCTCCAGTTCGAACGCTCAACTCATGCAGGCATCAACATTTCAGGTGCCCAGGGCGGTCGCACCGAAACCAATCGAATGCCGGAACGCATTACCAGATATGCGCCGTTAGTTCGGGGGCGGGTCGCCGACGCGGCGATACGCCGCGAGCTGATCGACTTTCAGATCAACGATCACGCCCAACGGCTCACACAGTCGCGGGCCATCGAGGAACTCAAGGCGCGCGCACCGGGATTCACATCCTCAGCAGTCAAGCTGACCAATGCGCTGCTGATACAGCGGGGTGACGAACTGATGCAGTCCGCCATGGGTGTGCGTGCGCTCGGGCTGACCCAGGCGAGTGGCAATCTGGACGAGGAGATCGAGCAGGCCAAAGGCTGGCTGTATCGCAAATCGCTGACCATCGCCGGTGGCACCAAGGAAGTTCAGCTCAACATCATTGCCAAGCGTGTGCTCGGATTGCCCGACTGAGTTTGCGCTGGCCTGCACCGGCCAATCTCAAACCAGGCAACACCCATGCGCCGCGCTGATCGCCTCTTCCAGATCATTCTCCTGCTCAGCGGCGGCAAGATCCGCACGGCAGGCGATATCGCGCAGCGGCTGGAGGTGTCTGAACGAACGATCTACCGTGACATCACGGATCTTGCGTCGAGTGGTGTACCGATCGATGGGGAAGCGGGTGTCGGTTATCGGCTACGCCCCGATTATCACGTTCCTCCGCTCATGTTCGATCTGGACGAAATCCAGGCTCTGCAGTTTGGCGCTGGTGTCGCGAGCGCCTGGGCGGACGACCGGCTCAAGGCTGCCGCAGACAGACTGCTCGGCAAGATCGAGGCGGTGCTTCCGGATCGCCTCAGGCAACAACTCTTGCATAGCCCGTTGCTGGTGCCCGCCGACGATCGACTTGAAGACTATGCCGCCGTTCTGGCACAGCTGCGCGAAGCGATTACGGACCGCCGACTGGTCTCGTTGTCTTACCGCACGATCGATGGGAAAGAAACCAGCCGCCGCGTTCGTCCGCTTGTCTTGCTGTTCTGGGGACGGACGTGGACGTTGGGCGCATGGTGTGAACTGCGTACCGATTTCCGCACCTTTCGTGCTGATCGCATCATCACCTGCGAGATACTGCAGCATCGATATGCCAGCGAAGCTGGTCGATCGCTGAATGACTATCTGCAACAACTCAGGGCTGGCGAAAACCATTGACCTGACATGACGTCCGAACGACTGGTTTCTCTCGATATCCTGCGCGGTGCAACGATGGCCTTCCTCTGCCTGGAAGTACTGCGGCTGCCGCTTGGCGTGGAGAAGTTTCCGGACAGCGCGTTCTGGTTATTCGTTTCCACCCAGGCCTCACACACCGCGTGGACCGGTATGACGGTATGGGATCTTATCCAGCCTGCTTTCATGTTCATGGTCGGCGTCGCACTGCCCTGGAGTGTTGCCAATCGGCGTGCTCAAGGACAGACCAGCGATGGGCTGTGGCGACATGCACTGTGGCGATCCCTCGCACTGATACTGCTGGGTTTGATGCTCGTCTCACTGCAGGCAACACATACCCGGTTTGAATTCACCAATGTGCTCACGCAGATTGGCCTGGGATACATGGTGGTGTTTGCTCTGGCGTGGACAACGACGCGTGTCCAGCTGGTGGCCGGGCTATCAATACTCCTGCTCACCTACCTGGCGTTCGTCCTCTATCCCGCTGTCGACTACGCATCCCACTGGGGACGACATGACAACGCAGCAGCAGCCTTTGATCTGTGGTTCATCAACTTGTTTCCGAACGCCGAGACGTTCACGGGCCACCCAAGCAGCTACACCACACTCAACTTTGTCCCGGCCGTTGTCACGATGCTGGCTGGTGTGCTCACCGGCGAAACCTTGCGGTCGCCGGAACCACCCATTCGCCGCGCAGGTCGCATCGCTGGCTGGTCACTGTTGAGCCTCATCATTGGTTTGATCCTGGATCAGACGGGCGTCTGTCCATCGATCAAACGACTGTGGACGCCGTCATGGGTGCTGATCTCAAGCGGGATCATTGGCGGACTGGTGGCCGCCACGTATTGGCTCACCGATATCCGTGGTATCGCCCGACCGTTCGAATATCTGCGCATCGTTGGGCTCAACAGCCTCGCGCTCTACATGGTGCTGCACCTGTGGGATCCATTCTTGAGTGATCTGCTGCTGACCCATCTGCGCTGGAATCTGCTATCCGGATTGACCGAGAACGCGGCGATCTTTGCAGCGCGACTCGGTGAGTACGCACTGCTGATCCTGTTCTGCGTCTGGCTGCATGGACGACGAATCTATTTGCGTGTTTGAACCACCCCAGAATCAAGCCGCAGAAGCAACTTGGTCAGCGCTTGCCGGGATCACAAGCCACTCAACGAACTCCGCCTGAACAGGTCAACACCTCGCCTGATACGAAGTCTGACTCCGGCAGACAAAACAGCAGGATCGCCCCAGCCGCATCTTCCGGCCGCCCGGTTCGACCTAACGGCGTCGTCGCCGTGATGGCTTCAACCTGCGCGGCTGACAACCCAACCTTGTGCGCTCGCTCTCCCACCTGAATGGTCGGAGGGGTGTCTTCATACACCTGGGTCAGACGGGTATCGATGTGTCCGAAGGCAACACAGTTCACCGTGACGTTGTAGCGGCCCCACTCCTTGGCAAGTGTTCGCGTCATGCCGACCACCGCAGCCTTGCCAGCGGAGTAAGCGATCTGCGTGGCGGCACCTGTTGTGCCACTCACCGACGAAATGTTCACGACCTTGCGACACAAGGGAAAACCCAGTTCCTGTCGTTCACGATTGGCAGTTTCCTTCAGCCACGGAAACCATGCGCGTAACAAGCGGAACGGCGCGGTTGCGTGCATGTCGAGCATCGCCTGCCACTGTTCATCAGAGTGATTCTGTATCGCACCATTCCACACATAGCCTGCGTTGTTGACGATGATATCAAGGCTGCCAAACGCTTTGACTGCGGTGTCTACAAGATGCTCACCCGCTCCGGCTGCTGTGAGATCCGCAAGCACCGGCACAGACTTGCCACCACCAACAATGAGCTTGCGTGATACCGCCGCGGCGGCGTCGATGTCCCGATCATTGACCACCACACTTGCGCCTTCGGCGGCCAGTTTGAGAACAGTGGCTGCACCAATGCCTCGCCCACCACCAGTGACCAGCGCCACCTTGCCATCGAGTTTACCCACTCTCTTCTCCCCTGATTGTGGCATCACTTCGGCGACAAAGAGCTTCAGTGAATCAAGCACCATGGTCTGTGAAAACGGTTCAACGGCTTTCAGTCTGCATAGGCACACCCGTCAGAAACAACTTCTGCGCTGAGCAATGCGCCTGCACCTGCACCTTAAAAAAAATGGCGCGGAACCGCCCATACTGTATCGAATCCAGGTTGATCTGAAAGCCGGGTTGTTCTTGCGGCTATCTCGAACGCAGGTAGTCCGGTATAACGATGGCACCACCCGGATCTCGAACTCATGACTGAATCTCCTGGTCCAGCTTCCCCGCCACTGCCGTGGTCGATACGGATCGCCTACGCCGCTGGACAAATGCCTGAGGGCGTGAAGTCGGCGGCATTCGGATTTTTCCTGTTGTTCTACTACAACCAGGTGCTTGGACTCGGTGCAACCATGGCCAGCATCGCCATCTTCATCGCGCTGTGCCTGGACGCGATCAGCGATCCCATCGTCGGCTCCTGGTCTGACGCAACGCGCAGCCGATTTGGTCGACGGCATGGCTACATGTATGCAGCCGCAGTTCCTTTCGCGCTTCTCTTCTATGGCATCTTCGTGCCGCCTTCGGGCCTGGGAGAAGCCGGGTTGTTCTGGTGGTTACTCGCACTGGCGACACTCACACGTACTGCCATGACGTTTTATACGGTTCCATTCATGGCGCTGGGTGCGGAACTGACGCGAAACTACGATGAGCGAACCCTGTTGGCGGCTCTGCGCAACGTCTTTCAATTGCTGGGCATGTTCGCAGTTCTGATCGGCGGCCCTCTGCTGTTCTTTGGAAAAACCAACGAGTACGCAAACGGTCAGCTCAATCCAGCCGCCTACCAACCTTTTGCGATGGCGTGTGTTCCATTGTTGATCATCGGGATTCTCATCGCCTCACTGGGAACCCATCGGAAAATTCCGTCGTTGTACATCCCGGCCAGTACCACTGTTTTTTCGTTGCGCGGAGTCGTACAGGAAGTCCGGACAGCTTTTGGCATCCCGTCATTCACGGCGCTGGTGATCGCAGCGGTCGTGTTCGGCATCACACAAGGCATGGTCCAGGCCCTGATCCTGTACACCTCAACCTATTTCTTCGCCCTCACCCAAGAACAGACAACCTCGCTGTTTGGCATCGCTGTCATCGGCATCGTCATCGGCAGCGTGATCAGTCAGCCAGTATCGATCTGGATTGGCGAGAAAAGAACCGTCTTTGCGCTCGGGCTTGCGTGGTATGCGTTTTTCACATCGAGCGTCATCATCTTGAGACTGCTCGACCTGTTGCCTCCCAATGGCACCCCGCTGATCGGTCAGCTATACATCGGCAGCGCGCTGGTCTCGGCACTGGGTCTCGGGGTTGCCATCCCGATGATCGGATCGATGGTGGCGGACATCACCGACGAACACGAACGACGCTACGGTGACCGACAGGAAGGCATCTACTACGCGGCCGCGTCTTTCGCAGGAAAAGTGATCGGTGGTGCCGGGCCTGTCATGGCCGGGTTGGTCATCGACATGGCCGGCATACCACCAGGGAGTGATCCCGCCACCATTCCGGCGGATGTGGTGATGCGATTCGGGTGGTGGCAAGGGCCTAGCGTGATTGTGCTCAGCCTTGTTTCGATCATCGCGATCTCGTTCTTCACAATTACCCGGCAGGAACATGCCAGGATTCTGTCCACTATCAATACACGCCATGCACGGCATGAGCGCCATGCACAAAAAGAAACAGGAGGTGAAGTTTGAGCCGAACCGCTGAAGAAGTGACAACTGGCATTGATCTCTCCGGCAAGGTCGCGGTTGTCACCGGGGTGAACTCCGGAATCGGACTGGAGACTGCACGAGTGCTGGCGTTACGTGGTGCGCGTGTTTTTGGACTTGCGCGAACACTTGAAAGTGCCACTGCTGCGTGTGCCAGCTTGGCAGGCCAGGTGGAACCGGTGGCGTGCGAGCTGACCGATCCGGACAGCATCCGGCGCTGTGCCTCGACCATTCTTGACAAGCAGACCAACGGCATTCATCTGCTCATCCTGAACGCCGGCATCATGGCACTGCCAAAGCTCGAGCAGGTTCGGGGGATCGAAAAACAATTCGCCACCAACCATCTTGGGCACTTCCTGCTCACCCATCTCCTGCAACCCGCATTAGGCCATCAGCAACCGGTCCGGGTAGTCGTCGTCAGCAGTGCCGCACACTTCCAGGCGCCTCGAAGCGGAATCGACTTCGACAACCTGTCCGGTGCCAAGGGCTACAGCAGTTTTCAGGCTTACGGACAATCCAAGCTTGCCAATGTGCTGTTCGCCAACGAACTGGCTCGGCGCCTCCCGGCTGGCAGCACAGCAAACTCGCTGCATCCAGGTGTCATCAAGACCAATCTCGGCCGCAGCATGCAGGGTCCTCTGCCGTTGCTCATGAGCGTCTTTTTCTTTCCATTCATGAAGACACCTGAACAAGGCGCCGCGACGACCTGTTACGTCGCTACCTCGCCATCCCTGGAAGGCGTTACCGGTCGGTACTTTGCGGATTGCCGAGAATCACGGGCGTCCGCAATCGCCTCGGACCAGGCCCTGGCTAAAAGGCTCTGGACCACTTCAGAGACTCTGCTCGACCTTACGGCTGCTTGATTCGTCGGAGCGCCGCCTCCGGACTCCCCGTCGCCAGCCTGTTCTGGCAGGATAGGGAGGCACCAGAAAAAATACACAATCGGGAGTCGTCATGCCTGCCAACACCAACACACGCGTACTGATCAGGAATCTGCCGGAAGAGAGACTGCAGACCGGTGACTTCGAGGTCGTCTCTTCGCCCATGCCGGAACCAGCCGCTGGTGAAGTGCTTTGTCAGACGCTGGCCATTGGTATCGGTGCTGGCGCGCGAGCCGGACTCCAGGGCAGTGCCAGTTACGCCGGTGCGCCACAAACCGGCATTGTCATGAATGGCCAGACCATTTCACGCATCGTTGAATCAAAGGCACCGTCACTCCAGGTGGGCGATCTGGTGATCTGCGGATCCGGCTGGCAAGCGTACGCCGTGCACCCTGCCAAGGCCGTTAGCAAAGTGAATCCGATCGACGATCCGGCGCATTTCGTGGGCGCGCTCGGCACCAACGGCCTTACTGCGTACTTTGGTCTGCTGGTAGTTGGCGATCCGAAGCCTGGCGAGACCGTTCTCGTTTCCGCGGCGGCTGGCTCCGTGGGCCACCTGGTCGGCCAGATCGCCCGCATCAAAGGGGCTCGGGTCATAGGTGTCACCGGCTCGGACGACAAGGGCCGGCGACTGGTGAGCGAACTGGGCTTCGATGCCTACGTGAATTACAAAGATGGGAACTTCCGTGGTGCACTCAAGGATGCTGCGCCGAAAGGCGTGGATGTCTACTTCGACAACACCGGCGGTGATGTACTGGGCGCTGCCCTCTTTCGCATGAACACCTTCGGTCGTATCGCCTGCTGTGGTGTGGTGAGCCAATACGATACGCGCAATCCCGCACCCGGCCCGAAAGGCATACCGGGGCTTCTGGTCAACAAGCGAATCCGCATGCAGGGATTTCTGGTGTTTGATTACGCCGATCGTTACGCAGAAGCCCGACAAAACATGCTTGGCTGGATGCAGGACGGATCGCTGAAAGTCTGGCAGGACGAATTCAAGGGTCTTGAAAAAGCGCCGGCAGCATTTGTCGACCTGCTGGCCGGAGGCAACCTTGGCACACGTGTAGTTCGTGTCGCCAGCTGATTAACAGGTTGCTGAACAAGCAACCTGTTAAGAAACGATGCCGTTGTAAAGCGATCGCGCCCGCCAGAGCGCGATCGTTGGGATCATGAAAATAACAAAGCTGATGAGACCACCGATCCATCCAGGTCCGCCTGCATCGAGTAACGACCAGACCAGCATGCCGATCGCCACCTGCGCGGTGTACAGCGCAGCCCAGGGCCACAACCAGGGTCGCATTTTCCAGAAGCCCCAGGCGAGTGCGCCATAGATCAGCCAATGCACCGGCGCGGTCGCCTTGGCCCACCATCCTGTCAGCATGAATCCGAACCACACTTCCTGATCCGCAGCCACGGGTTTCCAGAAGATATCAAACGGCATGTAGACAAAAGTCATGTAGACACAGAAGCCGAATATCAGGTTCATCCACCAGGGTCGTCTGGACCACTCGCTTCGTAGATCCATGCGTCTTCAAGCCGTTGGTTTGCAGTAACGAGAGAATACACCGAAGATCCAGAAAAATTTCTTGCACAGCGATGGCGCCCAAGTCTCCCGTCAGAAACATCGATCGCTCAAAGTCATCACGCCAGATCGGCGCGGCGGACATCGCACTGGCCCAGAAACGGGGTGCGGCGGTACTGTCCTATTACCAACACATCGGGCTCGCTGAAGTTCGCTCCCGCGCAACCGACCTCGTCCTGTCGGGTTTGATCTGCCTCGGTGGCATGGCGTTTTTTGACTGGACCGCACTGACCATGCTGGCATTCATGGTCGTTGATGCGCTCATTACGGTACTGGCCGATCTTTTCAAATACGGGCTGGCCTGGCGCTGGATTGCTGAAAGTCACCGCGTGGATCACGAAGCCGGCACGGTGCTCCTCATTGCAGATGGTCTCGAAGATGGAAGCGGCACTTATCCAGAGCGAGGCACCGCACCGGCACCGGGCACCATTCTTTTTTTTGGTGTCGTCGCTTCACTCTTCCTGCTGCCGTTGGTAGGTGCTGCCTTGTCAGAGTCGGGGTCGGGTACCGAGGCCATCAAGGCGCTGCTTGAAGAAAAAACCTTTCGATGGATCGTACTTGCCGATCTCGCCTTGCGTCTGGTTGCGGCCCTGTACCACGTCATTCGTGCCAGAACGGACGTCCCCGGGAAACACATGATCTTCATGGAGTCCGGCAGCGTGGCAGTGCTCTATGCAGCACTGCTGATCCTGATCTGGTTACCGCTCCAGTTTGGTAACGCCGGGTTGTACGCGCTGTTCATCATCCTGTACGGCGTCAGGATCGGCTTCGGTATCTTCGCGCTGTACTGGACACCTCGCTCCGTGCGCAATCTGCAACGCCGAGTCGTGGAAGGTGACTTCAAGCTTCGTCAGATCACCTGATTTGGCAAGGCAAGGCCAGACACAAACGCTTCGATATTGTTGGCCGCACAGTGCCCCATCGCCGCGCGGGTTTCGCGCGACCCACTGCCCTGATGTGGCAACAGCACGACGTTTTCCAGAGCCAGCAAACCGGGGTGCACGACAGGCTCTGCCTCGTAGACATCCAGCCCGGCGCCAGCCAGGCGACCTGCCGCCACTGCTGACGCCAATGCAGCCTCATCAATGACATCGCCGCGCGCCGTGTTGATCACAAACGCATGGGCCGGGAGTAAAGCCAGCCGCTGGGCATCGAGCAGATGATGGGTCTGCGGCGTGCTGGGGCAATGCAGCGACACGAAGTCGCACTGCGTCAGCATCGTATTCAGATCCCCATGCCAGGTGGCGCCGAAGACGGTTTCATCCAGCAGCGAAAGCCGATGACGTCCGTGATAGAGGATCTTCATTCCGAAACCATAATGAGCCCGCCGCGCGGTGGCCAACCCAATCCTGCCCATGCCGATGATGCCGAGTGTCTTGCCACTCACTTCAGACCCGAGCAGCGACGTCGGCGACCAGCCGGGCCAGCGTCCGGCACGCAACAATCGCTCCCCTTCTCCGGCCCGACGCGCGCACATCAGCATCAGGGTCATCGTTATGTCCGCCGTCGCATCGGTCAGCACGCCGGGCGTGTTGGTCACCGCCACACCAGCAGCCAGCGCGGCTGCCTTGTCGATGTGGTTGAAACCTACGCCGAAATTGGCGATTAGCCGCGTCCGTCGATCGGGTGCATTCAAAAGGCTGGCATCGAGGCGATCCGTGACCGTAGCGCCGAGCACATCGCACTGCCGAAGCGCGTGTGCAAGCTCGGCGGGGCTGAACGGATGGTCATCGTCGTTGACGGTCAAGTCACATAGTCCAGCCAGTCTGTCTTCGACCGGTTGTGGCCACCGGCGAGTCAAAATCACGCGAAGCGTCGGCATAAAACAGTCACCGTTGTCTGTTCGTCTTGAGTCGCTCACGGTAACATTGCCAACAGCGAATTTTTTAAATCCGGCAACGCGTCCACTCAACGACGCATCACTACAACACTTGGGGGAAGAACATGGCCGCTTATTTCATTGCCCAGTATGTCGTCAAGGATCCAGCGCTCTATCGCGAATACTCCGCAGGCGCAGGTCCCACACTCGCCGCCCACGGCGCGGAACTGGTGTCCTTTGATGTTGCAGCTGTCACCATGGAAGGAACTCCTCCCGGTCCGCAGACCGTCATCATCAAGTTTCCGACCACCGAGGCAGCCAAAGCCTGGTACGACAGCGGTGCCTATCAGGCTGTGGTTGGCAAGCGATTGGCCGCAACCACGGGTTTTTCGGTGATCGCCCAGAGCATGAACGCCGGCGGCTGACACCAGCCAGACTTCTTCGGCATTTCCCACTACCGGCTGCAGGTTGCGGTCGGTGTTGGCAGTTGCCCGCACGAAGACGTTCTCAGTTCAGACAGACCAGAGACTCAGAAGCGATGAACTACCAACTGACAGAGGATCAGCGCGCCATACAGGAGATGGCGCGAAGATTCACTGCCGATGCGATCACGCCTCATGCCGCTCATTGGGACGAACACAAGATC
This sequence comes from Gammaproteobacteria bacterium, assembly GCA_031385325.1. Taxonomy (GTDB): domain Bacteria; phylum Pseudomonadota; class Gammaproteobacteria; order Pseudomonadales; family Azotimanducaceae; genus SYFY01. The sequence continues at coordinate 7,460 of JANNBJ010000115.1, read as the reverse complement.
TTTCCGCGTGACACCATCCGCCAGGCGGCGGAGCTGGGTTTCGGATCGATCTACATCAGCGAAGCGATGGGTGGCTGTGGTCTCGGCCGCCTGGAATCTGCACTCATCATCGAAGCACTCGCCTACGGGTGTCCGTCCACGTCAGCTTTCATTTCGATCCACAACATGGCCGCGTGGATGATCGATGCCTTTGGCAGTGACGCGGTTCGCTCGGCCTATCTGCCAAAGCTCATCACCATGGAGCATATGGCGAGTTATTGTCTGACCGAACCAGGCGCCGGTTCGGATGCAGCATCCTTAAAGACCACAGCTCGTCGTGACGGCGACCATTACGTGATCAATGGCAACAAAGCCTTCATCTCCGGTGCCGGCGAAAATGAAATCTATGTGGTGATGGCGCGTACCGGCGGTCCCGGGGCACGCGGAATTTCCTGCCTGGTGGTCGAGAAAGACATGCCCGGTGTCAGCTTCGGCGCACAAGAGCGCAAACTCGGCTGGCACTCCCAACCCACTGCCATGGTGATGTTCGACAACGTCAAGGTGCCGGTGGCGAATCTGGTGGGCACGGAAGGTCAGGGATTCCGAATTGCCATGGCCGGGCTCGATGGTGGCCGGGTCAACATCGGTGCGTCCTCGCTTGGCGGCGCACAACGATGTCTGGATGACGCAGTCGCGTACGTCAAGGAACGCAACCAGTTCGGTCAACGTGTTGCCGACTTCCAGAATACCCAGTTCACACTGGCCGATATGGTGACTCAGCTGGAGGCTTCGCGCGCCCTGCTGTACATCGCTGCGCTCAAGGTAACGGAAAATGCACCCGACAAAACGCCGTTTGCAGCGATGGCCAAATTGATGGCTACCGAAGCCGGCTCGACCATCGTCAACAACGCCTTGCAGCTGCACGGTGGTTATGGCTATCTGATGGACTATCCGGTAGAGCGATTCCTTCGTGACCTGCGCGTGCATCAGATTCTTGAAGGGACCAGTCAGATCATGCGATACGTTATCGGCCGGTCGCTGGTCGATTAACATTTTGTATCGATCGCTCGCACTGGCGACAATGTTTGTGCTCTCGCCATTTCAGGCGCACGCCGGTGAAGCCAGCGCAAACTCGCTTCCGGCCACAGCCACTCCGGTCGAATCGCCTGAACCGCGGCCGATCGTTAACCCCACGTTCGACGAGTGCGCGGATCGATTGCTGGCAGACGCACGGTCGCTCGGCGTCTCGGAAACCACGGCCAACGTGGCCAGGAGCACCATTCGCGAAGACCGCAGCGTCCTGACTCTCGACCAGTCCCAGCCCGAGTTCACCAACACATTTGCAGGCTATTTCCCGGTTCGTGTCACCAACAGCCGGATCTCGGAAGGCCGAGCCCTGCTGCTCCAACATCAGAACCTGCTGGAACGCATACAGCGTGAAACCGGAGTTCCGCCGCAATACCTGCTGTCGTTCTGGGGGCTCGAAACCGACTTTGGCAAAACGCTCGGCAACCGTTCCGTGCCCGCCTCGCTGGCTAACCTTGCCTGTGATTCACGACGCAGTGATTTTTTCCGGCAGGAGTTCATCAATGCCCTGCTGATCGTTGATCGTGGTGACAGTACCGTTGAGGGGCTTACCGGGTCGTGGGCCGGTGCCATGGGCCACATGCAGTTCATGCCATCGGCCTGGCTCAAACACGCGGCTGATGGTGACGGTGACGGCAAGCGGGATCTGTGGAACAGCACCACGGATGCGTTGGTCTCGGCGTCTCGGTTTCTGGCCGCGCTGGGCTGGCAAACCGGCATGCGATGGGGGCGTGAAGTGCTGTTGCCAGATGGATTCGACTACCTGTTGCTGGATCAGATTCAACCGCTTGCCACCTGGTCCGTCATGGGTGTTCGTGACTCCATGGGCCGCCCGTTGAAAGTGTCGCAAACCCCCGCCCGGATCATCCTGCCCAGTGGCGCCGAGGGTCCGGCCTTCATCGCCTATCCAAACTTCGACGTCATCATGAAGTGGAACCGTTCCGAGTATTACGCCATCAGTGTCGGTCGACTGGCAGACCAGATTGCGGGAGGTGGCAAGCTGGTGCGTTCAATACCTGAGAGTTCACCCAGGCGTCTGCCCCTGCAGTCTGTTCAGACACTGCAACGCAATCTCGCGGAACGAGGCTTTGACGTGGGTGCCATCGATGGTCTGGTCGGGCCTGGAACCCGCCGCGCCATCGCAGAGTTCCAGAAGAGTCAAGGCTGGCCTCCCCACGGATTCACCGATGCCCGAACACTTGCGGCGCTGACCAGCGCGGGCGCGCCGGGCACACCTGCCTCAATCAGGCCGTGATATTCTCGACCTCTATCTGAACCGGAGAACTCCGATGCTCCTCACCGGCATACATCATGTTTCCATCAACGTGAAAAACGTCGACGACGCGGAAGGTTTTTATGTCGATGTGCTCGGCATGGAAAAATTACCACGCCCTGATCTCGGGTTCCCGGGCGCCTGGTTACGCAGTGGTGTTCAGGAAGTTCACCTGCTCGGCATCGAGTCGACAGCGCCGCCCAAAGAGCAGCATTTTGCTTTCGAGGTCAAAGATCTCGCGGCGGTGACTGCTGCAGTGCGCAGCGCCGGTTTCCGCTGTTCCGAGGCAAGGGAAATTCCGAAAGTCTGCATCCAGGCATTCACGCATGATCCAAGTGGCAACATGGTTGAGTTCAACCAGCGGTTGTAGAGAAGCCGGATTGCGTTTGAATCAGCAACGTTCCATGCGTTTATTCGGCGCTGTTCTGGCAATTGTCTGGCTTGCCGCCTGCGGCGCTGAAACGGCTGACCCGCAAGTCAGTGCCCCCCAGGTAACTCCGGTCCCTTCATTGCAGCCAACGTCTGCCCTGCCAGCAGATCAAGTGCCTTCTGCCGCGCACAAAATCGTCGAACGCCATCAAAACGGCGTCTTTTTTGATCGACGCCCCCTGGTATCACAAGCCAGCGAACTGGCCGGTAATTCACGCCCGTCCGTCGCCAGCATGCAATCGGCAACGATCATGGATACGACCGGTTTTGGACAACCCATGCCGGCGATGCAGATCGATATCCCGCAAGGCTGGTCGATGCAGGGTGGTGTGGAACGGAACCGCAGTGTCGAATGCATCGGCAATACCTATGCGTTCAACTGGGCTGCATCGTCGCCGGACGGCATGCACGGCATCAGCCTGTTTCCCGGCCTGACCTGGCAAGTGGAGTCCGCTCCCGCCGGGCTGGTCGCCTTGAACCCCTGCCCCGCTGCACCGATGCGTTCAGCACGCGAGTATCTTGAGTTTCTCGCACAACAAAGCAGACCGGCAGCTCGAGTGCTGGACTATCGCGCCAGACCCGAATTGGCAGACGCGATACGAGCCAGTCAGCCAACGCAAAACAACGGCCCCGCGCAGCTGCGCTTTGATAGTGGTGAACTGTTGATCGGCTACGAAGTGCAGGGGATTCCCATGCGGGAGAGCATGGTCGCGACCATCACGATTTCCGAATTGCAGGGCACCGTGGTCGCCTGGTCAGACGTGCCGATATCCTTGCGCGCCCCCGACGGCCTGCTCGACTTTTCGGTACTTGAACATGTGCGAGGTTCGAGCCGTCTCCAAAAACGCTGGGGCGAACAGCTCATGACCTGGTCCCGGCAAGCCGTGGAGACGTTGAATCAGCGACAGATCCGCTCGATTCAGGAGTGGCACAGTCGCCGCATGGCGGAAATCAATCTGGCGGGAATGACTGCACGTCATCAACTGCGAATGGACACCATCAACGAGATCGGGCGAATCAACAACCAGATCGTGGCCAGTAATGACGCCAGCTCAGCCCGACAGCACGAAGCATTCAAGGACTACATTCAGGAAGTGCAGCCGTGGCGCGATCCGAACAGCGGGCAACAGGTTGATCTGTCCATCCACTATTCAAATGCATGGCAGCTTGGAGATGGTCGCCAGTTCCTGACCAATGACACCAACTTCGACCCAAATCGCGATCTGGGCATCACCGGCTATCGGCTCGAACCGGCCAGGTAACCAAGTCCACCGAGCGCCCTCAACCACCCCTTCACAGGTACGTCAGACAGCAACCATGGCAAGCCGGTACGGCATTGGCGACTCATCCTTTCAAGCCGCCGGAGGCGAAGCGGGTTTGCAGGCATTGGTCGATCAGTTCTACGCCAACATGGACTCGAACCCCGAAGCACTGGGGATCCGGCGGCTGCATGCACCGGACCTGAGCAGTGCTCGCGACAAGCTCGCCAGATTTCTGTGTGGTTGGCTGGGCGGACCAAGGCGATATCAGGAGAAATACGGCGCGATCAGCATTCCAGGTGTGCACCAACGCTTCGCAATCGGCTCGACGGAGAAGGATGCCTGGATGAACTGCATGCAACAGGCAGTGATAGAGCAGCCGTGGGGGGAGGACTTCAAACGCTACTTCATGGAGCAGCTGGCGATACCAGCAGAACGCGTCAGAACGCTGCCCTGAGGAGTACAACGCACAATGAGCGGAGAACAAGAGCCGTCCGGCTCCCGGAGCGTGCCCCGGAACCGGACGGGAAAACAGCTGTCAGCCTTTTTTGGCTGCCTTGGCCGCACGCTTTTCCTTTAGCGTCTTTTCCGGCTTTTTCTTGGTTTCCTTTTTCCGATCCTCACCTTTCGACATACTGATCTCCTTTTCGATCGTTGAAGGTAGCCGGATTATTTCATAGCCCATGCTGGAAGCAACGATCCGCGAGCTAAATCTGTCGGTTGCAGCACATGATTGTCCTCCGCCGGTATCGGCCGGTATCAGCACTGTTTATCCAGTCGGAGAGATCGACCCGATCCGAGAGGTTGGTCAGCGTGATCTGTAAACAAGGTGTTCAACGCGTCATCCGGCGTTGCGAGCACCGCATCCAGCCAGCAATGGAAGTGCTGTCCACCTGCTTCGTTTCGGCCAAAGCAGACCTCTTTCAGCAATCCTGAGCCAAGCGCTCGCTGTTGGTTATACGAGTTGGTCAGGTCCTCATCACGGACCACACGCGCCAGGAATTCGCAGTTTGCCCGCACAGCAACCAGTTGTTCTGCATCCGGTTCGTTCTGCATGAAGTACGACTGGATCGTGATCGACTCGCCAACCGTCGCGCCCGGCAAGATCTGCGAAATCAGGACACCGCGACCGCCGGTGTAAAAGCTGTTGATCGAGACATTCGGAAAAAGAATCCACTCACCGAGCAGCATGGCCTCTATCGGCCAATCGGTCACCGGCCGGTCGCACCATTGGAAAATGTCGGCATCGGCGGTGATTCCAGGTTTTTCGAGGCCGATCGGCCGAATCAATCGTTCATGCGGCCCGTTGAAAAAGTAGAGCGCCTGATTGTTGGTGGTCGGGCCAAACGTGTTTCGATGCAGCACCGGCAGATGGTAGAACTCCAGGTGCGCATCAAACGCGAGTTTCCAGTTGGCGCCTGGCATCTCACGACGCTCCACGAGGTGCCAGGATTCAAATCCGAAGCCACCCAGAGCTTCGCCGAAGTCGCCGAGGAACCGATCCGTCTCGAGTACGGCGGCCGGATCGGCGGTCACCCAAATCAGTCCATACCGCTCGTGCACCGGCAATCGACGCATGGCAAAGCAGGCTTTGTCGATTTCTCCGAAGTCCTTCGCCGACGCAACCGCAGCCAGGCGACCATCGATGCCGTAGGTCCAGCCATGGTAAGGACAGACAAAGCGGGTGGCGTTACCGGCACCACTGGCAACCGGCGCACCCCGATGGGTACAGATATTTACCAGCGCGTGTGCAACACCGCTTCGATCACGGGTAAGCAGAATCGGCACGCCGGCAACGTCCATGGTCTTGTAGTCACCGGAATTTCGAAGCTCACAGGAAGCCGCAAGCATCAGCGGAACTCGACGGAAGAGTTTCGTACGCTCGTCCTGAAAACGCTGTTGATCGGTATACATTGAGGCAGGCAGCGTCATGGTCGATTCGGCAGTACGAAAGGTCTTCGCAGCAGCATGCTGCATGACGTCTTGTGCGATCTCGATCAGCCGGGCTCGCGCCGCCTTGTTCATCGAGGCTCCATCACCCATGCAGGTTCCCCCTGGAGCCTTGGATCCTTGCGTCTCGGATGTAACTTAAACCAGCCCACGTACCGGAATCAATGCGCCGTGCACTGCCTTGGCCGCATCTGACAAGAGAAAACACACGACGTCGGCCAACGCCTCCGGGCTCACCCATTTGCTGTAGTCCGCGTTCGGCATATCGGCTCGATTGCGCGGTGTATCGATCAACGACGGAAGCAGCGCATTGACGTTCACACCCTGCTGGCGCACTTCATCAGAAGCCGCCTCGGTCAGCCGCATGACAGCGCTCTTGGCGGCTGTGTAGGCGCCCATGTTGCCGATCCCGTGCAATGCGCCCAGCGCACCGATGTTGACGATGCTGCCACGTCCGCGCGCGACGAGAACCGGTGTGCAGGCAGCCAGCATTCGACGCAGTGTCTTGACGTTGATGTCGAACAGCAAATCCCACATGCGGTCCGGAGTGACATGCACTGGCGGACCCATATCAAATCCGCCAGCGATGTTGGCCAAGCCATGAAAGTCGCCGATGGATGTTATGCACTTTGCAACCGCATCGGCGTCGGTCAGATCAACCACGTGCGTGCGCCCAAGCGGCGAGACAAATCCAGGCACCACGTCGATCAATTCAACGGTGGCACCCAGAGATTTTGCCTTGGCGGCCACCGCGTGGCCGAGGATGCCAGCTGCACCCGTAACGATGATGGTCTGTGCGATCAAGCTCACAAGAATTTCCGTTGATGTCCGTAGCGATCAGTATAACGGTGTGCGAGCATCCAGTGGTCTCCACAGCGACAACACACAAAGCACAAGGTAAGAGCACAAGTTAAGAGCACGAGGTAAAGACTATGGATTCCATACTCCGCATGCTGTCAGCTATTGCCGGCATACCAATCTTCGTCAACGGCATCATGTTCATGTTTGAGCCGGAAACTGCCGCTCGTCAGCTCGGCATGCCTTTGCTTGAAGGTATCGGTCGCAGCACGCAGATCGGCGACTTCGGGTCGTTTTTTCTGTGCTCGTCGATCGCCGCATTTTTTGGTGCCTGGAATCGATCACCCATGATGCTCTATATGGCCGCTCTCCTGATTGGCGGCGCTGCGGTCTGCAGGATCATTGCGAGTGCTATCCACGACGCCCCGTTTGCTACCACATTCATTGTTGTCGAGCTGATTCTGGCAAGCATCTGGCTGGTCAGTGCCCGGTACTTCCACAAACAGCACGGCAAATTCCTGGAAAACATCTGATAGAACAATTGAAGTGGTGAGCCCATAGCCCGCACTATTCATGAATGAGCTGCTGCGGACGCCGATAGCAGCGAAAACACTCGGCGTGCGCCCTCCGCGTGCTCGACGTGCTGTCAAGCACGCCTGTGCGCGCTCCGGTCCGCGCCACCCAGT